>NC_019689.1:2484500-2801250 GCF_000317025.1 Pleurocapsa sp. PCC 7327 | reverse complement strand
TCGGTCAGGCAATTCGTCTTTGGTTAAGGGATTGTCGTGCGGGTGCGATTAGAAGTCAAGGATAACAAAGAGGATTTGACATTTAAGCAAGTGCTTAACTAAAATAAAAATAAATTAAGTATTTGCTTAAATATTAATTTTTAGATGAGCCGACCTACTGCTAGTGCCGATACCTTTATTGCGCTCGCAGATCCCACCCGACGAGCCATCTTGGATCGATTACGGCTGGGCGAACAATCGGTCAAGCATCTAGCCGAGCCATTTTCGATGTCCCTACCAGCCATCTCCCAGCATTTGCAGGTGCTTGCAGAAGCAGGTTTAGTAACCCAGCGAAGAGTGGGACGACAGCGCTTCTATCGCCTGAACCCCGAACCGTTAAAGCAGGTTTCTGATTGGGTTGCTTGTTACGAGCAGTTTTGGGAAGAAAAACTGGATGCCCTCGGTCACTATTTGGAGGAAAACCCATGACTCAAACTGTGAAGATCGATGTTTTTATCCCTACCCGCCCGAAAAAGTCTGGAAAGTGTTGACCAACCGCCGCGCCTTAGCAGCTTGGCTGATGGAGAATGACTTTGAGCCTCGTTTGGGGCATAAATTTCAGTTTTACGGCGATTCGTTGCCGGGATTGAGAACGAAGATTCAGTGCGGGGTAATCGAATTAGACGAACCCAAGCGTCTCGCCTACACCTGGCAAGAGCGACCCACTGCCGAACCTTCTTTAGTCATCTGGACGTTGATTGCTGTAGACGGAGGAACTCAATTGCAATTAAAGCATTTAGAAACGCGTTACGCAGCAGCGATCGCAACTTCTCCCAAAGCGCCAATTGCCATTCCTAAGAGAGTTGCGGAGCAAGGAATCTCTCGATTGCATCCACAGGCGATGATGCTAAATTCTTGCGGGCATCCTCTCTATCAAACAACTGACATTCAACCGCCGATACTCATTACTATCCTCACTTGTCCCGTCCCGCTCATTTAGCTGGGGTATTAAATGCGATACTTCTCATTAAACCTTGAACCTACTCGCAAAGTATAAAGACAAAACTTTCATGACAATAACGCGATCGCCATCTCCAAACATAGTTTGGAGAAAGGCTTAAAAGCTAAGTCTGGCAAGGAAAAAGCAAATGTTTTCTAATTTTTGGATATGGTGAATTATGACTCTTCCCGATCGCCCAGAGATTCCAATCGCGATTCTGCCTTCAGATAAAGAAGAGAAAACTTGGCTCATAAGTAAGAAGTGTGCGGAGTAACCAGTGAGGCAATGAAGGCAGGGCAGATGCGTTTGAGGTTTCCCTTGAACTCAAAAATAGCAACATAACCACTCAGGCGCTCTTGGTGAACACCCTTAAAGGAGCTCAAGAAATTCCTCATATCTGTCCACATCCCTTCAACTGTGTTGACATGAACTTCTCGAAGCCCATCTCCCTCATCATCCCTTGCCCATTCATGCTGACTATGACAAACAGTAGCATGAGGACGAATGACGTGATTATAACTGGCTGATTCGTCAGTGAAGAGCTGACTCTCAATTACTGTGAATTGATGCACATGATTAACCAGTATTTCACCTGTAGTGTTCCTCACTACTCGCAATCGGACTTGCCCACTGTTTCGTCCAACCGTTCCAACCACTGGTGGTCGGTCATGATCCTAGGTGCCTTTACCTCGTCGTTTGTTCCCTCGTCGTCGAGGTGGGTCAAACGGGTCAAGATGCTGCTCTCCTTTTTTCCCCGCATTCTGAAACATCTCATCGGTTTCAGTTCGAGTGTCAGGTACGGGTTCCTGCGATTGTAACTGCTCGGCACGAGCTTGCAGTTGATGAGGTAAGGTTAACACCGTTTTGTAATTTGACTGTAATTCTCCTGCCAAGCTTTTAGTGGACTCTCCCTTGAGGATGCCTCGCAACAACAACACAACCCGTTCAGGTCTCAGGTGATGTTGCGCTAGTAACGTGCCACTGTAGAGGTTGTAAGTGTGGTCGCACACACGACAGCGATAAACTCTCAACTGAGAGCGATGCGTGGTTCTAAATCTTCGGGCTTGTTCCACCCCAGCTTTACAGTTGGGACAGCTCAAGCCATCCGGATGAAAATGCTCCAAAATCCACTGCCTGCATTTGTCTCGATTGAGCAAATCGTTCAGGGGAAATTCCATAGCATGCTGACATTACTTCTCCTGCACATATTTTACACATGAGCCGAAAACTTTTGACATTTATTCTCGCTTGCTAGCAGAGCGAGTAATTTTTTTGAGAGGAGAACTGACAGAAGAAACAGCTAATCTCATCCTCACACAAATGCTGTTTCTCGATGCTGAAGATCCAGAGAAAGACATTACATTTTTAATTAATAGTTCTGGAAGTTCGGCGATCGCGGCAATGACTGTTTACGATACAATAAACCAAATTCGCCCGGATGTATGCACTGTCTGCATTGGCACTGCTGCCGCGATGGGTGCATTCTTGCTTGGTTGTGGAGCGAAAAACAAAAGATACGCTCTGCCCAATGCTCGGATTACGCCGCGCCAACCGTCGGGAAACGCTGAAGGACAAGCCAGCGATGTTGAGGTAGCAGCACGAGAAATTGTCTATCTCAGAGATTTGATTAACGGGATACTTGCCACCAATACTGGGAAATCGAAGGAACAGATCGACCGCGACTCGGAACGAGACTTTATCATGAGCGCCGAAGAAGCAAGAGACTATGGATTAATCGATCGCGTCATCAATGATAAGCTGTCTTCTTAAGGCGTACTAGGCGATGCCCAGCACTAATATCCCTAAGCGAACTTTTTTGGAGCGATCTCAGTCATAGAGTTTTATGTCTTAACTCGGATCGAATGCCAAGTAAAGTCATAATTTTTTAAGGTTCATCTCACAAGTAAATGAAAACAAATATACGAACATGGAAATCAAATCATTCACTTTCGACAGAAAAATCACTAGGTATTCTCAATGAAAATGGAAGCTAAATTACCCCAATTGCTAAAAAATTTTAGTTTGGAAAATGACAATCCAACAAGTCTAGATGAGCTTATAAATGCTCTTTATTGGTACGCTAATACTCAAGCCCAGCTAGCCAAGAAAAGAAAGCAAATCGAATTAGCGATGCAATGGGAATACCGAGTTAGAGCTTTAGATAAGGCTTGCCAAACTTTGGATGAAATTAACCCAGACGATTTAGAATTTTTGATTTATTGAAACTTTTTAATTTGACAAAATTAACTGAGAACCTCGCTCGGTTTTGCGAACTTCGATGCGATGCTGAAAAGCCTCTTTAAATTGAGGCATGTGAGTGACGGTTAGAATACAGGCAAAATCGGCAGCGATCGCATTAATTGCAGCAATTAATCGGTCGCATCCTTCACTATCTTGCGTCCCAAAACCTTCATCGACAATTAACATTTGTAAGGCAGTTCCTGCACGCTGAGCTAATAATCTCGCCAAAGCTAAACGAATAGAAAAATTAATCCGAAATGCTTCTCCGCCCGAATAGGTTTCGTAGGCACGAGTTCCTCTAGCATCAGCAATTAAAATATCTAATGTATCGATTAATTTAGAATTTTTCCTCTTAGAAACGCTGCGTCCCGCCTTTTGCGTTAAAAATTGTACGTGCAATTGATTGCCTGTCAATCGCGCTAAAATTTGATTGGTTTCTGCCTCTAACTGAGGTAAAATATTTTCAATCATTAGCGTTTGAATACCATTTTTCCCAAATGCCTGCGCTAATTCTTGATAGATTCGATATTGTTTTTTGACTTCTTTTAATTGTTTGCAGTTTTCCTCGTATTGAATTTGCAAGTTTTCTAATTGAGTTAACGTTTGTTTCCAACGTCCCTGCTGGGCTAAAAATTCGTCAATTTGTCGCTGTTGCTGTTGAATTTTTGCTTCTAGGGCTTGAATTTCTTCTCGACAATCGGTGGTTTTTTCCATTTGAGCAATTAGGCTATCTAATTGTTCTTTCATCGTCACGCGATCGCCCAATCTTACTTGTAGAAGTTGTTCTAGTTGTTGGAGGCGATTTTGCAATTGGGGATACTGTTGTTTTGCTTGTTTTAATTCTTGATAGCGCAATTGCCAAGGTTGCGCTTGGCGCAGAGAATTGATTAGGTTTTGATGGCGCGATCGCTCGTAACCCAATTCAGTAAGATATCGTTCCAATCGCTCAATTTGTTTTTGAATTTCGGAACTGGTTCGCAACTGTTCTAACTGAGTTTGCAAGCGCTCTATTTGAGCGACAAGTTTGGGTTTTTTTGCATCGATAGCACTTTGACGGCGACTGGCATCATCCAGCTTAGCTTGTTTAATTTCTGCCCATCGCCATTTTTCAACTTCCCCTCTGACTAGAGCATGGGTTTGTTCGTCATAATTGAGACGTTGTATTTCCTGATTGAGTAATTGCAATTCTGTCTGTAAATCTTGAGCATATAGTTTGCTTGATAATAAATATTCAACTCGTGCGATTTCTCCTCGAACTTGCTTAAGCTTACTATTAACTTCACTAATAGCTTCTAACTGTGCTTCTAGCTGTCCGAATTGCTGCTGTAGAGAAGTATAAGGAGTTAATTCTTCCTTCAATTGTTGATATTCAATTCGTAAATTTTGTAATTCTCTTTCATAGGCAGTAATTTGTTCCTGAAAACTCCAGATTTGTTCTTGGATTTCTTGCTGTTGAGTTTGAGTTTTATAAATAACATTATGACGATAATGTTCGTCTAAATCCTGTTCGCATAGCGGACAAACTGCATTAGGAATTTGCAGGAGCTTTAGCTTTTCTTTTAATTCTTCTAATTGTTCTTCACAAATTTTTTGATTGGTTTGCAATCGCTCTTTATAACTCTTTCTTTCTTGTCCTTTTTCTTCAATGCGCTTCTGATAAACTTGTTTTTTTTCTAATTCTTGAATTTTGGCATCTACTGCTAGCGCAGCTTGACGTATTTCTGGAACTTTAGCCAATTCTTCTAGATACTGTGCTTCGGAAGAACGGAGTTGTTCTAATTGTGCTGTCAGTCTTGCCTGCGCGCGTTCGATATCGGTTTGTAGAGTGTAGCGTCTCTGCAATAAAGGGGAAACTTGATGTTGTAAGTCGTCAAGTTCTCTTAGACGTTGGCGATGGTGGCGAAGTTGTTCTAACCCTGCTTGGATTTCAGCAGAACGAGATAAAATTTGTTGCAGTTCTTGTTCTTGTTGTTGTAGGGATTCTAAACGGGTTTGTCCCTGTCGAATTTGTAAATTTAGTTCGTTAGTTTGTTGAATCAGTTGTTGTTCGAGTTCTTGTCTGTGTTGTTGTGCGTCTTGGTAGGCTTGAAACTTTAAAGACAAGGTTTCTTCTTCTTGTTGCAAGCTTAGTAATTGTTGGTATTCGGCAACAATTTCTGGCTCTCGATCGAGAAATCTTTCTAGTTCGGCAATCTGATTTTTTAGTTCGATTTGTTCGGTTTTTAGCCGCTCGCAGTCTTGCAATAAATTTTGATATTGAGTTTGTTGCCAACTAAGTTGTTGATACCAACTTTGTCGCTGATGTTCTCCTGCTTGTAATTGAAGTAATTTCTCGCGATCGCTTTCTTGCGCTAGTTGAAATTTTATTAACTCCTTTTCTAAATTAGTCAGCTGAGAAACAACCGTATCTCTCTGTTCTAATTGTTTTTCTATTGGTTGTAAACTTAATTCTAATTGTTCCGCTTGCCCCTTAAATTGTTTCGATATATCTTTAGCTTGCTCGGCTAATTCTTCATAGCGATCCAGTTTGAGTAAATCGGCTAAAATTTGCTTGCGTTCGTTGGGACGGCGCAACATAAATTCATCGGCTCGTCCCTGACGTAAGTAAGCTGAATTAATAAAGGTATCATAATCGAGTTTTAAATAAGAAATAATTTGTTCTTGAGTTGCTCGCAAACTTTTGGCAGTGACAGAACGGAAATCTCCTCCATTTTCTATCTGAAACTCTAAGGAACTATTTCGTCCCCGATTGCGAGTGCGAATAATGCGATAGATTTGACTATTGCTACTAAATTGAAAATCGACTCGCACGTATTCCGCCCCTGCATGAATGATGTCATCATCGCTAGCAGCCCGACTTTGACCCCAAATTACCCAAGTAATTGCTTCTAGTAAAGAAGATTTTCCCGCGCCATTAGCTCCACATATGCAGGCAGTATGTAGTCCCCGAAAATCTAGGGTTGCTTCCCGGTAACTGAGAAAGTTTTTGAGCGTCAGTTGTAGCGGAATCATGCAAGATTAGTTGTCATGTCAGTAATTATCGATCGCGCAATTGGAAATCGAACAACATTTTTTTATTAATTTTCTTAAGAGTACCTCTGTACTCTTGCCTAGTTTATCGATGCGATCGCGTAAAATTCCAGCGTTGGCGCTGGAAACTTTGCAATTCTTAATAACTTAACTAAAAGAAGCTTACCTTGAATCTTCTTGCCAAATCGCCTTCTCCGTTTGGGGATCGAATAAATGTATTCTCTCTGGCACGGGAGTCAGCCAAATGCAATCGCCGAGATCTACCCGCTCATCTGGAGGAATTCTGGCGATAAGCGAGAGAGTGGAATCGTCAACGGGATGGACGGAGATATAGGTATCGTTGCCCAGGGCTTCGACCAAATCGACTTGCACGGGTAAACTATCGGGGGCGGGAGAACTGAGCTTAAAATGCTCCGGTCGAACCCCCAACAGCAGGGATCGCCCATTATAGGGTTGCAGCCATGGCGACCAGAGATCGGGTAAGGTCAATCGAAAGCAAGAGTGAACGACTGTGAGGGGCGCTTCTACCTCCACCGAGAAGAAATTCATTGGGGGCGAACCGATAAATTCTGCCACGAAGCGATTCGCCGGACGGTTGTAGATATCTAACGGTCGAGCTAGTTGCTGGATCTCTCCCTCATTGATTACGGCAATGCGATCGCCCATCGTCATTGCTTCTGTTTGGTCGTGGGTGACGTAGATGGTGGTTACGCCGAGTTGACGTTGCAGTTTGACGATCTGGGTGCGAGTTTCTGCCCGCAGCTTGGCATCCAGGTTGGATAGCGGTTCGTCCATCAAAAACACCTGGGGATTGCGAGCGATCGCCCTTCCCAAGGCAACCCGTTGTTTTTGTCCGCCTGATAGCTGTCTGGGCAAGCGATCTAACAGTAACTCGATCTGCAACAATTGAGCGACTTTTCTAACCCGTTCGTCGATCGCTTTTTCTTTGTAGGTCATGTAGCGCAATTTTCTAGGCAGATTTCTCGTCACTCCTGCTAGGATATCTCCCATCAGGCTAGTCTTTTTGTCTTTACTGCCCATGCGTCGCAAGCCGAAAGCGATATTATCATAAACGCTTAAATGGGGATAGAGGGCGTAATTTTGGAAAACCATGGCGATATCGCGTTCTTTGGGCGGTAAAGGATTGACCAAGCGATCGCCAACCCAAATATTTCCCCCGGTCGGTTCTTCTAAACCCGCGATCAGGCGTAGCAGCGTACTTTTTCCACAACCGGATGGTCCTACCAGCACCATAAATTCCCCGTCCTCGATCGCGAGGTTGATGGAGCGCAAGACGCTGACATAAGCAGACTTGTCATCTTTTTTCTGGCGATCGGATGTAGGTACAGCCGCCTGTTTCCCCATTCGCTGGGGAAAGCTTTTGTAAATGTTTTCTAAAACAACTTTTGCCACTTTCGGAAATTGTTGACAGCGTTTGGTTAGCTAGAGAGGCGAAACGCCGTTCGCCCATCGCAGTTACAGGTTACAGGTTTTGACCTCGTTCTCGATTTTCTGTTCCCCGTCTTTGTTTTGTCTCAAATGGTATCACTACAGCGATCGCGATCGCCAATCTCGAGCGATCTATATCACAGTTTATCTGCTATCAAGATCGCGATTTTTCTTCATCTATCTCACAGTAGATGCAAAGAAAATCCCCGAAGATGAAAATTATAAGTTAACCAATGAGGATGACTATGTTACCGGCTTCCAAGACTGACAAAAATCTTGATAATGCCATACTCGAATTACTAGAGCGCCACACTGTAGAAGATATCGTCTATTGTCTCTACGGCTATGCAGACGTTCAAGCAGAGTTAGCCAAAATTCTCAATGAAACTCGTGCTGCTGCTAAATGGGAGCATCAAGCCGAGGCATTGCATATCGCTTGTGAAATCCTCGATGAAGCTGACGACGAGGAATTCGACTTTTTAATGTACTAATGGTAACTACTATTGAAATAAGCGCGAAAATATTGTGCGTACAACTTGCAACTGGGTGTTGCCCGACCGCCCTGCAAACGGACTAATCCCAGACTCTGCAACTTGAAGGCATCGATTAGGTCTAACTCTACTGGTTCGCCTGCCATCACGACTCTAGCAAAAGCTTCTGCTAGTCCTGACTGTTTGCTTTGAAGATTCCAGAGTTGTCGTTGCAAGCGATCGCTGTAAATACTGGTTGGGGAAGACAAGATTTGTTCTAGGGCAACTTCCTTACGCCCAAGATAATAGAGGGCTAGCCTCACGAGGTAGGGTTGCCCTCCCACCAACGCCATTAATTGCTCTACTTCTTGAGTTGACCAATTCAATCCATACCGTTTGGCTAAATCTAATACCTCTTCGGGCGTAAACTCTGGCAATTCAATCGGCAATCCTACGTTAAAGGGAGATTGATTGACATTGAGGGGAATATAAACTTCTGTCGAATGCACCACCACCAATCGCAGTTTTTTCCAAATTTCGCGATTTTTCGCCTCCTCATGCCAAGCCCTTAGCAGTCCGAAGAAATCGTCTGCCAATTCTGGGTACTGAAACAGCCAATCGATATTATCTAACCCCAGCACTAGGGGGCGATTGAGTTTGGCTAGCAAATATTGCTCGAAGTAAAGTTTACAGCTAATTTTACTGCCAAACAGTTCGTCCCAAAATTGAGACAGACAATTGGGCAGTTGCGCTCCCAGACTGACGTTAGCACAAAACCACTGTAAAAATCTATCTAAGTCTTGGAAAAGTCCTTTGTCAGCCAGCTGAAAGTTGATGGGAACGGTTTGGCATCTTTCTTTGCTTGCGTAATCCAAAATTCTCGACATCAGAGAAGTTTTGCCCATTTGTCTGGGCGCTTTGATGCGGATAAGCGCTCCCGGTTGTAAAATGGCTTTATAGCAGTTAAATTCAATAGGCGCTCGCTCGATATAAAAGGCTGAATCGAGGGGAACTTGCCCTTCTGGTAACTCTGGTTCGCGTTCTAGGGCGGTTGGTTCGACTAACTCGTTCTGGGGTTCGGGTCGGTAATAATCGTTGGCTTCCAAAATCAAATTAAATGCACTGAAACAAGCTTTCAATGTTTGCTTGTCTACCCCAGCTTCGCTAGCAAAAACCTTCATCAGCGTATCGACTGCCAATCCAGTTCGTTCGCTTAAGGCTTCGAGAGTATATCGATGACCGCAATTTTCTTTGTATTCTGCTTCAGTTTTGGCTTTTTGCAGTTTTTTTAGTCCCAGAGAAGTTAGGATTACTCCTCGCCTGCGTCTGCGTCTTCCTTGCTTGCCCTGCGCCATAACTCTCATCATCGTTTGGGAGGCTTTCTCCCTATCATTTAAATTCAAGTGCCTCCGGTCTTATTCCAGAAAATTATTGTTTGCTGAGCAATCGCTCCAAAGCTTAACCAATATAGTTGCAATTCAAAGTTAAAAATTTTCTTTGCATAATGCGTTTTTTTCGACTCGATGCTGTTAAGTTTCTCTTTTTAAAACTTGGATGCCATCGCTCAATCTTTTATAGATTATTCGTCGCGCCCAAACCATCGAAGTCAGATTTTTTTTGAGAGCCTAGATTTAGGCTAGTTAACGAAAATTTTGGCAACACACTTAATTGAAGTTTTTATAGTCTTGCGATCGCAAAAGAGCACGTATAAGAATTACATTTTTTGTCAAATGCTCTTACATTTCTTTGCTTTCATCAAGCTCATTGAAGCTTTATCTAATATTTAAATAATCATAACAAAATCTTTTTATTTTGGCAAAAAAGAAATCGTCAGAAATCTAAAATCAATGAATCGCAGACCGGGACTGAGTAAAGCTTAGTCCCTACAAAATCCATTGCTATCAAGAGAACTCCTAACCCAACACTATGTTAAAAAAGATTTTCAAGTTCAACTCAAAAATCACAACTTACTGAGACTTCTTATTACATGTTAAAAAATTAACTAGCAATTCCAATTCTTTTAAAATAATCCAGATTCAGAAAACGAGCATACACTTCCTCGATTTGCTGGGCAGACATCTGAGTTTGGCTACAGCTATCTCGATGGGATATAGCTTCTAGCCAAGCATTGAGATGGGGTAAGTTAAGGTTTTCGAGCTTAAAATTCTTAAAGCTAGCCAAAGCTACATTCATGCGCTGGAAAAAGGGAATAAAAGCGATGTCTGCTAGCGTCAGTGTGTCTCCCAAAAAGTAGGAACCTCCCCAGTTGCCGATCGCATTATCTAAAAAACGCAGTTCCTCTTCAAGCTGCGATCGCAATTGGTCATCTTTAGTCTCATCTTCCCTTCGTTTGTGGGAAAGATAGCTATAGCCCAGCTTGACAAATTTTGCATCGCAACGAGACATTAATATTCTAGCTCTGGCGCGATTGGCGGGAGTCGATGGCATTAAATCGCCGCCAAAAACTTCGCACAAATACTCGTTAACTACCAATGATTCGTAGACAACAGTTTCGCCGTGTTTGATAGTCGGCACGGTACCATTGGGGTTCAAGGCGCGAAACCAGTCGGTCTTATTGTCCTTACCCAATTCGATCTCGATGGGTTCGTATGCGATCCCCAACTCGATTAAAGCAATCCAACTGCGCTGAGCGTAAGGACAATTGCGATTAAAGTAAAAATGCAGGGTTTCAGGTGCTCGATCTAGAGAATTTGACATAGCCATTGCACTAGGTAGTAGAACGATCGACACTTTCTTTATCTTTTTTTATAGATATTCTCTTAAAATTTAATCTACCCAGTAACAAAAAGACCCGGAGTTCACGCCTATTACAAGCATCCCGTATTGCTGCTACCTTCCGGTCCTGACAAGGTTTGGGCGTTGTAATCGCATGAGTCCGAGTCAACTCCAGCATAACACATCTAATTATCTTTTTTCTGAGTTGGCTTAGGAAGAAAAGGGCGACCGACTGAAGGCTTATCTCCTTCAGGTGCTCTTCCTCTAGGAATTTCGCGATCGCCTGAAGAAAATTTCCGTTTGTCCGGGCGTTCGGGACGTTCGGAGCGAGATCTCCTCGGCTTTCTAGAAAAGGGTTTTTTCTTGCGGAACAGTTGACCCAAATCTTCAGCCTCTCGAACCATTAAGGTATCGGCTTGCAACCGGGCTTGGAAATCCCAAAAGTGACCTACCGCTCGTTCGCCGAGAGTTCCTTGGAGTTTTAATTTAAAAAATTTAGGTTTTTCAGATTCTCGCTTAGGAGACTGGCGAATCTTGACGATAATTGTTTCTTTTTCTTGAGAGTAATAAACTACCTCGCCGCGAACTGAAAAATAACCGCTCTCGGTCTTAGCAGAAATTTCTTCTGAAGATTGCTCCGAGGTTGGGAAGCGATCTTTACTAAGCGTTTCTGGCTCCCAAACGCCAACGATTTGAATGTGTAGATGATTATCTTTTTGTCGGGTGCGCGGATAGACAACCCACAGATGAGGTTGTTCGAGATCCAGATGATTTTTCACCAAACTGATAACGCGCCCTAGCAATACAGCTTCTATCTCGGTACCATCTAACGTTACCAGGGTTCCTCTGGTCATTTGTTCTTCCGAGCGTCGATACTGACCTCGAATCAAACCGATAGCTCGATATTGTCTGGGATGACTGGGAGGAGGAATAGGTTCTTGCCGCTCTGTCAGTGAAGGATCTTCGCTGGCAGGAACGGGAACGGAAGTTGGTTTCGATGATGGATAGAGGGGACGTTCGGATAGCTTAGAAACTTCTGGTGACGGCTTGCCAGAAGGACGGAAAGATTCGGAGGATCGATTCTCAGAGGAATTCATATCACACTCCTAGCGGCGGAGACATATTCTAGCGAGCAAAGGACGGGAACAAGCGGAACAAATGAAACGAGTTCCAATAACTCAGATGAATAATCGAACGCTCGATTACAATATTTTAGGCTTAACTCTAAGATCGATTATCTTAGAATCGGTACAGCCCCAAACCAGAATAGATGGCTGTCTGCTCATTGTACTCAATAACGAGCAATGAAAAAGATAAATCAGCAAATTTCACTAAACTAACTCCTATTTTCAAGATAAGCCCAAAAAACATGAAAATTTCTCAACCAAAGCGGACTCGCTGGGTATACATCGGTGTCATCTTGATGTTACTAGCTTTAATTTCGTTTTCAATCCTGCCTCTTGTCAGCAGCATCGCTCAAGAAGCGCGTGTTTTGAATGGTTCGTCTTCAAAATCCACTCAAGCCGAAAAAGCCTTAGAAACGAAGGCTTTAGGGTATCAGTTGGTATTGGAACGCGAGCCAGACAATCAAAATGCACTAGAAGGACTCCTGGAAGTGAGACTTCAACAAGGCGATCTCAAAAAAGCGATAGAGCCGCTAGAAAAATTAGCTCGGCTCAATCCTCAACAGACAGATTACACGATCTTGCTTGCTCAGGCAAAACAGCAGGTCGGCGATTATGAAGGAGCCATTGCTGCTTATCGCAATATTTTAGCCTCTCAGCCTACAGATATCCAGGCTTTAAAAGGAGTAACCGATCTCTTGCTGGCACAGAATCGCGGGGGGGAAGCCGTTTCTCTGGTGCAAAAAACTTTAGTTGAGGCAATTAAAGATCGAGCAGCTAAAACTGATTCTGTTGAAGCTGTTAATGTTACTTCGCTTCAGTTACTATTGGGAGAAATCTATATCGAGCAGGAGCGCTATTCTGAGGCGCTTGCTGTTTACGAGCAAGCGATAAAATCAAATGGGGAAGACTTCCGTCCCTTGCTAGCTAAGGCGTTAATCTTACAAAAACAAGGCAAGAACGCAGAAGCCGAACCGATCTTTGACAGAGCAGTTGCCTTGGCTCCCGTCCAGTACAAAGATCGAATTAAAAAGATGGCTCTAGGAGCATCGGATTCAGAGAAAAAAGCGCAGACAAATTAAAAGTCTTTTCTATTTTCTCCCGATGAACTCGGCGGAGCGGCATCGTCCGATACAACCTCGATATACTGATTCTCCATCAAGAAAGCTCCTCGCGCAAAACGAACGCCCCAATAGCCTCCCGGACGACGATCTATAACAGTGCCTTCTTCTCCGATTTCCAAGATATCGGAGGGACGCAGCATCGGCATAGGTTCTGCCGTCTTTAGATAAGGCGGTCGAGCAATCAATCGAACTTTACTGCCAACAGTAATGTCTTTCTCTGTCATGAGTTCTTAGTCATTGGTCATTTGTTCTTATATTAATTACTGTACGGGCGGGTTGAGATTATTGCTAAGCAAAGAACTCGATCGCGCTGACAATTAAACCTGCCCCTACTAATAACCGAACTAAGGAGCTTGCCAAATTTTATTGTGATATTGTTCTAGATTGGCATAGGGATCGGGAGTAGGGCTATCGTGGTGGTGATGGTGATGGTGGTCGTGTCCGTGACTGTGACTGTGGTTGAGCGCTGCTAGGCGAAACTTACACATTTCGCAGTTCATTTGGACTTGTCCCAGTTGGGTTTCAATTTCTCGTTCTCTGAGTAGTTGCAGCAGTTGGGTCTGAATTCCCATTTCTGGCAAGCACGCGATCGCAATGTCGGGATATTTTTCTTGCTGTTGGTTGGTAATATCAAAAATCTTTTTTACCAATGCCCCAGTAAACAAGAAATAGGGTAGCACGATAATTCGCTTCGGCTGGTATAGGCGAGCGCGGCGAAAACCCTCTTCCAAGCGGGGATGAGTAATCCCGATAAAACATGTTTCTACCGTTTGATAGCCGCTGCCTTCCCAGAGAACTCGCGCCATTTTATAAACATCCCCGTTAGCATCGGGATCGCTAGAACCTCGTCCTACAAACAGCAAAACCGTTTCCGAACGAGGAATATTTCTGGGGTTGCGTTCTGGTTCGTCCAGGAGCGCTAAACGCTTTTGCCACAGTTCTAAAATACTGGGAGTAATGCCAAAATGACGACCGTAGTAAAACTTAAGTTGGGGATGGCGCTGTCGTGCCCGATCTAATTCATTGGTAACGTCAAACTTATTGTGTCGCGCTGCAAATAAGAGAATTGGAAGGGCTGAAAGTTCTGTAAATCCCTTCTCTATGCAAAGATCGACTCCCTGTTGAATTGTTGGTTCGGTAAGCTCTAAGAAACAAGGCACCACAGGACGCGAAGGATCTAAATTTTGATAAGCTGAAACAAAATCCAGAAACGCTTGTCTTCCTTGCGGATCTCTCGTCCCGTGACCGATTGCGAGTAATGGACGAGCGATCGGTAAGGCTGGTAATTGAAGAGAAAAAGTATCTGAGTCAATCTGTGCCGTTGATGAATGAGAAGTTTCTAACAAATTTAATCCTTTTCCCGTGCGACGCAGGAAGTAGAGTGGACAAAGGAGCAGATAGGCATTCTGGCTTATAGAAATCAAAAAAACGCAGTTTTATTCAATTTCTAATCACAGTTGCGGCACAGCGCCAGGATCGCACTGGACTTTCCCCATACTACCCCAAACTCATTCATAATACTCGATCGTGCCTTGGCTTGGAATGCAGGGGAGGGGGAATTCGCCCATCAATTATCCATAACTTTTTTGAGTTGAGCTATCCACATATCTGGTGGATTCGAGTAGTAATCGATTTTCTCAACCCGATAGCAACAAGAATTGGTTCCCTTCGACAAAATCAACTCGTCGCCACATTCGATTCCTTTCCCAGATCCTGTCATGTAGCCCTCATTTTCTTCATCAATGGATTCAAAAATATAGTTTTCTCCCCAAACTAATTTCGTGTAATTATGGGTTTTGGGCTTGCGCTTCGCTCCCTGAGAAAATATTTTAATTTTTGGTTTACCAATAAAACAAGCAACAATAGGATTTTCTTGCATCGTCACAACTCTCTAACGAGCGGGAAACTTGGGTATGAGAAAAAAGGGTCGATCGCTCGTCAGCAGAATCGAGCAATAAAAAATTAGTCACTCGATGCGCGATCGCCCTGCTCTTAGTTTTCCCTTTTTTTCTTTGGAATTACATAACCAATGATAGAAATCAAGGAAATTTATCATGCAAGGTTTGGTTATTCCAGGCTAGCGGGAGTTGCTCAAAGTGTCATATGCAAAAAAAGCGCCAATAGCCAGCAAAACGCCGCTAAATCTCAGGAAAAGTTGGGAAAGCTACCGCTTTCATAGTTATATTAAATCCGGTTAGACAACCACAAAAAAGGAGTGCGGCCAACAAAAGTCGCGAGCTTCCAACTCGTACTATCTTATGGCTAATCAAACGGATTTGATATTACCGGGCAACGACTCTGAATTCTGTATTTTTAATGGCATCCTGGCATGACAAGTGAGTGCGTAAGTCCTATCGCTCTAACTACTCGCCTCGAACTTGCTTCATCGCCTCTGCTGTCTTAGCGCGATCTAACTTCAGCACCAAAACCGCTAAAGGCGGCAAACATAGATCGAGAGAATAGGGAAAATTATGAAACGTCCATTCATCCGTCCATTTACCGCCTAGATTGCCCATATTGCTCCCGCCGTACTTGCGAGCATCGCTATTAAATAGTTCGGTGTAGAATCCCGGTTCGGGAACGCCAATGCGGTAGTGACTGTGGGGTTGTGGCGTAAAATTACAAACCGTCACGACAAACTCGGTCGGATTTTTGGCGCGACGAATAAAGGAAACAACGCTATGGCGATTGTCGCTACAATCGATCCACTGAAATCCTTCTTGCTCGAAATCGCGAGTGTAGAGCGCGGGTTCGCTCTTGTACAGGGCGTTGAGGTCGGCAAAAAACTGTTTCAGCTTTTGATGGGGTTCGTATTGCAAAAGATTCCATTCGAGATCGCCCCAAACATTCCACTCGCTCCACTGACCGAATTCCATGCTCATGAACATGGTCTTTTTGCCGGGGTGGGCGAACATATAGGCAAACAAACAACGAACGTTAGCATATTTCTGCCATTCGTCTCCCGGCATTTTGCCTATCATATTACTTTTGCCGTGGACGATTTCATCGTGGGACAACGCTAGCATGAAATTTTCGCTGTGGTGATACCACATGCTGAAGGTGATATTATTCTGATGGAACTGGCGGAACCAGGGATCCATGCTAAAGTAATCGAGCATATCGTGCATCCAGCCCATGTTCCACTTGAGATTGAAACCCAACCCCCCCATATAGGCAGGCCAAGACACCATCGCCCATGCAGTTGACTCTTCTGCAATGGAAAGTACGCCTGGGAAGTATTGAAAGAGAACGGTATTTACCTGACGCAGGAATTCGACAGCTTCGAGATTTTCTCTACCCCCATATTCGTTGGGAAGCCATTCTCCGTCTTTACGGCAATAATCGAGATAGAGCATGGAAGCAACTGCATCGACTCGAATGCCGTCGATGTGATATTTGTCAAACCAGAAAAGAGCGTTGGCAACTAGGAAGTTGCGAACTTCGTTGCGACTATAGTTAAAGACTAAAGTTCCCCATTCTTTATGTTCTCCTTTGCGAGGATCGGCGTGTTCGTAAAGGTGAGTGCCGTCAAAGAATGCTAAGCCGTGTCCGTCTTTAGGAAAGTGTCCGGGTACCCAGTCTACAATCACCCCAATACCGTTTTCATGGCACTTATCGACGAAATACATAAAGTCTTCCGGAGTGCCGTAACGGGAGGTAGGAGCATAATACCCGGTTACTTGATAGCCCCAGGAACCGTCGAAAGGATGCTCGGCGATCGGCAATAATTCTATATGGGTATATCCCATCTCTTTGACATAGGGAATCAGCTTGTGGGCTAGTTCGTAGTAAGTGAGGAACCGCGCTTCCGTGTTCCATTCCGATACTGGTACGGGTTCTCCCTTTCTACCAAGCAAGTGGGGTTTTTCGCTAGCAGAAGCGTGCATCCAGGATCCTAAATGGACTTCATAGACGGAAATGGGTTGGGTGAGGGGATCGCTATGGCGGCGTTTTTCCATCCACTCGTCGTCGTTCCATTGGTAGGTGCTCAAATCGGTGACGATAGAAGCAGTTTTCGGCCTGACTTCTTGCTGGAAACCGTAGGGATCGGATTTTTCGTAGATATGTCCTTCCCAGTTTTTGACTTCGTATTTATAATTCGCACCAGCACCAATTCCAGGAATAAACAGTTCCCAAACAGTGTTGTTGTGTTTCCGCATTTGGTGAAGCCTGCCATCCCAGTTATTGAAATCGCCCAAGACAGACACGTTGCGAGCGTTGGGCGCCCAGAGGGCAAAATAAACGCCTTTGACTCCATCGATTTCGGTCAAATGAGCGCCTAATTTTTCGTAAATGCGATGGTGATTTCCTTCCGCAAACAGGTGTAGGTCGTAATCGGTCAGTTTTGGCGAATGAAAAGCATAGGGGTCGTAAATTACCCGTTCGCGTTCTCCTTCTCGAATCCGCAACTGATAGTTTTTTAGTTCTGGGAGTTCGATCGCGCATTCAAAAAAGTGAGGATGATGCACGGCTTGCATGGGATATTCCTGGCGTTCTATCGGACAAATGACCCATGCTGCTTGCGCTTTGGGTAAATAAGCTCTCACTATCCATTGTTTCGTTTTACCGTTATTGTTCTCTAAGGAGTGGCATCCCAATATTTCAAAAGGATCGTGATGCAGGTTGTTGACTATTTGACTGACCTGTTCGGGGGAAATCGTTGTTGACATTAAACTACTAATCTCTTATTTACAAACGGGAGTTTAAAAGCGGTTTGACTTTGTCTTCTCTTTAATTGTTAATTTTTTCTACAAATTGTAAATGACACTAGGCGTTTTGTGTCAACTTGATTTTTTTCAAAAGGGAAAGAGGATTGTAAAAAACTTACGGATGTTGAGCAGAAAGATTAACTGCTGTATTTGCGAGCTGAGTTGAGGAGGATAGGAACTTTTGGCTATTTGTGCCTCTAATTGGGCATATTCGGCAGCCGATAAAGGTTGACCGTCAAGGGGCGATCGCGCTTCGAGAATTATCTCCGTGCGCAATACTTCCTCTGGAATATCCTCTGGTGGCGGCAGCGCAACAGTTACTTGCATTCCCGTCGAAGCTAATCCTAAGCTAATGCCGATTCCGAAGGAAAGTAATTTTCGATACATCTATTATTGCTATTTTTGTCTCAGCTTCTAGCCGCGATTTTAATTATAAAGAAGATCGGTAAAATCTAGCCATTTCGGGTTTGACTCGCTTATTAAAAGTTACCCGACCCATGTTTGCGATCGCAAGGAGACTTGCTCGGCGATCGAATGTGCATTTCCAGTAAAAACTTTCACAATAAATACAACAGCGAAATAAAATGCGATATGAACCCTTCAACTAGCATCGGCAATTATTTAATCGAAAAACTTCTTGAATGCGGCGTTCGTCACGCTTTTGGAGTTCCCGGCGATTTCGTCTTGGGGTTTGACAAACTGCTCGAAGAGAGTGCGATCGAGTTTATCAACACCTGCGACGAGCAAGGAGCGGGGTTTGCCGCCGATGCCTATGCTCGCTTGCGGGGATTGGGAGTGGTTTGCATTACCTATTGCGTGGGAGGATTGAAAGTCACCAATACGACTGCTCAAGCTTTTGCTGAGAAATCTCCAGTTGTTGTCATTAGCGGAGCGCCTGGAAAGAACGAACGGATTAGAAATCCCCTGTTGCACCACAAGGTGCGCGAGTTCGATACGCAATACAAAGTTTTTCAAGAACTCACTATCGCTTCTACCGTTTTAGATAATCCTAACATCGCTTTCCAGGAGATCGATCGCGTAATCGCTGCGGCTTTGAAATACAAGCGCCCAGTCTATATCGAATTGCCTCGCGATATGGTATTCGTGACTGGAAATCCTAACTACCAAGCCGTCAAACAGCCAGAAGCCAGTCATGCCGAGGTTCTCAACGAAGCCCTCAATGAGGCAGTGACATTAATTAATAATGCTCGGCAACCCGTAATTCTTGCTGGCGTCGAAATGAATCGGTTTGGACTTCAGGAAGAACTGCTGCAATTGGTAGAAAAAACAAATATGCCCATCGCACAAACCCTACTCGGCAAATCGGTAATTAGCGAGTTACATCCCAACTATATCGGTTTGTACCAAGGGGCGATGGGACAGGAATACACTCGCGAATATGTCGAGTCTAGCGATTGCTTAATTATGCTGGGGACGTTTCTATCGGATATCAATTTGGGAATTTTTACTGCCGATCTCAATCCGAAACATTCTATCTACGTTACTAGCGAAAAAACTTCGATTCGTTGGCACAATTACGAAGAAATTCGCCTGCAAGATTTTGTCCGAGGTTTACTGGCAGCCGACATTCGTCGTCGAGAATCTATAGTGACAAATCCTCTCAAAATTCCTGCGAGCTTTTCTCCGATTAGTGGTCAACCGATAACTATCGCTCGCTTGTTTGGGCGATTAAACTCATTTATCGATAAAAACACGATCGCGATCGCAGATGTGGGCGATGCTTTATTTGCTGGCTTAGAATTGTTTATCCATGACAAATCTCGATTTGTCTCGCCAGCTTATTATGCCTCAGTGGGATTTGCCGTTCCTGCTAGCATCGGCGCTCAATTTGCCAATCCCAGCCTTCGTCCTTTAGTTTTGGTGGGAGACGGTGCGTTCCAAATGACGGGGATAGAGTTGTCTACCGTGGTTCGTTACGGTCTCAATCCCATCGTTATCGTTCTCAACAATAAAGGTTACGCAACCGAGCGTCCGATGCGCGATGGTGCTTTTAATGATATATTAAATTGGCGATATAGCCGCATTACAGAGTTATTGGGTGCGGGTTTGGGGTTTGAAGTTAATACCGAAGATGAATTGGAAGCTGCACTGATGCAAAGTCAGGCTTATTCTGAAGGTTTTTGCATTCTCGACGTACATTTAGATCCCCAAGATACTTCGCCTGCTCTCAAGCGATTATCTAGCGCCTTGGGCGAACGAATTGGATCTCAATAACCTGTATTCGGAATGAATCAATACTAACTAGAGAATTATCTCTCGTTAAAACATTACTGAAAGTAGGAGGCACGATCGCACTTCGTTTCACTAAAAATCTAGTTGCTATGATGGAAAAAGATAAATTTTGTATCATAGACAACTTCAGCGCTGGCTTAGCTGAAGTTTTGACTTTCACCGATGACCGATATTGGACTAACCCACATCGCCTTGTCTGTAAGTAATGTAGAACGCAGCCTCGCTTTCTACTCAAAGTATGCTGGCATGAGTGTTGTCCACCGTCGTATCGATCGAACCGACACAACATCGACTGAAGTCGTCTGGATTTCAGATCGGACAAGACCTTTTGTTGTCGTTCTCATCCAAATGCCAAAGGTAGACCCCATTCTATCTCCGATCGCCCATTTAGGAGTAGGTTGCCGGAGTCGAGAAGAGGTCGATCGCCTTTGCCACGAGGCAAGAGCCGAAGGTATTTTATTGGAGGGGCCATGCGATTCGGGGTATCCGGTTGGATATTGGGCTTTCTTGAGCGATCCCGACGGACATACGCTCGAACTCTCTTATGGTCAGGAGGTTGCCCTTACGGTGGCAATGGTGGGTTAGTCGAGTGCAAGGTACTCCGCCGTGAAACGGCGGAGTACCTTGCACTTCGTCAATGTTAATTAATGTTAATTTATAAAGAGACGGAATTTTTTCCGGGCTAGCGCTGCAATCGTCGGTGCTGCCTGGTTATGGCGTTATCTACCTTGGAGATCGAGCCTTATGGCAGTTTCAAAAAACAATGAATTCGAGATTACTAAAACAGAAGCACAATGGCGCGAAATTCTAACCCCAGAACAGTTTCAAGTGTTGCGAAAACACGGAACCGAACGCGCTGGTACTAGCCCTCTCGACAAACAATATGCACCGGGGACATACGTCTGTGCTGGGTGCGGATTGCCTTTATTTTCATCCGAAACCAAGTACAATAGCGGAACTGGATGGCCTAGCTTCTATGCCCCTCTTGAAAATGCGATCGCTACCTCGGTAGATAGATCCCTTTTTATGGTTAGAACCGAGGTTCATTGCCGTCGCTGTGGCGGACATCTCGGTCACGTGTTTAACGATGGTCCAGCACCAACCGGACAGCGGTATTGTATGAATGGAGTAGCGCTCAAGTTTATTCCAGAGCAATCTTGAGCCTTTCGATCGGGATAAAAAGAGAGGGGAGAGTGAGAAGTTTGGGAGATGTTGGCGGGAAAAAGGGTTATTTGTAGCAGGAATTTCTAAAAACGATATTGGTAGTCAGTAGTTTGTCTTCTTCCTTGTCCCCCTGTCTCCCCATCTCCCAGTTTTCCCGTTTCCCTTCAGCGCGATCCAACCCCTCTAAATAGCCTCTAAGTCGTTACGACGACAGACCATTTAGCCGTCTGAGGCACATTTTTCAGAGTTATTTCTAATCTATTTCCTACCCATTGACGAGACGCGATCGCAACACCTTGAGCCTCAACTCGATAGACTTTTTTCAGTCCGATCCAGCGAATCTGAAAGTCGCGTTCCGAAGGCATTCCTCTGTAGCTGCCTCGAACTGGATCGCAACTCAAGCGATGATAATCTCCCTCGGAGTCTAGCCTAAAAAGGCGCTGGCTGCCTCCTTTGGTACGGTAGTCTAGGCTTTCTCCATCGTCTTCATAGAAATCTAACTCTCCCGACGCGCCTACATAAACCTCTAAAATCAGGAGATTGGGAGGCGCGTTGCCAACTCGAAGCGAAACGGGTTGAAGCGGCAGAATAGATCCAGATTTAACAAAGACTGGCACGCGCTCGATGGGAACAAAAAGATTTAAATACTGAGAACCCGAATAGGGCGTTCCCGTTTCCCGCTCCCACCAATTGCCTGCCGGAAGATAAACAGAGCGATCGCCCCCAGATTCGACCACTGGTGCGACTAAAACGAAATCCCCTAGCATATATTGCGTCAGTACTTGGTAAGCTTCTTCATCCTCTGGATAGTTCAAGTAGAGGGGACGGCACAAAGGAAGACCGGTTTGATGGGCGATATAGCTGAGGTGATAGAAGTAGGGAACGAATTGAACGTGGCTGTGAAAGGCTCGACGGATAGCTTCGAGAACTTTGCGTCCGTAAGCCCAAGGCTCTCGCCGCCCGTGGTCTGAATGCAATCGCACTATCGGAGTCCAGCAGCCAAATTGTACCCAGCGCACGAACAATTCTGGGTCGATGTAGGGAACGCCTAAAATCTGATTAAAAAATCCGCCTAAATCGTGCGACCAGTAAGCAACTCCCACATTACCCGATCGCACGGTAAACTCGACGAGAAACTCAAGTACTTCCCAGTGGGAATAAGTATCGGCAGAAAACTGAATGGGATAGCGATGGGAACCGATGCCGCCAGCGCGAGAGAGGATCATCGCGCGGCGATCGCGCTGACTTTCTAAGTGAGTATAGTAAACGTGGTTCGTCCATAGTTGGGCATTAACGCCCGCATGGGTGGCATTGGAGCCATCAATCCACCAAAAATCGATGCCATCTTCCTCGCGCGGACGGTGAAGCTGCTCCATAAAGGGACGAGCCTCTGACTGTCGAGCGAGATCGAACAAAAGCCAGCCTTCCTCTAATTCGTCTTGCGTAGGTTTGTATGAGCCGATGCCATCGGCATGCCATGGCTCAAAAATCCAATCAGCCGTGGGATTTTTTATGGCAAAGACTCGCCCTGCCTTAACGGCTTCTGGATCGAGTCCTCGCGATCGACAGAGATCCGAGAAATGGCTGTCGGATGGCGGCAAGCCTTCGAGATGAACGTTAGCGCCGACGTGCAGTCCGAGTTGATGCACCCATTGCAGGAACTGAGGGGGATTGGGTAACAAGTCTTGATTCCAATCCCAACCGCACCAGCCCCAAAGATGCCAATCTACATCGAGAATTAGTACGTCTAGGGGAAGCTTTAATTCTTCAAATTGCTCTAGCAGTTGGCGATAATCTTCTTCGCTCAGCTCGTCGTAGAGAGAGAACCAGATGCCAAACGCCCAGCGTGGCAACATGGGAATTCGCCCGCACAATCCCACGAAATCCGCTAGAGCGTAATTGTAATCGAGTCCATAGGCGAAAAAATACCAATCTTGAGTGTTAAAGCGATCGCGATCGCTTACCCATCCATCAACGATTGGAGCGCTGGCAGAGTCGTTGAGAACGCTGTAGCCGCTGCGGCTGAGCAATCCGGGCGGGAAATGATGCCACTGTTGGAGATGTTCTCGATCTTGGGGAGTTAAGTCTGACTGGCGAAAGCGCTCCAAATACCACAGGGGCGGCTCTTCAAAGTGGGTTGTCTGTCCTCGCTCTCGCAGATGCCGATGAATCGATTTGAGAGGCCTGTAGAGCCACTGTTGGGCATGGGGATAGCTCAATCCCACCGAAGCTGGATGAATGCCTTTAGGAAGCCAATTGCGATGGATGAGATCGAGGCTGGTAAAAGTGCCGCCTAAGTTCTGGAAATCAATGGTAGAAGGATGCCAAGTACCGCAGCGATCGCCGCACTGCCAGGTAATCTTTAAATTAACATCATTAAAAGGTACACAATTTGGTTGATAGGCAATATGAATCAGTTCGGTTTTCAGGTGTAAAATTCCTTCCGAATCGGTGGAAATTTCCTGAAAAGGGATCGGTTCGGATCGAGCGATCGCTTGAACGGTGGGGCGATTTTCAAATTTTCCTTCAGCCGACCATTCCAAGCGAACTAACCCTTGGCTCAAAGCACTAAAACGCGCCGTTCCACAAATCACGCAATTACTCTCTTTCTGATAGTCCAAGCGATCGCTCTCCTGGAATTATTCTTTGATTTCCTGTTCTATTATTCCTTGTATGCCAAAAAATTCTGCGAATAATTCAAAAGAGTCCGCTTAAGTGGACTTTGCCTATGAGCCTTCCCTATATTTTTTAAGTTTTAGTTTTCAATATTTCCTATTCCCTCATTTTCTTTTTCTTCATTGTTGTCATTCTCTTGTTGCTCCTGAAGTTTTTGCTGTTGCAATCGCAATAAAGATTGGGCTTGTGCTTTTCCTTCTTGTGCTTGTCGATAATCGGGTTGGTAGCGCAAAGCGCGATCGTAGGCATTAACTGCCTCATCGTATCGCTTGAGTAGAAGTAGGGCATTGCCTTGGCTATTCCAGGCTTGATAGTAGTCTCTTTCGATCGCAACGGTTTGCTTGTAAGCAGCGATCGCCCCTTCGTAATTGCCTAAGTTATATAAAACATTGCCTTTGTTGTACCATGCTTGGTAATCGCTCGGTCGCAAGCGAATGACAGTATCGTAAGCTGAAATAGCTTCTTCATAACGCTTGAGTTGATGTAACATCCAGCCTTTTTGATACCAAGCTTGAGCATAATTCGATTTAACTTGAGTGGCTTGAGAATAAGCTGCGATCGCCTCTTCGTTGCGTCCCAATTTACTTAAAGCAATTCCTTGACTGTACCAGGCTTGATGCAGTTTGGGTTGAAACTGTACTGCTTTTGCATATGCCTCAACCGCCTTTTCATATTCTTCTAAATTCATCAACACATTGCCTTTCTGATACCAAGCCGATGATAAATCCGGCTTAATGTCTACTGCCTTATCGTAAGATTTTATCGCTTTTTCATACTCTCGTAAATTTTGCCACGCCCAACCTTGTTGATACCAAGCTAATGAATTTTCGGGTTGCATTTTTAGCAGGCGATCGTAGGATGCTATCGCTTCTGAATATTGATTTAACTCCATCTGGACTTGAGCGAGTCCCAGCCAAGCTTCTGCCAGATTAGGTTTAATTTTAATAACCTTTTTATAAGTCTCGATCGCTTCTTGATTTTTTCCTAATTTATCGAGTACTTGAGCGCGACCTAAGCGAGGTTGCCAACGATTGGGCTGAATTTGAATTGCTTTTTCGTAAGCGATCAGAGATTCTTTATAGCGTTTTTGAGCTTGAAAAACATCGCCTTTTCCTTGCCAAGCTTCTCCATATTCTGGGCGAATTTTTAAAGCTTGTTCATAGGCAGCTAAAGCGCGATCGTAATCTTTCAGTTCATACAATATATTGCCTTGCCGATATAAATCCGTGGCATTATTAGCAGCGAGAAAATGATTAATGCCAACAAAGATAGCTGCCCCTACTCCCACAATTCCCATAAAAATCGTTCCTTTGGCTAACCATCCCCTTATTCTTGTTAAGTCAATTTGAAAATTAGAGAAAGATTTATTGTTGCCAACGACAAGTGTTTTTCCTCCAACAGTTTTATTACTAGAAACAGCAATCATTTTCCCGCCAATGGTTTTGCTATTAGAAGCCCTCAATTTTCTAACAGCTTCCAATGCTTCTGTTGCCGAGGTATAACGATCGCGAAAATCATAGCGAACCATCATATCTAAAACATAAGTCAATCCAGGATTAACTTTAATTAAACTGTGCCAGTTAATTTCTCCTGTCTGGGAATTGCTAGGAATTTGTTCGGGCAAGCAACCTATCAGCGCTTGAATTCCAATGATTCCTACTGCATAGATATCACTACTCAATTTAGGATAACCCATCGCTTGCTCGCTAGGAAAATAGCCGGGAGTTCCAATCGGAACTGTATAATTTTTTTCACTCGCTTGTACCATTTGAGTGGTAATTTGCTTGACCGCACCAAAATCAATTAAAACTAATTTTCCATCCTCTTTGCGTCGGATAAGATTATAAGGATTGACATCGCGATGGATAACATTTTGTTGGTGAACGAAAGCTAAAATTTCTAAAATTTCATATAAGAGATCGATGACGCTCTCTTCGCTTATTCTCTGCTTAGAATGTAATTCTCGATCGAGATTTTCTCCTTCAATATATTCCTGAACCAGATAAAATTCTTGATTTTCTTCAAAATAAGCAAATAACTGGGGAATTTGGGGATGGATACCAAGTTTATATAAAATTTGCGCTTCCGTGTCGAATAAACGTCTGGCAACTTGTAACGAATTAGGGTCGGTTGCTGAAGGTTGCAACTGCTTGACGACGCACTTGGGTTGACCGGGTAAGTATAAATCCTTGGCTAAAAGCGTCCTACCAAATCCTCCTTGTCCTAGCTGAGAAAGAATTTGGTAGCGTCCGCTTAATTTTTGACCGGGTGCTACGTTTGTAGAGCGAAAACTGTTCATATATCCTTCACATTCCCCACAGAGCGATCGATCCGATCGTAGCTTTTCGTCTCTAAAATTCGGAAGAGATGCTAGATTTTCCGAAAATTGATACGACGTTCACAATCTTTAGCTGGTAGGGATTTATATTACCATTACCAGAAAAGAAGTCATCGCCAAACATGTCGCCACAGCAAAGGAATCGCTTGGTTGTTGTGCCGATTATCTCGCGCACGATTGATATTTTAGTGCTAGCTGGTGTTTTGTCCGTTGCCATTTTAAGATTTAATCGATCGATTAGCTTTTTGTCACCGAAAGTGTAGAACGGATAGGCATGTGCAATCTTTACCTTTAATTTTGCTTGTTTTTATCTTTACGAGAAATAAACAGTCTTCGCGCTATTATTTTCAGAACCACTCTGTTCATCAGCAAACTCGGACATTTGAGTAATGCTAGAAAATCGGAGAATTTTATGCAATCTACCTCGATGTTCTGTCTAAATCCAGATTATTTAGACGATTTAGTCACTAAATATCGGGAAGTTTACGCGCAAGCTCAGCCCTTTCCCCATGTCATTATCGATCGATTTCTTCCTGAAACTGTCTTGAACGGGATTCTTAATGAATTTCCCAAACCGGGCGCAATTAATTGGAAAAAATTTGAGAACGTTGCCGAAAAAAAACTGGCTTCTACTTCCGAGCTACAAATGGGAGAAATTACCCGTTTGCTCATGTATCAATTGAATTCTTCGATCTTTGTCAGTTTTTTGGAAAAACTCACGGGAATTGAAGGACTTATTCCCGATCCCCACTTTGTTGGCGGAGGACTCCACCAAATTGAAAAAGGCGGTTACTTGAAGATCCATGCAGACTTTAATCGCCACGATCGATTGCTTTTGGATCGTCGCTTAAATCTCCTGCTCTATCTCAATAAAGACTGGCAAGAGGAATATGGCGGACACCTAGAGTTGTGGGATCCCGAGATGATTAGATGCCAGAAAAAAATTCTGCCAGTTTTTAATCGCTGCGTCATCTTCAATACAACCGATTTTTCCTATCACGGACATCCCGAACCGTTAAATTGTCCTGAAGGAAGAACGAGAAAATCTTTGGCACTCTATTATTACAGTAACGGGCGACCTGCCAAAGAAGTCTCTGGGCAGCATTCAACCTTATTTCAAGCCAGACCGGAAGAAGATTTAACCGAAAAATCTTCTTCTTCCTCCTCGGTAAAAGCGTTTCTGAAAAAGCTAGTTCCTCCCATCATCCTTGAAGCCAAGCGATCCTTAAGCAATAATAAAAGGTTTAAGTCAAACTAAAAGTTAGTTTATTGTTTTACCGGGCAAGCCGATGTCTCCTCAAGCCCAATTAGTAATGATCCTTTGGTTGCCGATCGTTCTGTTTTTTTTCGTCCGTTTTCCACCTCGGACGGCAATTATAGTCAGTTTTATCGGCGGCTTGCTCTTTTTACCCCAAAAAGCCGGTTTTAAATTGCCGCTCATTCCCGATTATCAGGGAGCGCTAGCAACTTGCTATGCTATCTTGCTGGGAATTTTTTTGTTTGATTTCGGGCGCTTGCGAGCCTTTAAGCCAGCCTGGGTCGATTTGCCAATGCTACTATGGTGTATTTGCCCGGCTTTTTCATCGCTGTTAAATGGTTTGGGCGCTTACGATGCCGTTAACGAAACCCTTGGGCGTTCGGCGGCTTGGGGATTGCCCTATTTCATCGGTCGTCTCTATTTGGGCAATTTGGCTGGATTGAAGGAGTTGGCTATCAACATCGTTAAAGGCGGACTCCTTTATGTGCCGCTGTGCCTGTATGAAATTCGCATGAGTCCCCAGCTCCACAATACGATCTATGGCTACTACGCTCATGGTTCGGGAGTTTCTCAAGCTATACGCCAAGGGGGATGGAGACCTATGGTGTTCATGGAGCACGGACTCGTCGTCGCTCTGTGGATGATGACAGTAACCTTGATAGCAATTTGGTTGTGGAAAGCCGAACAGCCGAAGACTATCTGGGAGATTCCATTACACTATGCGGTAATTGCATTCATTGCGACATTTGTTTTGCTCAAATCGTCAGGAGCCTTGTTATTCCTTATGTTCGGAATGACGGTGCTGTTTGTTGCTAAATGGGGTCGCACGAACTTGCCACTGTTGTTTTTGATTTTGGGGATCTGTTTTTACCTCTATCTGGCAGTTAGCGGAAGCTTTGATGGAGACAGGATCGTCTCTTTGGCATCCCAACTCTTTAGCCCAGAACGTGCTCAGTCCTTGCAATTCAGATTTGATAACGAAGAACTCTTGAGAGCGAAGGCAATGGAAAGAATGGTTTTCGGCTGGGGAGGATGGGGTCGCAGTCGGGTTCTGGAGGAGAACTGGGAAGGAGACATGGTAGATATCTCCGTTACGGATAGTTTATGGATTATTGCCTTTGGGGTGAACGGACTAGTTGGCTTGGTGAGTTTAACCGCTTCGATGCTCGTCCCAGTTATCTGTTTTGGCTGGTTTGGCTATCCGGTAAAAACTTGGTTTAATCCCAAAGTCGCCCCCGCCGCAGCCTTGGGAGTCGCTTTAGTTTTATATATGGTAAATTGTCTGATTAATGGTCATTTTCTGCCGATATATCCAATGATTAGCGGAGGACTATCGGGATTGGCATTGAGTAAAAAAGACAAGTCCGTGGCATCAGGCAGCCGCGCGAGCCATCGCAATCGCACGCTCAAAACGAAGCGTTCTCTAGCTCGACTAAGAGAGTTTTAGAATGGAAGTCTTTTTGCTACAAGCGTGTTAAATTTAAACCCAATGTTATTAAAATAGTCGATTTCAAGCGATTCTCAAAAATTTCCTCTCAAATCTATTCTCTCAAATCTAAAGTACCTTGATGCGTCTTGCCATAATTATCATTAACTATCGTACTCCTAAGCTAGTCATCGACTGTTTGGCTTCTCTCCAAACTGAAATTGAAGTCGGTCGCGATGCAGTGGCGATTGTTGATAACGCCTCGGCTGACGACTCGATCGCGCAAATCGAAGGGTCAATTGCCGAGAACGGCTGGAGTCAATGGGTAAAAGTAATCGCTTCTCCAGTGAATGGGGGGTTTTCCGCCGGAAATAATTTGGGCATCGCAGCCTTGACAGCCGATGCTTATCTGTTATTGAATAGCGATACGATCGTGCGACCGGGCGCGATCGCCAAGCTTCTGGTTGCTAAAGATGACCATCCAGAAGCCGGCATTATCGGTCCTCGCCTGGAATGGCTCGACGGTACGCCCCAAAGAAGTTGCTTTCGCTATCATTCCCCAATCGGCGAATTTATCGATGCAGCGGCAACCGGACCGATTACCAAGCTGCTCGAAAAGTACGAGGTTTCTCTCCCCGTCGCCGACGCTCCCATCGAACCCGACTGGATCAGTTTTGCCTGCGTGTTAATTCGGCGCGAGGTTATCGAACGGGTTGGCTCGATGGATGAAGGGTATTTTATGTATTTCGACGATACCGACTATTGCCGCCGAGTTAGGAGGGCAGGATGGAAAATTCTTCACTACCCCTATGCTAGGGTCGTTCATTTGCGCGGGGGAAGTAGCTCGGTTAAATCGGCGATCGCAACTCGCAAGCGTCCTCCAGCCTACCTGTATGCTTCGCGATCGCGATACTACAGAAAATTTTATGGCGCGCCCGGATTGTGGATGGCTAACCTATTTTGGCTAGCCGGTCGCAGCGTTTCGCTGGTTCGCGAATTGGCAGGCAACAGACAGTCGCATATCAGCGAGCAAGCAGCTAGAGATATTTGGACGAACTGGCGCAACCCTTTGCAATCTTCATCCCTCTCTGTTAAGAAAAGTCAAATAGAAACCAATGAGCGGTAATAACTTGAGCAAGCCTCCTGACTTTATTATTATAGGCGCGATGAAATGTGCGACTAGCACGCTTCACGAACAACTAGCCTTACAACCGGGCATTTTTATGACCGAGTTGAAAGAACCTAATTTTTTTAGCGACGACGACCAGTATGCTAAAGGCATAGAATGGTATTTATCCCATTTCGAGTCAGCCCCAGTAGGCGCTCTGCGAGGGGAATCGAGTACTCACTACACTAAGCTACCAACCTATCCCAAAACTATCGAACGCATCAAGCAACATCGACCGGATGTCAAGCTGATTTATGTGATGCGCCACCCCATCGATCGCTTGGTATCTCAGTATATTCACGAGTGGACTCAACGGGTAATTTCCGTCGATATTAATCGGGCGATCGCGAAACATCCAGAACTCATCGAGTACAGCCGATATAGCAGACAACTCGAACCCTATTTTGAAGCTTTTGGTCGAGAGCGAGTCCTACCCGTATTTTTCGAGCGAGCGATTAAATTTCCCCAGCAAGAACTCGAACGAATTTGCCAGTTTATCGGTTACATGGGTCAACCCGTTTGGGACACTCAATTGAGCGCTCAGAACGTTTCTGTCGAACGTATGCGCAAGAGCAATTGGCGCGATTTTCTAGTCGAAGCGCCTCTGTTGAGCGATTTGCGAAAGCAGTTTGTGCCTAAAAGTTTTCGCAATCGGGTAAAAAGTTTATGGATGTTGAAAAAGAAGCCAGAACTGCAACCCGAACAAATAGAACGATTGCAAGCTATTTTTGATGAAGATTTGACCGTGCTGGGTTCTTGGTTAGGGCTAGAGCTGTCTTGCGATAACTTTAAAGCCGTAGCGCAAGCAAGTTCTTCCAATTGGGTTAACAACGCCAGCGCGAAATCTCTTCCTAAGGTTTAGAGCGCAGACATGTAGGGACGGTTCTCCACCATCCCTACTCCTGTCCTAACGCTTTATGTTGGCGCTGATGCTGCATTGATTAAAGATACCAAGGCATCATATTTGGGAGACCCCGGTTGATTGACGTGTTCTAGCGCTCCAAAAGTATTGAATTTGTTGGGAAGAGAGATATCGCTAAAGTGGGCTATTAAACCACCGCCTAACTCGTTCCATTTATCGTAATACTGTCGGTAGATTTCTCCTATTCGAGGATCTTGGTTAGCCTTAGCAAACAGGTTGGTAATCGCTGCATTATTTTCGACCCCTTGTATGCCTACGAGACTCTGACCGCTCTCAGCGCCGAGCAACTCTAACCCTTCTCGCCTTGTCAGAGCTGAGTAAGCTGCTATCCGATCGTAGGCTTGTTTGAGCGATCCTCCTTTATATCCGTTGCTGAGGACACCTCCTTGCGTAATTTCATCAAACAGCTTATTGAGTCCGCCATCTGGATCTTTCGTCCAACTTTCGACTTCACTTGCATTCTTACGAGTGCCCAGTTCGTATCCAATATAGGGAGCGATCGCGATCGCATCAACACCGTATTCTTTATTGGTCTGAGGATTGGATGCCCAGGCATATTCTAGGACTCTTTCAGCGGTTGCTATGTTGGCAGATTGCGCTCCAATTACGCCAACGACACGGTCTGGGTTATCCGCAAACACCCGCTCCCAAATTCCGAATACCTCAGTGGAACGTTTCCCGTACCAGTCCAATCTCAGATTAAAGTCGTTCTCGCCAGAATTTGGAAATTCCTGTTTTGCCTGCTCTAGGGCATATTGATGTTGAGCAAAGTCGGGATTCCAAACTTCATTGGAAAGTTCCACATAAACTTTGCGCCCCGGTTCGAGATTGTTTTCGACATACTGGGCAAAGTTAGCGATATACTCGTCGCTTGCCATGTGCGGCATGGTAAACCACGGATCGCTATCAATTCGGTTAGCCAGATCGACCATCGTTTCGACTGGCACGCCTTTGACGTCGTATTTTGCATCGTCTGGCGTTGGGCGATCGCTCCACGCCTTTTGCTCGGAATTATTGGTGTCCATCCAGTCCATAAACCGCAATGCGGCAAAGGGCTGGGTTTTTTCTAGAAAGGCTGGGTTAAAAGGTTCGGTTTGATAGGTATTTTCGGCATTGGCGGGAATCACCCGAATGTTACGGATATAATTGCCATTGTTATTGGGATCGGTAGCGGTAATTCTCAGAAAAATACCACTTTGAGAAGGGGTGACATCAATCACGTCTCTGCCCGGAGTGGAAGCAGCTTGATTTTTCTTGGCATCAAAGCCATATTCGAGAGTCCCTTCTCCATCATAAAGTACGATGTACTGCCCGCCGGGATAGAGATACTCTCCTTGGTTTCTAAAGAGTATAGTACCGACAGAATCGTATTGAGGTGCTGCTTCCGGCGCTGGTAGCGATCTAACCCAACCGTTTTCATCGAGATCCAAAAGCTCCGATTCCCCAGTATCAAAAGTTCGATCGTTCTGAGTTACCCAGGCTTTAGCGGATTTGAAAGCATTAATAAAAGGCTGTTGGGTCGAATAATAGGCAATCCCGCTCAAATTGGTGCCTATCTGTAGGGAGCCTGACTGGGCAGGGGCAACAGAAACAGTTACTGTCGCAGCATCTCGTCCCCCGCTACCGTCATCGACAGTGTATTGAAAACTGGCATCGCCAGTAAAACCCGCTGTAGGCGTGAAGACGACATTCCCCTCATTATCCAAAGCAACGCCGCCGTTGGTGGGATTGGTCACTTCCGCTATCTTCAAAGAGTCGCCATTGGGGTCGCTGTCATTTCTCAATAAATCTGTAGCTGGAATTGTTACTGGAGTATCGGGAAGGGTTGTACTCTGGTCGTCGTTGGCTGTAGGAGCGCCATCGCTTGGCGGGGTAGAAGTGCCATCGCTTGGTGGAGTGGGAGTGTTCCCGGAACTTCCATCAGTTGTCTGAGCGTTTGCCTCATTCTGTTCGCCTGAAGCTGTTTGTGCATTTGCCGTTTCTATCTTAGAAGTCTCGTTAGACGGCGAGTCTCTTAGCAGTTCGTCATCGGATACTTCGCCAGCAAGGGGAACTATGCCGCTTTCTGATAAGTCTGCTTCAAGAGTTCGACTCGGAATTCTTCTGCGAGTCAGAGAGTCAAGTTTGGTTTCTGCCATTAGCAATTCGCAAACAAAAAAGATAAGTTGTTACAGTTTCCTAGGGAAAATTTGTCGTCGCTATTATAGCCTTTTTCTAGAAATTTTCTTGGTATTTTTGCTTTTTAAAAGACAATATTTAAGAACACACGCCTAGCTCCGGCGCTTACAGCGCGCTTTGTCCGTTCTCTCTTACTAACTTTAAAAGAAAAAATACTCTACCAGAAAATTAAGATTTTTTGTAGGTTTTTGTTATTAACCATACAATAAAAAAAAATTATTAAACAAACAAAGCTAGCAACATCTTTTACGCGAGCAAGGCAAAATCTGGCTTCTCTGTATACACTGTGTATACGCGATCGCGAACGTTATTCCTATATCTTCGTTGATATAGGTAAGGTGTTAAGGAGTGTTAAAACGCTGAAAAATGGTTTCTTACTCTAAAGTCTCCGAAATTTCAGAGATTGACGCTCAATTACTCAAGTATTTATCCCAAGAGGGACTTGTTGGTGACAGTTGGGATTTTTATTCCGGTTTAGTACATCCCTCAGTTACAAGTAAAGTGAAGCGCTTAATCGATATTGTAGGGGCAATAGCAGGCTTGGTACTGACCGCGGGGATCGCGATCGCGGTTGCGATCGCCATGGCAGTTTTCGACCCCGGTCCGCTACTATATAGTCAGATCCGTTGCGGTTTGAACGGAAAACCTTTCCAAATTTGGAAGTTTCGCTCGATGGTAGTCGGCGCTGACAAAATAAAACATCTTGTCGAAAATGAAGCTAGCGGACACATCTTCAAAAATGAAAACGACCCGCGCATCACCAAAGTTGGGAGGTTTCTGCGCCGCACCAGTTTGGACGAGTTTCCGCAGTTTTGGAACGTGTTGATGGGAGACATGAGTCTTGTCGGTACGCGACCGCCAACGCTTGATGAAGTCAAGCGCTATGAAAATCATCATTGGGAGCGTTTAAAAGTCAAACCGGGAATTACTGGGGAGTGGCAAGTCAAAGGCAGATCCAACATCAAAGATTTCGAGTCGATCGTTGAAATGGATCTTCACTACCAACGTCAATGGTCGCTCCTGTATGATATCAGTTTGATTGTCAAAACGATTGAAGTAGTCTTCAACAAGCGTGGCGCTTGCTGAGAAGAAACTCCTGTCAATTTCACGCTCGAAACAAAACTGAGGTTAGGCTTGGTACTCGACTCCAATAAGATGATGAGAAAATATAAGTTTGTGATAATTTTTGCGATCGCCGTTATCTCAGTCTCAATCGTTTCCTATCTCATCTCGAATTTCGATTCCCCGCCTGCCTCAAAACTTGAGACTCCATTACCGCAAATCTCAAAATCTAAAAACCCAGTTACTCCCACCGTCAAAAGCGAGCCATCTATAGGAACCAATCTCAGCGGCATCAGCTACTGGTCGTCTCAACACCCTTTTCTCGATGCATTTAAATCCTCTGGAGCTTGGATAACGCAAAATGAAAAAGTGTGGGATACCAAAGAATCGGATCGGTTAGATTTAGACGAAAACGGCTGGGTCAAATCTCTACCCCGTCCCGGCAGCGGTTCTCAATACACTAGCGTCGGTACCCTCATGTTCCGAGACCTACAAGGGCGTTATCCCGGCGGACAATACGTCGTTCTCTATCAAGGACAAGGTACGATTGAATACGGCTTTGACGCTAAAAAAAATCAAGCTGCCTCTCGTTTTGGGCGAGATGTTATCGATGTCACTCCCTCCAATGCTGGCATCTGGTTAAAAATTACCGCCACCGACCCCAACAGAACAGGCAACTACCTTCGCAACATCCGCGTCGTTCCCATCGCTTACGAAAACAGCTACCAACGTCAAATCTTCAATCCCGACTTTATCGAGAAAGTCAAAGCTTTTAAAGTCTTCCGTTTCATGGATTGGATGGCAACCAACGGTTCTACCCAGCGTCAATGGAGCGATCGCCCGACTCCGCAAGACGCTAGATACTCCATCAAGGGCGTTCCTGTAGAACTCATGGTCGAACTTTCCAATCGCACCAATAGCGATCCGTGGTTTACTATGCCGCACATGGCAAGCGACGAGTATATCGCCAACTTTGCCCAGTATGTCGAAAACAATCTCGAACCGGGACGCAAAGTCTATGTAGAGTACTCAAACGAGGTCTGGAATGGAAAATTTCCACAAAATCGTTGGGCTTTGCAGCAGGGAAAAGCGCATTTGAGCGGCACTCAAGGCTCCGACTACACCAAAGCAATGCGTTGGTACGGCAAGCGCACCACGGAAATTACGCAGATCTGGGATCGGGTTTTTGGAAAAGACAAAGATCGAGTCATTGGAGTCATGGCGGGACAAGCTGCTAATCCCCAAGTAGCTAAGGATGCACTCTCTTATCCGCGGAGCGATCGCCCGCTATCTCATCAAGAATACGGCATCGATGCGATCGCGATCGCTCCCTACTTTGGCGGTTATCTAGGTTCGCCAAAGCATCAAGACCAAGTAGTTATTTGGACGCTTGAAGCCGATGGCGGACTCGATTTGCTTTTTGAGGAGATCGCCAAAGGAGGGGTCTTGAGTGACGGTTCCCCCGGCGGCGCCTTGCAACAAGCCTATAACTGGATTGAGACTCATGCCGAGTTAGCCCGACAAGAAAATTTACAGCTTCTCGCCTATGAAGGCGGTCAGCATTTGGCGGGAGTTAATGGAGTCGAAAATAACGATGCCATTACCGAGTTGTTTATTCAGGCAAATCGCAACCCGCGTATGGGAAAGATTTATAAGGAGTACATTAAGAAATGGTTTGAGTTAGGTGGCGGATTGTTTGTTAACTTCAGCGACATCGGTCAGCCTAGTAAATGGGGCAGTTGGGGAATATTGGAATACGTCGAGCAAGATAGTACCCCCAAGTACGATGCTTTTTTGGATTTACTCGACCGCTTCTCTAGCTCGAAACAGCAGAAATCTTAGAGGACATCTGGAAAAGTCCATTTTGTCATTCTCAGTGCAGGAGAACGTAACAAACTATACTTTTGGGACAACTTGTTAGCGATCGAACAGTTAAGATTTAATTATTTATCCGCCAATTTATCGAGCTTTTCTTGAAGCGCTAAAGCAATTAAAGAACGTAGTAAAAATAAACTAAACAGTCCCGCTCCTCCAAAAGCAATAATGGCAAATTTACTATACGCTGTTGACAGCAAGACTGTTGCGGATAGCAAGGTCAACCCGGTCAAGCAGGCATAAATTAAACTTTTAATCGCCATATAAATTCGTTTGAGAGTTCGTTCGTTTTCTAAGGATCGAATTCGTAACTGCAAATCTCCCCGTTCGATTTTTTCTTCTAACCGTCGCAGATATCTTTCTGTAGCGCTAGGTTGTTGCCATTTATTTTTAATAAATTCTCTAACTTGTTTTGCCAATGCGCTAACTAGCGTTCCTTTACCATTAGAGACAGCAAGACTTCGGACAAAAGGTTGGCTCGCTGCTAATAAATTATATTGGGGATCGAGGGCACGAGCGATGCCATCGAGGGTAGTAATTGATTTAATAATAAAAGTCATCTGAGCGGGAAGGCGAAAAGGTTGCTGTTTAAACATCAAATAAACTTCTTCTCCCACTTGCTCGAAAGCTTTAATATCAATGGGTTTATTGCGAAACTCTTCTAAGAGAAAGGCAACGATTCGTTTAACGGGGGTCAGATCTCGCATCGGTTCGATTAACCCCATATAAATCATCGTTTCAACGACTTTATCAGTATCTTTTCTGAGGACAGCAAAAAATGTTTCTATCATTTGGTCTTTAGCCACTGACTTCACTTCTGCCATCGTGCCAAAATCATAAAAAATTAGGTCGCCGCTACTACTAACTGCCATATTGCCGGGATGGGGATCGGATTGAAAAAAGCCATCCTGTAATAACTGTTTGAGATAAGAACAGATTCCTAATTGAATAATTTCGTCGAGATTAATTCCTTTTGCTTCTAAACTTTGGCGATCGTCAATTTTGATACCAGGTAGGTATTCTAAAGTAAGTACCTTTTTTGTCGTATATTGCCAATAAACTTTGGGAACTTTAATGCGAGCATAATTTTTGAAGTTTTCTTGGAAGCGATCGGCGTTTTTGCCTTCGTGAATATAGTCGATTTCCAAAAAAAGCAGTTCAAAAAACTCCTCATAAATTGCTTCTAAATCGTACTTTTTTAGAGCTGGTAAATAACGTTTTCCCGCTCTGACCAGTTGGTGGAGAACTTCAAAATCTAAATTAAACAGTTCTTCTAATCCCGGACGCTGAACTTTGACGACAACTTTTTCTCCCGTATGAAGTCTCGCTCTATGAACTTGTCCCAAACTCGCAGATGCTAGCGGTGTAGACTCAAACTCTTGAAACAGAAAATCGATCGGTTTACCTAATTCGGATTCGATAACGGCGATCGCTTCTGCAATCTCAAATGGCGGCACTCGATCTTGTAATTGCTGTAATTCCTGTACGTACTCTATGGGAAGGAGATCGGCGCGGGTAGAGAGCGATTGTCCGATTTTAATAAAAGTGGGACCTAAATAGAGTAATTGTCTGACTAACCACTTAGCACGGCGATGCCTCCGCCTAGAGTCGTTATTTCCAGCGAACTTATCCCATCCCAAGTAAAAGAGAAATTGCGTAACGACACTAAAAACTTCAAGCTGACGCACGAGGGGGGAATATTGAGGGCGTTGCCAACGCAGGAATTTAGACTTTCTACTCCTGAAGAGCATGACAATTATCTAAGTTTGGCGATCGCAAAATTGAGGTAGCGTAAAAGTAAAAGAAGTAACATGAGTATCTGAATTATCCGTAGGACGGCTAGCGACCTCAATCTTACCATTGAGAAGCTCGACTAACTTTTTGACCAGAGACAATCCCAATCCAACTCCAGGTATCGACTGCTCGATCGCGTCTTCTCCTCGACGAAACGGTTCAAAAATATAAACTCTCTCTTGAGCAGAAATCCCGCGACTGATGTTGCTCGCCGCGATCGCAACTTGGCCTTCCTCTTCTCTAACGCTCAGAGATACTGTCGTCCCCGGTAAGGAAAATTTGCCAGCATTGGTCAACAGTTCGCTCAAAATACTGCGCAGATGCTGGGGATCGGTATAGGCAGTCAGCGATAAGTCCGATTGCTCCGCGATCGCGATCGTTAATTGCTTGCGCTTATCTTCTTGCCACTGCTGTTGAAATGACCGAACTAATTCTTCGATCGGGGGTTTGAGAGCAACCGCTTCGGGCTTAAAGACGACTTCGTGGGACTCCAGTTTCTTGAGAGTCACGATGTTATTAATCAAATCGTTCAGTCGCTGCCATTCTTGTTTGAGAATATCCCAGTACCTTGCTTCAGATTCTGGCGGCAGGGATTGACTGCGATCTTTACTGAGCATTTCCATCGCCAGTTTCATGCTCGCCAAGGGATTTCTAGCGCGGTCGCTGATAGCGGTAATAATTTCGTCTTGAAGTTGATTTAAATGTCGCTGCTGTTCGAGTTGTTGGTGAGTTAAATCGTACCATTTTTTAAATAATTGGTTGCTCTCTAGGGGAAAAACCTTGCTCGTTCCTGATAGAGAGTCTTTCGCAAGATTAATTTTTGTTACTTTTTCCAGTTGAGAGATATGATAAGCGATCGCTCCAACTTCAGCAGCTACTTGTAACCATTGATGCTCTTTTGCCGTCCATTGATGGGGTTGCAAATATCCGACCATAATTAGTCCATTGGCATTTTCTTGAAAGTATGTCGTTATTCCCAGCAAGGCGCGTAGTGGCATGTTTTCTAACCAATCTGCCATAGCTCGCTCCCGATCTCGTACCGACGCAGAAGCAAGAAACCCAGGTGGCGCAATATTCATGCCGTCCGTCGCCGGATTTAGAGTCGCCTGAAGATCGGTAATCTCTAACGGCTCGGTTCTGGTTAAAATATCTGCGATTGGAGAATGGGAAAAAAACTGTTTGGTTATCTCAAAAGGAAGTGTCGAGGAATCTTTGCTATCCCAGAAACCTACCTGAATCTTTGGTCTAGCACTGGTACTCGCTACGAATAAGCAAACATCCGCTCCGAATGTTTGCCCTACAGTACGAGCCATTTCCGAAAAGAGCGATCGAGCGCCAACGCCCGATTGAATGAGTTTCATGAGCTGGTAGGCTAGTTGGTTAGACTCGGCGGGATAAGACATTTTCGTTACAAAATATTTCTGCTGAACCAGGGCGAAATGGCCAGACTGCTCGCTCCGATTGTCTTTGCTGAATTCATCAGACTGATTTTTTATACCTCAATCATCCGCTTCTCTGATGCTTATCCCAAGCGTAAATCTACGGAATTCGGCAGTCCAGCATAAAAATAACTTACTAGAAACCAACTAAAGTCCTAAATCTACTGCTATACGATGACCGCAAGCAAAACCCGAAAATGCCACCGCATTCAATCCCTGTCCCGGAAAAGTACTATCTCCTACGCAATAGAGTCCGGGAATAGCAGTTCGGTTAAAGGGCATTCCTAATAAACCTGCTAACTTGCCGCGAGGAATCGGTCCGTATGTCCCGTCATCGCGACCCAAGAAGCGGCGATGCGTGCGAGGCGTTCCCACCTCCTGATAATCTAGTCCAGCGCTCAAACCGGGAAAAATTTTCTCCAGCCTCTTAATTATACGTTCTGCTGCTTCTTCCTTTTTGTGTTGATACTCTTTTGGGGAGAGTCCCCGCCATCGTTCTATCCAGCTAGGCGTAAACGTGTGAATGATATGATGTCCCGATGGAGCTAAGTCTGGGTCGAGCAAAGTCGGGATCGAGACAAAAATCGTTCCCTCCTCATCCTCCATCTTCTCCCAATCTTCCAATAGAATGTGGTGGCAGTCCGTTCCCGACGGCAGGACTTCTGACTTGACCCCTAAATGCAGACTTAGAAAACTAGGCGACTTCTGATACCGCTTTTGCCACCGTTTTTCGGAAGCAGGCATCGCCTCGGACGGCAGCAATTTCTCAAACGTGTCCCAACGAGTGGCGTTAGAAACAATCCGCTTTGCCCGATATTGTTTGCCGTTGGCTAATTTAACGCCGACTGCTGTGCCACCCTCAAGGAGAATTTGCGTAACCCTCGCTCCATATTGAATTTCGCTGCCTGCTTTGACCAATCCTTCGACTAACTTCTGAGCGATTTGACCTACGCCGCCTTTGGGATAGTTAATTCCTCCATAATGTCTGTCAGAAAAGACCATCCCGGCATTGATTGCAGGAGTGCGATCGGCTGGGACAACCGACCAACAATAACATTCCATATCGATAAATTTCAACAGTTGCGGGTCGCTAATGTAACGGCGGGCAATATCTCCGGCGTTTTGGGGCAGGTATTTGATTAATCCCAGGCAGGCGAAGGGGTGCTGGAAGAAAACTCGCATTAGATACCGAGGTTCTTCTAGAGAAAGCAACTCCATCGCATTAAGACAGTTAAAGACTTTCCAGCACTCGTCGTAGAAACGGCGAATTCCTTGTCGTTCGTGAGGGAAATGAGAGATTAACTCTTGCAAAAATTTTTCATAATCGCGATAGACTTTTAACTCCAATCCGTTGGGCAGGTGATAGTGAATCTGCACCAAGTCGGGAATGGTTTCTAGACTCATATTGACAGCTTTAAGGGCACGGGTGAGGAGGTTGGTGGTGCCTTGAGTCCCGAAACCAAAAATCATTGAAGCTCCGACATCGAAGCGATAGCCTTCTCGCTCGAAGTAGCCTGCACTGCCGCCCGGAATGAGATATCGCTCTAAAACTAAGACTTTTGCGCCTTTAGAGGCGAGTTGGGTAGCGGTAACTAATCCGCCAATACCAGACCCTATGACAATAACGTCGTATTCTAAGGAATTTACTGGTTCGTTAGGCTGGAGAGCTGGAGATACGGCACTCATATAATTGATTATGCAGACATTATAGAAAAGATCCCTGAGCTTATAGTTTATCGCTAAAAAAAACAGGAGAGCCGCCCTTATACTGACTTAGCGGTCCCACCTGCCGATCCTTGAGAGGAGAACACTTTAGAATCAATATAGCCTTATTAGGAAACTTTGTCAATATAATTGCAATATTTTTTCAATAAACTGCTAGTTCTGCGACAAGTAAGAGTCGGAGTGAGGCAGGAGCAAAAGGATAAGGCTTATATTAACTTCTCATACTGTTTGTTACTTTTGCCAAATCTATGGGAACTCTATGATAGTAGCCTTTAGTTTTTAGCAAAACCGCCTTGAGTACTACCTGTCAAGCAGTTGCTCCCAGTTAGCAAAATCTTAATTTCTGGCAAAAAGCGGGATTGGAATTAGTCGCTCTTTTTCGCGGACGAGATGTTGTATTGGCGATCGATCTGACGGAGAGCATCGGTTTGAATGATGAAGGGCGCATTCGTCTGCGCCAGCTTATTAAAGATAGCTTGCAAAAAGGAGATTCTGTCTATGTGGTTCCTTTTGCATCAACGGTTAACCCTCTCGCATCGACGGTTATTTCCCTGGAAACCGCTATTTCCTTCTAGGGAAAACCAGAGGAAGAGGAAATCGATCGCATCTTAAAAGCCGTTTCTTTTCAATCTAATGCAACTCAACAGAGGACAGATATTCAGTTAGCCGAGTTATTTATCGAGAACTCGCACAAATTAACCAATGTCGTCTAGTCCAATATAAACCCATCAAGCCTCAGTCGGTAGTCTGGCTGACAGATGCACCTCTGTTTACCGAACCGGGAATTGCTTTGGATATATGGATTGAAACTTCTGCAATTATGGTTTCCTGCTTTAATGTTTTTCTCAAGTTTGGTTGCGATTTTAGTTTTCGGGGGGTTAGGCATCAAATATTTAATGAGCCTTAAGAAAACCTGGCTATGAAGATAGTCAAGAGGAGAAAATTCGTTTTTTACGGCATCAACAAAGCCTTGCGATCGGCGATGATATTGATTGTCCTGATTCGGAAGTAAGAGGGTATTTAAAACGGGAAGGAACCAACCTTTATTTAGAACCGATCTCCCAAAGTTTACCGATTTCTTACTAAGGTCGAGAGATTACCCAACGTCAACAACTCAAGGGAAATTACATTAAACTAAATTGCCCTTATAAATCTCGTGATTTCGATTTAATTATTCAAGTAAATAAACAATTATCTAATCAGGAAAAATATGAAGAATAAATCTTTAAAAAATGAAAAGCAATCTTGCCAAATTAAGCAAACTCTTTGTATTGGCTTAGGAGGAACGGGTCGAGATGTTTTGATGCAAATTCGCCGATTAATTATCGATCGCTATGGCAAATTAAGCAAACTCCCAGTGGTAAGTTTTGTCCATATTGATGCAGATAGAGGAGCGAGCCAAATCTCTGGCTTGCGGACGGGGAATACTTATCATGGCGAAGATATTTTATTCCGCGATGCCGAAAAAGTTGTAGCGACAATGAGCAGTCAAGAAGTTAACGATTTAGCTCAAGGTTTGGAACGTCGTTCGATCTATGAAAGAGAGGGACCTTACAATCGCATTGGGTGCTGGTTTGTCCCACAGCTTCTCAAGAATATCAAAGCTATAGAAGATGGAGCAAGCAGGATTAGACCCGTAGGAAGATTAGCCTTTTTTCACAATTATCGCAAGATTCAAAAAGCCATTGAAACAGCTGAAAATCGCACTAGAGGACATGACCAAAAACTCCTTGAAAAAGGGCTTATTCTCGAACCGGGATTGAATATTTTTGTCGTTGGTTCCCTATGTGGAGGAACGGGAAGCGGCATGTTTTTAGATGTGGCTTATAGTCTCAGATGAGCTTATGGCGATAAAGAAAATCAAATTGTTGGTTACTTAATAATCAGCCCAGAGTTATATGGTAATACTCCTAGTATGAATGCCAATACTTATGCGGCATTAAAGGAATTGAATTATTATGCTTCTGAGAATACTACGTTTGAAGCCCGTTGTGATTCTCAACACTTAATTGATGTCAATGAAACTCGTCCGCCTTTTGATTTTGTTTATTTGGTTTCAAACCAAACTGCCAACGATCATAAAATCATTGAAAAAAGCAAGCTTTCTAATATTATTGCTCATAAAATTTATTTAGATTTCGCTGATGAATTATCGCCAATCATTCAAGGAAAAAAATAATTTTCTGGAAAAACTTTCTAGAACAGATGAGCATCCTCGCCGTAATGTGCAGCGTTATTTAACTTTTGGACTCGCAAAAATTTATTTTCCTCGCGATTTAACCGTTCAAGTTTCTTTAAATCATATTAAATTAAAGCTATTATCTTTCTGGCTGAATGGTGAAGGGCAAAGTCCAGATACTCAGGCTTTATTAGAAAGTTTTTTGCTTAATTGGCGTTCTGACAGAGATAGTAGAGATATTTTTACTCTCAAACTAGAAGAAGCTGCTCGAGATAATAATAAAACTTTCATCCAGACAATCAATAACTGGAAAAATCAATTAGAACAACGAATTTTGGCGTGTCAAAATCAAAGCGATCGCCAAGGATGTTGAAAGAAAATAGCAAGATGCAAGTCAAATAATTCAAGATCTCGAACAAAGAAAAGGTTTTTTTGGGATTAATATCCAAAAAAATAGTTAGTTCCAAGAAGAATCTATGAGAGTTCTTCAAGATGTTTGTAAGCTGACCAAACATAATTTTGACTATGCACTTAACCAAGAAGCACTAAAAATTGTCAAAATTTTACAGCAAGAAGTGCAGGCGATCGCTACCCAAGCTAACAATTTTGACAACTTATTAAAAATCTTACAAACTGATTACGAGAAAAGAAGTGACGATCTAGAACACTCGAATGAATTCTTAACTAGATTTTATGAAAAAGTCGGACAAGTCTTGGAGTCAACCTTGGGACGTGCCGCAGATAAAATTGCTAAAGAGAATAGAATATCTAATGCATTAGCTAGAGAAGTTTATCAGAGATTCCTTGAATCTTCTGGTACATTAGCTAGGAGTGCTAATACTTTTCAAGAAGCTGCCTCATTCCTAGATAAACAAGTAGAGAGTATTGCTGATATTGTTCCTCATTTCCAAAAATCTTGTCAAACATTAGAAAATAGTATTCTTGTTTTTCTAGAAGCTTCTGAAAAGATTGAAAAGAGCAAATTCTCTGAAAATTTAGAAACTATTATCACAGATTTAGCCACAACTCAAAAAGCATTTTCTCAGTCAACTAAATTTCTTGGAAATAATATGTATAAACTTATTGATAACAATCAGAAAGCAAGTAAATTAGCTGAGAAACTTTATAGTCAAATGCAAGAATCCTCCGCGAAACTACAAAATAGTGCGATGAGTTTTCTTGAAGCATCAGAAACAATTAAGCAAAGTCAGTTTGCTGACAAATTATTAGCAGCTACGACCAATTTAGCTACTATGCAGAATCAGTTTGCTCAGTCAACATCGACTTTGAATCAATCTACCCAATCTATAGAAGTAGTCATAACAAACCTACAAAATTCTGTTCAAAAAATGGTAGATTTAATAGAATAGGTGACTTAAACCAACAGTCAACCAGAATAATAAACTTAACTGAAACTAAACTAACCAATGAAAAAGATAGTTTGAAACAAGTTCATTCCAAAATCAATAATTTAATTAAAGCCTTGAAAAATAGTAAAGAAAAAGCACAAATTTAGTTCTAGAAATTAGGCGATCGCTTTGTTGCTAATGCTGAGAAACAGTTAGGTAATAATAGTAAACAAATTCAAATATTAGCCGATAAATTTGCTCGATATATCAGCGAGCTTAATGAGACAAAATCTAATTTGACTAATCTAGTCAACACTTTGAAAGAAAATACTAAACAATGGACAAACTAACCATAAAAATTCTTAGAGAGAAAAAGTAATCACTTAGGAGTTCTATAATGACCAGGCGATCGCTATATGATCAAGACGATGAATCTGTAAATATCTTTCAATCTTTTACAGATTTAATGTCTAACGCTTTCATGATTATAAGTTTTTTCTTGTTACTTGTTTTATTGCAAGTTTTAGAATTAAACCAACGCTTGCAGGCGGCTTCCCCTATCATCATAGACGAGCAGTCAGGGAAATTTAAATTTAAATCGGGAAGTGCTGAGTTAACAACCAAACTGACAAGCTATATTTAAACTGCGATCGCGCCAAAAATTGAAGAGATTGCTAAGGAACGAGAGATTGATTTTATTCAAGTCATCGGTCATACTGACGGTCAAGAAATTAACAAAACCAGCAATTTAGATAGTACCCTAGAAGAAATAGCGCAAGGTCGTCAAGCCTTTAATAAACTCAAACCAGGCTCTAATGTAGATTTAGGGTTAATGCGAGCCTTAGCCGTGGTAAAAGAATTAGAAAAAACGAGTCGTTTAAAAAATATAAAATTTAGAGCCTATTCTGCGGCACAATTGTATTTAGCATCAGGACAATTAGCTCCGCGCGATCGCAATCCTGATGAAAATAGGCGCAGGATAGAAATACGTTTTATCCCTCCAGGAGAACAGAAGTAAACAATACAGAATCAAAGATTTTAGAAGTTTAGAATTATTTCTCTCGCACTAAACTGGTTGTGTTGCAAAAACTGATAGAAGCCTGGTAGAGATAATAAGTATTTATCACTAGCTATTGCCAACGTAGAAACAGCGAAGAGAAATGAGTCAAAAAAATCGAGGGGTTATTGCTGCTGGACATCAAAAAACTGCTGAGGCAGGGCAAGCTATGTTTGCCTTGGGCGGGAATGCTTTTGATGCTGCGATCGCGGCTGTCTTAACGGCATTTGTTGCAGAATCCGTTCTTTCCTCTCCGGCTGGCGGCGGTTTTCTCCTAGCTCATACTAAAGATAATCAAAGTATTTTATTTGATTTTTTTTGTCAAACTCCCCGTCATAAAAAACCTGTAGAAAAAATTGATTTCTATCCCATTCATGTTAACTTTGGCGGCGAAATTCAGACGTTTCATATCGGACTGGGTTCGATCGCCACGCCTGGAAATTTAGCAGGAATCTGGAAAGTTCATCAAAAATTGGGTAAATTGCCCTTTGAAGTCGTCGTCCAACCCGCGATCGATTGTGCCAAAAATGGATTGATTGTTAATCATTTTAATAGTTTTACCTTTAAATTACTCGAACCGATTCTGACAAGATATCCTGAATCTCGGCAAATTTATGCGCCAGATGGGAAATTATTAACTGCCGGACAAATCTGCTACATGAAAGATTTAGCGGCGACTTTAACTGAAATATCTCGCTCTGGAATCAAAATATTTTATGAGGGAGACATTGCCCATCAATTAGTGAAAGACTTGTCAGACGGGGGATATTTAACCCTAGAAGATCTTGAAAATTATCGAATTCTTGTCAGAAAACCGCTAAAAATTCACTATCGCGGCTGGGAATTACTGACCAATCCTCCACCGAGTTCGGGCGGAACGTTAATTGCTTTTGCTCTCAAACTTTTGGAAATATTCGATCTCAATCAAATTGAATTTGGCAGTCACAAACATTTGGAAATATTAGCTCAAGTCATGCGCCTGACTAATGAAGCGAGAAAACATAATTACGATGGTCGCCTTTATCAAAAAAATATAGAGCAACATTTTCTCGACGAACGGTATTTAGAACATTATCGATCGCGATTAGATGCTGCCGTCAACAAATTAGGCAACACCACTCACATCAGCGTCCTCGATAGCGAAGGAAATGCTGCAAGCGTTACCGTTTCTAACGGAGAAGGGTCTTCCTATGTCATCCCAGGAACGGGAATCATGCTCAATAACATGCTTGGAGAAGCCGACTTGAATCCCCTCGGCTTTCATAATTGGGAATGCGATCGCCGCATTTCTTCGATGATGTCGCCAACGATCCTCTTAAGAGACGGAAAACCAGAATTAGTCTTAGGTTCGGGCGGTTCCAATCGGATCAGAACGGCAATTTTACAAGTCATTTCTAATTTATTGGATTTTAACTTATCGCTCGCAGAAGCTGTAGAAAATCCGAGGGTGCATTGGGAAAATAATATATTCAGTATCGAACCCATGTTTGGGGCAGAAACTCTCGAACGATTGCGTCTGCCAGAAGCCACTCAAGTTGTTTTGTGGCAAGAGAAAAATATGTTCTTTGGCGGCGTTCATGCAGTCAGAAAAAACCCCGACGGAAGCATGGAAGGACGCGGCGATCCTCGACGGGAAGGGGTAGCGATCGCTTAATCCCATTTCACTCCCTATAACAAAGATAGAGATACAAGGGGGCATGGTTGTACGTCCATAGGAGAAAGTAGGAGGAGATCGCCACGAAAGTTTGGATGAACTCAGATCTTGCACCTTTGGCATCAACGCCTAGAACTAAAGTTCTAGGCTCAAAGCTCAACTTAATTAAAATCGACTGAAATTCCTATCGGGTCTTCTTGGGAAGACTTTTTCGCTCGTCCAGGAAATTAATGACAGCAGCAGTTGTTGAGAAGGCGCAAGATTTCATGATGAAGGAACAATTTCCTTGAATTTTCAATTCATTACCGATTAAATAAGCTTTAAGCTATTTAGCAAGAAGTCTGTTTCAAAATCTAATCGTTCTTGCTAGATGACTTCGGATTTTCTTGCATAATTACCTATTAAGAACGAAACCTATACTAGAGCCAATGTTAGTTATTCGTTATCTCATGACAGCCAGCGTCGGTGCAGTCTTAACCCTTGTTTGGGGAACATCAGCAACTGCACAGACAGTAACGCCCCCTCGCACTAAATTCGAGAAGCTATCTCAAGTCGAGCATCGGAACGTCAACGTAGCGCAGAGGCAAGAGCAGCCAGCTCCTCCAGCTAGGGAGTCGCTTCCCGGATTAGAGCCAGCTCAACCCTCTCAAGCGCCCGCCGAGACCCGTAAAGATGAGCCAGCCCCAGAAAATCTCGATCCGAGCGCTAATCCGCTACAATTTCCCACCAAACCGGAAGAGGTTGACATCGAAAACGTTCAGCCCATTACCCTCAATCAAGCGATCGAACTGGCACTGCGCAATAACAAAGACCTTCGGGAAGCCAGAATTACCCTAGAACGTCGGCAGGCTGAGTTACAAGAAGCTCAAGCCGCTCTGTTACCCAACCTGTCCACTCAAGTCCAGTTCGATCGCACCGGAAACACAACGCAAATTCCTTCCTCACCTACCCAAAGAAACCCCTTTACAGGAGAAGTTATTCAGCAGGCACAAGATGCGCGACTTGGATTTTCGGAAAGTACCAATTTCCAGGGAAACCTCGAACTGAGCTACAACATATATACGGGAGGGCGCAGAGGCGCGCAGATCGAACGAGCGGAACGTGCCTTGCGTCAAAGCGAGTTAGATGTAGAACGCCTTGCCGAAGAAACCCGCTTTAACGCGACTGATAGATATTACCTATTGCAAAATGCCGACGCTCAGGTTGCGATCGCTCAAGCAGCCGTAGAAGATGCGACTCAGAGTTTGCGAGATGCCCAACTCCTCGAACAAGCTGGTTTGGGAACGCGCTTCGATACGTTGCGATCTGAAGTAGACTTAGCTAGGGCAAACCAACAGTTAACTAGAGCGATTTCAGCACAACGCACGGCTAGGCGGAATCTGGCAGAAGTCTTGAGTGTAGGTCAGCAAGTCGAGCTAACGGCTGCCGATGAAATCAGAGAGGCTGGCAGGTGGCCGTTGTCTTTAGAAGAAAGTATCGTCCAAGCCTATAAAAATCGAGCAGAATTAGAGCAGCAGCTGCTACAGAGAGAAATTAGCGAACGCGATCGAACGATCGCGCTAGCCGACATTAAACCGCAAGTTGATTTCTTTGCCCAATACAATTTCAATGACAATTTCGATGATGAGTTTGGGATTGGCGACGGCTATAGCTTTGGAGCCAGAATGCGCTGGACGCTTTTCGATGGCGGGGCAGCTTTTGCCAGAGCGAGGCAGCAGGAAAGAAATATCGACCTGGCTAACAATGCCTTCGCCAGACAGCGCAACCAAATTCGCACGCAGGTCGAAACAGCATACTATGAACTCATCGCCAATCAAGAAAATATCGAAACAACTCGGCTCAACGTTCAACGGGCTGAAGAATCGCTGCGACTAGCTCGCTTGCGTTTCCAAGCAGGAGTCGGCACCCAAACAGACGTAATTAACTCGCAACGGGATCTGACCGAAGCTCGCAGCGAGTTCCTACAGGCAATTATCGGTTACAATCAGTCGTTGAACCAACTACAACGATTCGTTAGCAATCAGCCAGATAATCGGCTATTTGAGTTCCGTTAATCGTGGTGTGGGGAGCAAATAAGGAAACAAGAAACAAGAGAAAGGAAAAATGAATTTTGCCTTTTAACTGTCAACTTTTGACTCCCCTTTGCTTTTATCATCCAAAATCTAACATCTAAAATCGAATGACTTTACAATTACGAGTATACGTCCCCGACCATCCCTTGATTAAACACTGGTTGGCAGTTGCTCGCGATGCAAATACGCCCTCAGTCCTCTTTAAAACCGCGATGACGGAATTAGGACGCTGGTTAACCTACGAAGCCGCTCGCCACTGGCTGCCGACGCTGGAGGCAACTGTACAAACCCCATTAGCTGAATGTTCGGCTACGCTGATCGATCCGGAAGTTCCCATCGCAGTCGTTCCCATTCTCCGCGCCGGACTCGCTTTGTTGGATGGAGCGCAGGCGCTGCTTCCTCTGGCTTCAATTTACCATTTGGGAATAGTCCGCAACGAAGAAACCTTGCAACCTAGCTGTTATTTAAACAAAATGCCAGAACAGTTTGCCTCCGAGACGCGAGTGTTGATTTTAGAGCCAATGCTGGCGACGGGAGGTTCGATTATGACGGCAATGGCAGAAATTACCCGTCGGGGAGGAGATCCGGCACTGATACGGATTATCTCTGTCGTGGCTGCACCGCCCGCTTTGCGACAATTGAGCGAAAAATATCCTAGCTTGAATATCTATACCGCTATCATTGATGAAGGACTAAATAGTAAAGGTTATATCGTACCGGGGTTAGGAGATGCAGGCGATCGCGCCTTCGGAACCTGAGCGATCGCATTATTGTAGATACAGTAGGGAAAAGAACTATGAGTCAGCGTGATGGTTTTACCGCAGGATTTTTCTTAGGAGCGATCGTCGGCGGCGCAGTCGGCGGCTTACTGGGAGCAGTCGTAGCCACTCGTCGGCAATCTCAAGAACCCAGCCAAGATGAGCGGTCTTTGCTTTCGCCCGGTCAAGGGACTAAATTCGAGACAGAAGAAAGCATGGAAAGAGCGCGTCGCCGCCTAGAAGATAAAATAGCTCAACTCAATAGCGCGATCGACGATGTTCGCCAGCAGCTAGATCCAAATAATGGCAGTCCATCCCAACCAGAGGAGTTACCTTAAAGGTGACTTCGGAGTTGGAGGAAGATCGTTCCCAACTCCGAACTCATAGCTCTGCTAGGGGGTAAATTATGTAACACTGATAACTGATAATTGACAACTAATAACTGAAAAGTGTCCTACGCCATCGATTTCGGTACCAGTAACACCGTTATTACCCGTTGGAACGCAGCAACCGAAAAGCCCGAAACCGTAAAACTATCGGGACTGTCCCAACAACTGGGAGATAATCCCCCTCTGATTCCCAGTTTGGTGTATGTAGAAGATGCCAGTCGCGCTAAGATCGTCGCGGGACAGACAGTACGCGATCGCGGTTTGGATCTTGCCAACGATCCCCGCTTCTTCCGTAGCTTCAAACGGGGAATCGGCGCGCAAATACAAGGGTTTTTGCCAGAATTAGATGAAAAAATCATCACTTTTGAACGAGTCGGGGAATGGTTTTTAACGACGTTGATTAACCAACTCAAAGAAGAAACCTCCCAAACTCCCGACTCTCTCGTCCTCACCGTCCCCGTCGATAGCTTTGAAACCTATCGCAGTTGGTTGAGTCAAGTCTGTCAATCTTGGGCGATCGAACAAATTAGAATTCTCGACGAACCGACGGCAGCGGCGCTGGGGTACGGTACGACGGACGAAAATTTGCTTTTAGTCGTCGATTTTGGCGGCGGAACGATCGACCTTTCTTTAGTTCAGTTGGACTTAGATAACAAACAAAAAACGCAGGGCTTTATTCTTAAATGGGGCGAAAAATTCTTTGGCAATAATTCGGGACAAAAAGCCAAACTCGCCCGCGTTTTAGCCAAAGCAGGCACGAATTTAGGGGGTTCCGATCTCGATTCTTGGTTAGTCGATTATTTTGCTCAAACACAAGGATTGCCAAAATCTCCTTTAACAACTCGTTTGGCAGAACGACTAAAGATTCAACTCTCTTCTCAAACACAAGCAACTGAAGTTTATTTTAATGATGAAACTTTTGAGAGTTACGAATTAGCATTAGATCGCGATCGCTTTGAAGAAATTCTCAAACAACAGCAATTTTTTGAGCAATTAGACGAATTAATGACTCAAGTCTTGCAGCAAGCAAGGCGCAATGGAATTGAAATAACCAATATCGATGCCGTGTTATTAGTGGGAGGAACGGTACAAATTCCTGCCGTACAAAATTGGGTCAAACAATACTTCGATGAAGCCAAAATTCGCTGCGATCGCCCCTTTGAAGCGATCGCATTGGGCGCATTGCAATTAGCTCAAGGATTTGAATTAAAAGACTTTCTCTATCACAGTTACGGAATTCGCTACTGGAATCGCCGCAAAAACGCCCATAGTTGGCATCCGATTATTAGGGCAGGGCAACCCTATCCGATGGGCAATCCTGTTGAATTGACCTTGGGTGCCTCTGTGGAAAATCAACCCAGCATCGAATTAATTATCGGTGAATTGGGTGCAGACACGGGAGGAACTGAGGTATATTTTGAAGGCGATCGCTTGGTAACTCGTTCCGTTGGCAGTGGCGAAACCACGGTTCGCCCTCTCAACGATCGCGATGGGGCAAGAACGATCGCGCAACTAAATCCTGCGGGGAGTCAGGGAAGCGATCGCATTAAATTGCAATTCTGGGTAGACGAACAGCGTTTCTTGCGAATTAACGTGGAAGATTTACTTAGGCAAGAAACACTACTGAGAAATCAGATTGTGGCACAGTTGAGTTGAGCGGGCGATCGCCTAAAGTTATATCAAACGTAAAAATGGGCGATACTGGATTTGAACCAGTGACCCCTTCCGTGTGAAGGAAGTGCGCTACCCCTGTGCCAATCGCCCTTCTTTCTCCAAGCTTAACATAAACCTCAACTATCAATCGTTTTGAGGGTATTTCTCCCACAGATCGGTTATCTGTCGCAAACTTTGACGATCGCCATTGCCGACGATTAAGTGATCCAAAAGTGGAATCCTTAAATATTGCGCCCCTTGTAATAACTGCTCCGTTAAAGAAATATCTTCTTGACTCGGTTCTAAGTTACCAGAAGGATGATTGTGAGCGATGATGAGCTTCGTGGCTCCTTGTTTGATAACTTCGCGGAAAATCTCGCGAGGATGAACTAATGTTTCAGTGGCAGTACCGATAGTTACCACTTTAGTACCGATGAAACGGTTCTTGACATCTAACAAAATGACGGCAAATCGCTCTTGTTGCTGCCACATCAAATCCAGACTAATCGCTGCCGCTGCTGCATCAGGACTGTCTATCACAACCTTTTCCATCGGTCGTATTTGAAACGCTCGTTTGCCCAATTCAACAGCAGCAAGAATGGTTGTAGCTTTTGCTGGTCCAATTCCTGGAATCGCCATCAACTCTTGAGGACTGATATCTCTCAAAACATCCAAAGGTTCGCGCTTGTGCTTGCTTAATTCTTGTAAAATATACTGCCCTAAGCCAATCGCAGAGAGTTTTCCTTTTCCTTGACCCGTAGCAAGTAAAATGGCTAACAATTCAGCCGTTGATAAGTGTCTGGCTCCCAAACTAAGCAATCGTTCGCGAGGTCGTTCGCTGCTAGGAATATCGGCAATCCTGAGACTATAGGTCATGAATGAGTTCAGTTTTACGACTTAACTGGGAGCAATATCTTAGTTTTGTGGGCCTCAGAGATTATTAATTCTCAGAAAGCCTTACGAGGAACTGAGAGGGCGCAATAAAAGTTCCCTCGCGCCCCCGTCTTTAATAGCTAGGCATTATTAGAACGTAAAAGTCGTTCTGACAACGCCCAAGATCGCATCTTCATCGTCCTGCTGATCGGGCGCGTTTAGATAAACAATTCCAGGCGTGATGGAAATATTATCGTTGAGCTGATAGCGGTAGAAAGCTTCTATGTGTATGGGAATATTGTTAGAAGCACCAACCAAACCCACTTCAGCGGGGTTGCCCAAATAGGGCTGAACGCCTGCGATCAAACCGCCCAAATTTCCCTCCCCGAACAAATCAGGAAAGGCAAGAGACAGCGCGTAGTTCCAAATTTCTCCGTCCTCAGAGAAATTGCGAATATCGGCGATCGTGTATCCTCCCCAGGCGCTGACGACGAATTGCGGCGCAACCCGATAAGAAGCACCAACGCCAAACGAGTTGGCACTAACCCTAGCATCAGTGCCGCCAGGAAAGTTAGCAAAGCTTGTCCCGACAACTCCTGTACTATCGGGGAAAGTAGCAAAGCCATAGTTAAAGATGGGCGTACCAGCACTATGATAGCTATTGACATAGGTCAGGACAAACGTCAGACTGTCATTGGGCGTAATGGTCAACTGCCCTAAAGCTGCGTAATCCCCGTTAAAAATTCCAGCCCCTTCCGCTGGACTGGCGGCATCGGCAGGCCCGGCTAGATAACTCGTACTGAGCGTAAATGTATCGCCGAACTTGAGGTTAAATCCTGCCCCAGCGCCACCTCCGATATAGTAAATCGGATTGTGGGCACCAAAGAGAGTCAGGGCACCAGAACCGCCATCGCCGCCATCGTCAATGGGATCGTTACCAGCAGTAGGTAAATAGTCTGAAGTAGCTCCGGCAGCAGCAGTCACGAAAACTTCAGCCCAATCGCCAATCGGCGTGAAGTAGGATAGAAAATCGATCGCGACATCATTGTCGAAATAATCCTGGAAGGTAAAGATCCCTTCGCCAGTGGGAACGCCCGTTCCTTGAGAAGGAAGGTCGAAACGAGGAGAATTGCCTGCCGCCAGTCCAGTATAGAGAATATCTTCTCCTGTAAAGCTAGTTTCTAGATATAAGCGCGTCCGATTTTGGAAAACGGCTTGATTATCCGTCCCGCCGTTGTTAGTTGCGGCAGCAACGGCAAAAACGACTTCGCCCGTTAGCTTAGTAGTTGTTGAAAATTGATTGTCTTCCAAAAAAGCGACGCGCCCTTCTAAGTTATCGACTCGTCCGCCTAGGGCAGCTAGTTCGGCTTCAAATTCTTGTGCCAAGCGCTTGAGCGTATCCACGTCTTCCTTGAGAACGGCAACATTTTCCTGAATGAGACGCTCCATGGTATTCATGCAGGAATTCAAACCAGCGGCGAACTCCCAACGGGTTAGGGCACGGTTGCCTCGGTAAGTACTATCGGGATAGCCGACGATACAGCCATAGCGTTCCACCAAACTCCGCAATGCTTCATATGCCCACTCTGTCGGAGCAACGTCCTTTAATTCTTGGACGCTAGTCACTTGGTCGAGGGAATCGCTCTGATTATTGTAGCGATCGAGTTGTTGGAGGAAATCGGCATTAGCCGCAGGAGTTTCGCGACTTTGAGGAGCGATCGCGTCAGCTAGAGCATTGGTCGCCGTTAGACCTATCGAACCCAACAGCATTAACCCGAGCAGCCCGTATTGTCCTAGTTTTCTTAAGCTTGTCATATCCTCACACCTTATAAGAATAATGATTCGAGAATCGATCCAATCGAAACTCTAAATTTAAATTTCCCAAAATTATTGCCCAAATTCAACAGAAGCAAAAAATATTCAGCAAAACGTTGCTATTTCCGATCGCGATTGGGGAATTCTAGGTGTCAGTCTAGCGCTGGCCATCTCAGCGTAACGGGGACTTTCGATCGCCCGGTTTCGGGAATCGAACCGCAAAAAGTTTCCCCAAAACTCATGTCAGCTATTATTCCCAAACAAATGTCAGGACTTCGTTGTAAAGTAGTATCCGCGATTGGCATTGCATTTTTAGTGCTTTTCGTCGGTCAATTTACTGCTGCTCGGATTATTTTGCTCAACAGCTATGCCAAATTCAATCGAGAAAGGGCTATCTTGAATGCCAAGCAAGTCCAGAATGTTTTATCCCACGAGATTTGTCAGCTAGATCTGATGGCTGGCGATTGGGCTGAATGGGACGATACCTACCAATTTGTTAAAGATGGGAATGCCGCTTATATAGCCTCAAATCTAGTAAACCGAACATTCACCAATTTGAAGCTCAACGTTTTTCTGATTGTCGACCAATCCGGACAAATCGTCTTTGGACAGGGTTTCGACCTACAGAGCCAAAAAAGACGAGCATTGCCTGCTGACTTGATGGCGCTAATTTTTCAAGACAGATCGCCTCTGCTGCGTCATTCTCGAACGGACGGAAGTATCAAGGGTTTTGTTCTCCTACAAGAGGGTCTGATGCTTCTGAGCGCTCGGTCTATCCTCACCAGCCAGGAACAAGAACCCGTTCGCGGAACGTTAATTATGGGGCGCTTTCTCGATCGCGCAGAGATTGAAAGGCTGGCTGAAATTATGCAAGTAAAATTAAGCCTTTATCGCGATCGCGATCCCCAACAGCCAGCAGACGTGCAGTCCGTGCGATCTCAATTACTTAAAAATGCGCCAGTCGCTGCAAAAAACCTGACTAACAACGCGATCGCGTCCTATGTTTTGCTGCGCGATATTTTCGCTCGACCCGCCTCGATCGTGCGCATAGAAATAGACCGAAACACCCATGTACATGCAGAAAGCAGTTTTCTCTACTATTTCTGGACTACCCTAGTCATCGGTTTAGTCTTCTGCGGTCTGAGTTGGCTGCTGCTAGAGAGGCTAATCCTCTCTCGTCTGGGTCAACTTACCCACCTAATCGATCGGATTGGAGCTACTGGCAACTTGTCGGCAAGGGTTTTATTGGCGGGTAACGATGAATTATCTCAACTAGCTAGCGCTCTTAACTCGACGCTCGAACAACTCCAGCAATCTCAGATAGCTCTTAAAGAGAGCGAAGAGCGGTATTTTCTGGTAGTTGAAGGCGCTAATCATGGCATGTGGGATTGGGATTTGCTGACCGACCAAATTTATTTCTCCCCGCGTTGGAAAGCCATTCTCGGCTACGAAGATAACGAAATCGATCCAGATCCCAATGAATGGTTTGAGCGAGTACATCCCCAAGAGCGCGAGTCGATCGAATGGGGCATAGAGATTCACTTAAACGGTCAGACTCCTTACTTTCAATATGAATATCGGATGCGGCACAAAGACGGATCGTATCGCTGGGTACTTTGTCGGGGACTGGCAGTACGAGACGAACAGGGAAAACCCTACCGCATGGCAGGCTCGCTGAGCGATATCACAGAGCGCAAACTCGCCGAACGAGCCTTGGCACAACAGGCGGTAGAATTAGCGCGATCCAATGCCGAACTCGAACAGTTTGCCTATATCGCCTCCCACGACCTACAAGAACCCCTCAGGAAAATCGAGGCATTTGGCGATCGCCTGCAAGCCAATTACACCGACCAACTCGGCGATCGAGGTCGAGATTATCTAGAGAGAATACGAAAGTCAGCGCAGCGCCTGCGAATCCTGATCCAGGATCTACTCACTTTCTCGTGCGTGACCACTACAGCTCAACCATTTGTCTCGGTCGATCTCAACAAACTGATTGCTGAGATCGTCTCCGATTTTGAAGTGCAAATTCAGCAGACGAGAGGACGCATAGAAATTGGCGAACTCTTTACTATCGATGCCGATCCGCTACAGATGCGTCAATTGTTTCAGAATTTGCTGAGCAATGCCCTAAAATTTCGCCGCCAGGAGGAACCACTAATAGTTCGAGTGTTCGGAGAAAGGTTAACAGGCGATCGTTGTCGGATCTCAGTGAGTGACAACGGCATCGGCTTTGACGAAAAGTATCGCGATCGGATTTTTCAGGTTTTTCAACGCCTGCACGGTCGTAACGAGTACGAAGGAACGGGGATCGGACTCGCTATCTGTGCCAAAATCGTCGCTCGCCATCGCGGTTTTATCGAAGCTAAAAGTACTCCAGGTCAAGGCGCGACCTTTATCGTTACCTTACCCATTCGACAGGCTAGAGAAGCGGACTAGGAGTATGGGGAGATTTCTGAGATGGGGAAACAATTAACGACTAACCCCTGTACGGGGGGTTTTTGAAAGTAGAGGAATTAGAACTTCCTTGACATAAGTAATGAAAGCTTCTCGCTCTGTCCACCCTTCAAAAGTAAAAGGAGCTAATAAACCTGAGAGGGCGATCGCGCCAATTAGGGGTATATTGCTGCCCGATTATAAGGACGCTTCCCATAAGCTCGTTTTCCTTAATTTTGCTCTCAGTTCTTTGTTCGAGGCGATCGCATAATTGTTGGAGAGTTGCGTCATTATTTTCTTCTACTAATCGGCTGACTAGATGTAGTTGTTGCTCGTTAAGCGAAGGAGGCTTTCCTCCGCCAGGATGTCTTGATTCTACACTTAGTGTTTTTTCATCGCCGGGAGGAAAACCTCCCTAGTCACGATCGATAACATGCGATCGAGATCGCAACCCGATGAGTATCAGATCGCAGTTAAAGACAATGGGATCGGGTTTGATGAAAATATAGCGATCGCATTTTTCAGGTATGTCAACGCCTGCACGGTCGCGGCGGAATGCGAAGGAACGGATATCGGTTTGGCAATTTTCGCCAAAATCGCCACCGCCAAAAGTGTTCCAGAGCAAGGATCTACTTTTATCATTTATCATTCAACCCCCTTTCCAACAGGAATCAGCCGTAAGCGAACTATGAAAACGACCAACAAACTTACAACCATTTTGATCGCCGATGACGACGAAGAGGATCGCATGTCGATCCAAGAGGCTCTAGAAGAGAGCAAACTCGCCAACGATCTGAGCTTCGTCAGCAATGGCGAAGAACTGATGGATTATTTATACCGCCGGGGCAAATACGCTGCGCCCGGTGCTTCTCCCCGTCCCGGATTGATTTTGCTCGACTTGAATATGCCTAAAAAGAACGGTCGCGAAGCCTTGCAAGAAATCAAAGTCGATCCCAATCTACGCGGAATTCCCGTCGTCGTCTTAACCACCTCGAAAGCAGAGATGGATATTTGCCAAAGCTACAATCTGGGCGCTAACTCTTTCATCACCAAGCCTGTCACTTTTGAAGGATTGGTTGAAGTCATGAAAACGCTAGGTAAATACTGGTTCGCAGTTGTAGAACTTCCACCGCAAGCGTAAGAAATCAGAAGAAAACGGGAATACTTAATGATGATTGTCGTACTTGCGAACCCCCGATCGCTGAAAACTGATAAACGATTATGAGTAACACAAGGAGTCAACAATTAAGAATCCTATTAGTGGAAGACGATGAGGATGATTTTATCCTCCTCAAAGATTTATTGTCTGACATCGAGGGAACTGAATTTACACTGGAGTGGGTTAGCAATTACGCAGCCGCACTAGAAGCGGTGCAAAAGAACCAGCACGAGATCTACCTATTTGACTGCCGTTTGGGCGAGTCTAATGGGCTAGAACTCCTGCGAGAGGCGATCGCCAATGGTTGTAAAGTTCCCGTTATCATGCTCACCGGCCAGGGAGAGCGGGAAAATGACCTCGAAGCCATGCAAGCCGGCGCAGCTGATTATCTGGTTAAAGGCGAGATTAGTGCTTCTTTACTAGAGCGATCGATTCGCTATGCCATCAATCGCAAGCAGACCTTGGAAGCGCTGCAAGAGAGTGAAGAACGATATGCCTTAGCCGCTCAAGGCTCTAATGATGGGTTGTGGGACTGGAATTTAACCACCAATGAAGTTTATTTCTCCGAACGCTGGAAAGCGACCATCGGTCTAAGCGATCAAGAAAAAGAGAATTTTAAATATTTCAATCAGTGGTTACAGCGGATTCATCCCGAAGATTTGGAGCGATTTAAAATGAAGTTGCGCAACCACCTCAAAGGCATTACTCCCTACTTTGAAAGCGAATATCGCATTCGGCATTGCAACGGTACTTACCTTTGGGCGCTCAGTCGAGGGCTAGCCGTTCGCACTGCTAACGGTCGTCCCTATCGCATCGCAGGCTCTCAGACCGATTTAAGCCATCACCGCGTTCTCTACGATCAGCTAACGGGTTTGTCGAACCGAACGCTCTTTATCGACCACCTAGAGCGTACCCTCAAGCGTACCAAACGACAACCTGATTATTTATTTGCTGTTATCTTTTTAGATTGCGATCACTTTAAGATAATTAACGACAGTTTGGGACATTTGGTCGGCGATCGATTGCTGATTCAAGTGGCAAAAAGACTGCTAAAGTGCCTGCGACCAGGAGATGTCGTCGCTCGTCTGGGAGGCGATGAATTCGCTATCTTGCTAGAAAACATCAGGGATATTAGCGATGCAACGCGGGTAGCCCAGCGAATTAATGACGACCTGATGAAACCCTTTAGCCTCATGGGTCATCTGGTATACATTTCGGCAAGCATCGGCATCGCTCTCAACTCGCAAAATTGCCAGAAACCGGAAGACCTGCTTCGCAATGCCGACACTGCCATGTATCGCGCCAAAGCTCTAGGGAAAGCTAGGTACGAGGTTTTCGATACTACCATGCACGCCCAAGTGCAGGCGCGATTACAGCTAGAAACGTCACTCAGACAAGCGCTCGAACGCAACGAATTTCATCTCAATTACCAACCGATTATCTCTCTGAGCACCAACAAAGGTATTGGTTTCGAGGCGCTGGTACGCTGGCGAAATCCAGATCGGGGCATTATCTCTCCAGCCGACTTTATCCCAGTAGCAGAAGAAACGGGGTTAATTATCCCGCTCGGTCAGTGGATACTTCAAGAAGCCTGTCGCCAGATGAAAGCGTGGCAGGAACAGTTCCCAGTCTGTCGGTCTTTGACGATGAGTGTCAACCTATCTCGCAAACAGTTGTCTCAACCCCATTTAGCCGGACAAATCGATCGCATTCTCAAAGGAACGGGCTTGTCGGCCAGCTGTCTGAATCTAGAAGTGACCGAAACGGGCTTGATGAACGAACACGAGGAAACGGCAGCGATAATTCTCTCCGAAATCAAAGAATTAGGCGTGCAGTTATCGCTAGATGATTTTGGGACGGGATATTCGTCGCTCAGTTGCATCCATTCTTTTCCCATTGATACGCTTAAGCTCGATCGCGCCTTCGTGAATAATATGCATATTGCTAGCAAGAATATGGACATCGTTCGAGCGATCGTTACTTTAGCACGCAGTTTAGGCATAAAAGTGACCGCAGAAGGCGTGGAAACCGCCGAACAACTGGCACAGTTACAAATCCTCAAATGCGATTGCGCGCAGGGCTATTTCTTTTCTAAACCGCTGGCACCAGAAGCTGTAACCGATTGGATAGCTAGTAATTTCCCAGAAATCGCGATAAAGTTTGCTTAACAATTGGGCAATACCATTAATTTCCCTACGACACTATTGCCAATTACCAATTGGATTGTCCCCATTTGAATTTCTACTATTTTCCCTTTTTTTCTACTATTTTCCACAATTGGGATCGGAAATTTTCCCAATTGGAGTGGGACTGACATCCTCAAGCGATCGCAATAGCCTTTAAAAAAGGTTAATAGAGCCTCATAAAAACTTTACTAACAGGAGTGAGAAATGACAAGAGGACAAAAAATCACCTTGTTCGCTCCGGCGATCGTTGCCACTGGCATCCTAGGAACTATTTTATTGCCATCTCAACCTGCTCGTGCCGATCTAATTAAGGATACTGCTGTAGGAGCAGCTACCGGAGTCGTTGCTGGAGAAATTCTCGATCGACGAAGCAGTACCTGGAAAAATGCGGTAGGAGGGGCGGCAGCGGGCGCAGCAGTCAGCGCGACGCATAATCGCAATAGCGGTACCCTTCCCAGTCTCATTCAAGATGCCGCAGTTGGGGCAGCAGCTAATGCAGTAACTGGCGAAATTACCAACAATAGCTCGCTAGGTAATAATGCCATCAAAGGAGCAGTCACTGGTGTAGTTGTCAACATCACTAAAGACTAAGTTCTAATTTCTTTATAGGGTGACTAACGAGTCAATTCCTCTTACGGGGGTCGATCGTTAAAAAGCTAATTTGAAGACCGTTGGGAATTTATTTGTGCATGATAGCCTGCCTGACTTAATGCAGTTGTGGCAGGTTTTTTTCATAATCCTAGCCCATTCTGGTTAAAATGCAATTGGCATGTAACTCAAAAGGCAAATCAACAAAACTCGGTCACAATTTCTCAAGTTGACTGAATTAGCTAAACTAAATTGGGGCTTGTAATTTAGATTTATGGATGGAATTTGTACCTTAGCTAACGACCGAGTTTACGACCAACTAATTGCTTTACTTAATAGCATTGAAGCCAATTCAGATTCGGAAACTCCCGTTTGTGTTTATCCTTACGACGACAATACCGAAAAAATTGCGGCTGAGATTGCCAAGCGCCCTAACGTACAGTTGTACGACGATCGCAACTCGATCGAAAAATGGGATAATTTTGCTCGGTCGGCTTGGGATACTCATCCGACTGCAAGAGAGCGTTGGGGTAAGGTAGGAAGTAGGGGATATCATCGCTTTGGCACCCATCGGCGCTATTGTGCATTCGATGCTCCTTTCGATCGCTTTCTTTACATGGATGCCGATACCTTACTCTTAGATTCGGTTGACTCGATCTTTGCTCGACTCGATCTCGACGATTGTATTGTTTATGACTTTCAGTATAAAGATCCTACTCACGTTTACGAACTTTCCTCAGCTAAGTTAACAGAAATTTTTCCAACACAAAGAATTAAATCTGAAATTTTTTGTTCGGGGTTTTATGCCTCTAAAAAAGATTTATTTGACGAAGAGAGAAGAAATTGGTTGCTCGATCGCCTCAAATCTGGAGAAGCAGAAATTCTCTATCCTATGGCTCCCGATCAAACTTTGATTAACTATATGATGATGCGATCGGGTTATTCGATTTATAATTTGTCGCTCCAGCTTTCTAAAAATCAAAGAACGGGGTGCAGCATTACTTCCAGGCATTTTAAAAGTAGAGATAACTTGCTCTACGATAAAGGCAATCGCTTGACTTATTTGCACTATATTGGGATTTGCTCCAGCGTCTTTGCTCAAGTCTGTGCGGGAGAAAATCTTAGCTTTCCCTATCGAGATATTTTCTTGTATTACCGCTATCTTTACGAACCAGAACAACGTCCCAATTTTAATGAGAAAGCGAAACCTTATCGACAATCTTCCAATCTGGCTAAAAAAGTCTTGAAAAAATTAGGATTGACATTTTGAGGTCAAATAGATGAATCGCGGCATTTATATAGTTGCTAATGATAAAGTTATCGAGAATGCGATCGCACTCCTAAATAGTATCCGCTATCATGACCGAGATGTTTCCGTTTTCTTGATTCCTTTCAACGAACAGTATAAAAAAGTAGCTAATATTCTCAAACAAAAGCATAATGTAGAAATTTTTCCCGATTTAGATTTCCTGGAAAAATTTACGCAAAAAGTTGGAGAAATTTTCGATAGAGATTTCTTAAACAACCCTAACAAAATGCGGAAATTTGTTCAGTGGTTTGGACCACTAGATGAATTTCTTTATATCGATACAGATATCCTAGTTTTTGAAAAAATTGTCGATATTTTAAACTATTTATCTGAATATGAGTTTGTTTGCTGCGATTATCACCATAAAAAAAGACAACTAGCCGATATTTTTTCTTCTGTAGTTAAAGAGCAAGGAATCTTTAGCGATCGCGAATTAGAAGATGTTTTTAATAGCGGCTTTTGGGCATCTAAAAAAGGAATATTTTCAGAATCTCAACTGTACGAATTATTACAAGAATGCGCCCAACATCGAGAATATTTTGACTTTTCTTACAAAACAACCGATCAACCAATTCTTAATTATATTGTTCTCAAAACAACACAAAAAAGACTGAATTTGGTTAAAATTTCCGATAAAGAACCCGGTAGCTGGGCAGGTTCCCAACATTTTACAGAAAAAGAGCATGTTTTATATGACGGAGAGAATCGATTGAGATACCTTCACTGGGCAGGTACGCCCATGATCCCTGGCGGCGCTTATCGAGAACTCTGGGAATACTACCGTTATTTGGGAGAAACAAAACCGCCTCAAGTTGTTTTGCCAACCCAACAAGAAAGTCAGTGGCAAAAATTCGTGGCTCAAGTTAAACAAAACATTAAAAAAGCGATCGGCAAGCGAAAATAAGAGTTTATAGCTTATCGAGCCAAAATAAAATTCTTGAAAATTGAAAAACGCCATTTTTCTTTACTCTATCGGAACGATATCGTGAAAATGGTTGTAGTCGATGTAGCGATCGCCATTGGGAGAGTCGCGAAGGACATCAACAAATCGATTGTTCCAGAGAATGTCTTGAGCGGCGTAAATGTGACGGGCGTGAATCGCCTGAGCGACAGTTTCGTCGATTCCGCTGAGCGAGATGACTAGAGTCGTTTGATTGTCAAATAAAGAGTCTGGCGTAGCGCCATAGAGAGGGCTATTTTCATCGATCGGGTGCATGGCAGCCCAAGTCAGTGCAAAGCTCGGCGATTGGTGTCTTAGCAGCTTGAGGTCATAGATCCGACGCATAAATTGCCCTTCGCTACTAATTTCGTCGCGCATGAGATAAACCTGTAACTGTGCTTCTAAAATCAGGTTGCGGCGCTGATTAGCCGCCCGAAACATGAGAGTGGGAACGCCATCGTAGGGGGCAATTACGGCAACGCGACTAAAGAGAACGCGAGCTGTAGGCAAGGAAAATCGAGCAAAGGCAAGTCCAGTGACGACAGCGATGGTTAATAAACTCGTAATCGCCGATAGCGTGACAATGATATTGGCGTAGGTAGTTTTTGGCGCGATGACGCCATAGCCAATCGATGCAAGCGTATGAACGCTGAAAAAAAACGTATCCTCAAAAGATCCCGGACGTGCTCCTTCCAGACAATCCCCGCCTGCCAGATATAACAGCGCAAAAAGGGCATTGAGGGCAATATAGGCGATCGCGACGATGGCAATAAATCCCCACCAAGAAATGGTCAGCATCATGTGATAGGGATCGCGCCAGTAGGAATACCAAGCGCCAAGACTGACTATTTGAAAGCGTCCGTCTTGGATTTGGATTTTAGCGACTGGAAACCCATGCTGACGAGCTTTTGCGGAATTTCTCTTTTGTCGAGGTTTCATAATTACCTTTGATTGCGATCGAAATCACGACGGGCGAGTGACAACTGTTGCTGAGGGAACCGTTTTTAGAGGGCATTCTGTTATTAAGAAGCCAAATTTTAAGGCGCTAATGATTAAACAAACTCTAAATACCCGCTCTTAGGACAATACAAGATGTTAACCCTAGTAGACAACCTAAAAAAAGTTAACCACATCTTGGTAATTGATGCTCCTAATTTGAGACGAACAGTTTCTCTTGAACAGCCTATGTACTCAATTGGTCGGCAGACGAGCAACTCAATTGTTATTTTTTCTCAAAAGTTGTCTCGCAAACATGCCACTATTCTAAGGAAAAATGAAAATCGAGACAACGGTCATTCATTTTGTATTATTGATGGAGATTTAGATGGAAATAAAAGCAAGAATAGCATTTTCGTTAACGGGAGAAAATGTCTAGAGCATGAGCTTAAACACGGAGATTTAATCAACCTATCTGATGATATTAGAATGAGTTATTACATTATTAATAACTCTTCAAATAAGCTTAATGTCGATCGCTATAAAGATAGCCAGATAATCCCTGAAAAATCCACCTCTTTTAATATTTCTAAAGAGCAATTCAAACAAACTCAAGTTATTATAAAAAACGAAATCGAAGAGGATAATAATTACGAGCTAACCAAATTAGCATCTTTAGTCGAATTAAGCCCAAATCCAATTATTGAAATTGATTGGGAAGGTCAAATCACTTATCTAAATTCAGCAGCCAGTCTAAAATTTTCCGATATTTATAAAACCAAGCTAGAGCATCCCATTCTCAAAGATTTACTAGAAAAAAATCAGCATCGCAATGGCAATTTATTAATTCGAGAAGTCAAAGTTGAAGAAGAAGTCTTTGAACAACACGTTCACTACTTATCTGAAAGCAAACTGATTAGAAGCTACATTTTTGATATTACCGAACGGAAACGAATCGAAGAAATTTTGCAATATCAAGCGTTTCACGATGCGCTTACCGAGCTGCCCAACCGCTCCCTCTTCCACGAACAGTTGGCACTGGCGATCGCCAATGCCCATCGCAATCAAACCCAAATGGCAGTCATCTTTCTCGATCTCGACTGTTTTAAGAACATCAACGACACCTTAGGACACAGCATCGGCGATCGCATCCTGCAACTATTTGCCAAACGCTTGAATGCCTGCTTGAGGGAGGGCGATACCATCGCGCGTTGGGGAGGCGATGAATTTACGATCCTGCTGCCCCACATTAAAAATATTGAAGAAGCTGCCAAGCTTGCCGAGAGACTGCTCGGAGAAATCAAACAGCCCTTTGAAGTCGACGAACACAAACTGTATGTCAAGAGTAGCCTTGGCATTGCTATCTATCCTCAAGATGGAGAAGATCCCGAAACGCTGCTCAAAAATGCCGACGCAGCCCTCTATCGCGGTAAAGAACAAGGTCGCGATCGCTATCAGTTTTATAGCTCGACCATGACTTCTAAAGTCTCGGAGTGGTTGCGACTAGAGCATCTGCTCCATCAAGCTTTAGCCAATGAGGAATTGTTCCTCGTCTACCAACCTCAACTCGATATTGAGAGTGGAAAGATCTTTGGTATGGAGGCGCTTCTGCGCTGGCACAATCCCGAATTAGGGCTAGTCTCGCCAGCCAAATTTATCCCGCTAGCCGAAGACAACGGACTGATCGTCCCTATCGGCGAATGGGTACTCAAGAGTGCCTGCGCTCAAATTAAAGCTTGGCAATTACTAGGAATAGAGCCGTTCAAGGTGTCGGTCAATCTCTCCGCCCGACAATTCCAAAACGCCAACCTAGTAGAGATGGTGACGCAAATCTTACAAGAGACAGAAATAGATCCTCAATGGCTGGAATTAGAAATTACAGAAACCATCATCATGCAAAATGTCAATTTTGCTCGTCGAGCGCTGGAGAGATTGCAGCAAATCGGCGTTCGTATCTCTCTAGATGATTTCGGAACCGGATACTCCTCTCTCAGCTATCTCAAACAATTTCCTTTCCATACCCTCAAAATTGACCAATCTTTTGTTCGCGATCTTAAAGAAAATTCTCGCGATACAGCAATTATTTCAGCAGTCATTGCTCTAGGACGCGGACTCAATCTGCGAGTCATTGCCGAAGGCGTAGAAACGCAGCAACAACTCGAATTACTGCGAAATCTACAATGCGAAGCCATACAGGGATATTGGTTGAGCAAGCCCCTGATTGCCACAGAGGTAGTCAACTTTCTGACTTGTCATACCAAAATGGCAGGGTAATTTTAAATTCACAAATACACAAATTATTTATTAATAGGAAGGCAAACATGGTTAACTCTCAAGCAGGTTCTCATATTCTCGTGATCGAAGACGAAAAATACAGAAGAACGATTTCTCTCGAAGAAGCAACCTACTCTATGGGTCGTCATAAGAGCAATGCGATCGTGCTCAACTCCAAGCAAGCCTCTCGCAAACACGCCACTTTAATTAGAAGACTCAACACCAAAACGAATAGTTACTCCTACTGGATTTTAGACGGCGATTTAGAGGGAAATAAGAGCGTTAATGGCGTATTTGTTAACGGAGAAAAATGCCTTGTCAAAGAACTCAAAAATGGCGATTTAATTAACTTCGGTTGTAGCGTTAACGCTAGCTATCACTGTACGACTAATGGGGCCGATACTTTCATCAATATAGAGCGCTTCAGAAATGGTAATGGCACTTTAAACGAACGAACCATAGGTGAGGTAACTGCCGTGAAGCCTAGAGAGACGACCTCATTCAAATCGACCTTGCGTGCAACTCTGACCCTGAATGACGATCGCCAAGACAATTTGAGTAGCAAAGAAACCATTCAAGAACAGGCGTTTCGCGATCCTCTTACCGATTTACCCAACCGAACCCTATTTCACGAGTATCTCTCTATCGCCCTCTCCAATGCTAAGAGAAATCAAAATCTAGTCGGCGTTGTTTTGCTCGATCTCGATAGCTTCAAACAAATTAACGATGGTTTCGGCTATCCTATCGGCGACCAGTTATTAAAATGCTGTGCCGACCGTCTCAACTCCTGTTTTCGCTCTGGCGATATCGTCGCCCGCTGGGGAGGCGATGAGTTTGCGATACTTCTGCCTCGCATCAGTCATATCGAGGATGTCAGCAAAATCGGTCAAAGAATTTTAGAGATCCTCCAGCAGCCATTTGAAGTGTCCGGTCAGAAACTTCAGCTAAGAAGCCAAATGGGGGTAGCCCTCTATCCTCAAGACGGGCAAGATGTCAACACGCTCGTAGAACAAGCGACAGCCAATCTGCGCCAAAATAAAGAGCGAAAGATAGATGGTTCTGCCTCGCAGGGTTCGACGGTAGATCCCAAGGCTGCTCAGCTATTTAAGGCGAAGAATGTCCTATCTCAAGCGCTGGCACAAGAAGAATTTTCCCTGTACTATCAACCGCAAGTCAACATTAGCAGCGGCGAAATTCATGGCATGGAAGCCCTCCTGCGCTGGAAGCATCCTCGCTTCGGACAAGTATCGCCCAGCAAATTTATCCCTCTAGCTGAAGAAACCGATCTCATTATCCCTATTGGCAAATGGGTTCTCAAGACTGCCTGCACTCAAAATCAAGCTTGGCAGAAAATCGGCTTGTCTGCTATGCCCGTCTCAGTTAACCTCTCGCCCCGACAATTGCAACACCCAGATCTCGTCAAAATGGTGGGACAAGTCTTAGATGAAACGGGACTCGCTCCTCATTGGCTGGAGCTAGAAATTACAGAAGCTGCCCTGATGCAAGACTTAGAATTAGCCGGGAAAGTACTGCGAGAGCTACAACAGCTAGGCGTTAGCATCTCGATGGATGATTTTGGGATCGGCTGTTCTTCTCTGGGCTACCTGAAACAATTTCCCTTCCATACCCTCAAAATCGCTCAGTCTTTCGTGCGAGAACTCAAAGAGGACTCCCAAGATGCGGCGCTGCTATCGGCTTTAATTACCCTGGGGCGCAGTTTGAATTTAAGAGTAGTTGCAGAAGGCGTAGAGACCGAGCAGCAAGTCGAACTCCTGCGCAGCTTACATTGCGAGGAAATGCAGGGTTATCGGTTCAGCAAACCGCTTCAAGCCGAAGAAGCTGCTAGACTTCTAGCCCTGAGTCCCATCGTATAAAAGAATAGTAGGGGTATAACAAGGCGATTTCATTCTAGTAGCCAGAGAAAAAATTCTCTGTTTAAGAGGCTAAAGTCTGTTTCAACTCAGATTTTGTACTATTCTCAGCAATTGCCTGGGAATTAATTCCCCGTCTCATATACTAAGTCGATTAAAATCGACTTAAACACTTATGCAGTTGCATGAAGACGACTCAAATGTGAGGCAGCGATAGAACATCCCTAACTGTGACTGTGACAAAGATCTCATTTGTCTTGTTTTCAACTCACAGTCCTTTTCACTGAAGTGCCGCACGATTGAGTTAGCTGAGTAGACAAGCTAACAACACGAACGTGCTACATCCAAAAACCTCTTCTAAAAAGTTGCCACTCCGTCTGGTTTTGGTTGTGCCTTTTATTGTGCAAATCTTTGCAGCAGTCGGACTGACGGGATGGCTTTCATTTTGCAACGCTCAGAAAGCGATTAACGATCTAGCCAGCCAGTTGCAGTTGCAAACGAGCGATCGCGTTGACCAGCACCTCGATAGTTATTTAAAAACCCCGCGCGCGCTTAATCAAATCAATGTGGATGCCGTAAGGTTGGGTCTGCTCAATCTGGGAGACATCAAAAAAACCGGGCATTACTTTTGGAAACAAATGCAAGCATTTGAAGATGTGGGTTATATCAGTTACGTACTGACGACAGGCGAATATACAGGCGCGGGACGCTGGATGGAAGGTAAGGGTGTTACCATCGATGAAGTTTCCGCCGATACCAAATGGAAAAACTATACCTATGCAACCGATAGTCAAGGAAATCGCACCGAAGTAGTCTTTACCTCTGATTACAAACCTTTAACAGAATCTTGGTATACGGACACGGTTCGGGCAGGCAAACCGATATGGAGTCAAGTTTTTCCCTGGAGTGACGTTCCAGATATTTTGTCGATCTCGGTTAGCTATCCGATTTACGACTACGCTAAAAAACTAAAAGGGGTCTTGAGCGTTGATTTCCGGCTTACAGGGATTGGCGATTTCTTGCATAATTTAAAAGTCAGTCCATCGGCAAAAACCTTTATTTTGGAGCGCAATGGACTACTGGTGGCGGCTTCTAGCAAAGAGAAATCTTATACTATCGACGCAAATGGCGAAGCGCAAAGACTCAAAGCAGTTGACAGTCAAGATCTCTCGGTTAGACTAACGACGCAGCATCTCATCGATCGCTTCGGCGACTTAAGTCAAATTAAGCAAAGCCAGCAACTTAACTTGAACGTCGAGGGCGAAAAGACGTTTGTGCGAGTCACGCCTTGGCAAGATGAATATGGATTGGATTGGCTGATTGTGGTGACATTGCCCGAATCTGACTTCATGAAACAGATTAACGCCAATACCCGCACCACTATTTTGCTGTGTTTGGCATCGCTGGCAATAGCAACCGCACTGGGAGTTTACACTTCTCGTTGGATTGCTAAACCCATCCTAAAGCTCGTTCGGGCAAGCAAAGCAATTGCTTCTGGCAACCTCGATCGCACTGTGGAAGTTGAAGGCATTGAAGAACTCAGCTTGCTTGCCCAATCCTTTAACTGCATGACGGGGCAATTAAAAGAGTCTTTTGAGACTCTAGAGCAAAGAGTTAAAGAGCGCACTGCTCAATTAGCCCAAGCCAAAGAGCGAGCCGAAGTAGCCAACCGAGCCAAAAGCGAATTCCTTTCCAACATGAGCCACGAACTGCGCACGCCTCTCAATGGCATTTTAGGCTATGCTCAGATTCTCAAGCGCGATCGCAACTTAAATTATTATATGAATTAGCCAGACTGGGTAGTATGCGCAAGATTCGAGATCGCTGTGCCTATTTAGAGGAAATCGATGAAAAATACCTTCCCTTTGCTAATAAAATTAAGGATCTCGCTCAAGGGTTTCAAGAAAAAGCGATCGTTACCTTGATAGAAAAATACCTCAATTTCGAAGGAGCCAAATGAGCGAAACTGATGTCAATCTCGTCAACCTCGATCCGAGAAACTTTACTATCTTAATTGTTGACGATAATTCCACTAATTTAAGCGTAGCGGTCGATTATTTGGAAGAAAGCGGCTTTACGGTTCTGGTCGCTCAAGATGGCGAAAGTGCTTTAAAGCTGGCAAAGTACGCTCGCCCACACCTGATCTTGCTCGACGTGCTCATGCCAGGAATTGATGGCTTTGAAACTTGTTGTCGATTGAAAAGCGATCGCGATACTAAAGATATCCCCGTAATTTTTCTAACTGCTTTATCAGATACGGAGGATAAAGTCAAAGGATTTAAGTTTGGGGCAGTCGATTACGTTACCAAACCCATACAAAGAGAAGAACTCTTAGCCCGCCTTACGACTCATTTGCGAATTCAGGCGCTCGCGCAACAACTGCAACAGCAAAACCAGCAATTGCAACAACAAGCCCTCGAACTCAAAGCAGCTAAGGAAGCTACCGAAGCTGCCAACCGAGAACTAGAACGCCTTGCTAATGTAGATAGCTTAACTCAGATTGCCAATCGTCGCTGTTTTGACGAACATCTCAACCAAGAATGGCGACGGCTGACGCGAGAGCAAGCGCCCCTATCTTTAATTCTCTGCGACATCGATTATTTTAAAGGCTATAACGACTACTACGGACATCAGGCAGGAGATGAGTGTTTGAGGCAAGTTGCCCAAACGATCGCTGAAATTCTCGAACGTCCCGGCGATTTAGTCGCTCGTTATGGCGGCGAAGAAATTGCTGCGATCTTGCCCAATACAAAGGCTGAGGGTGCAATCCAAATCGCCGAACTCATCCACTTGGGCATCAGACGACTTAAAATTCCCCACGTTCGCTCGACGGTCAGTTCCTATGTGACTTTGAGCTTGGGAATAAGTAGCCAGATTCCCAACCGTCAACTCAGTCCCGAATCTTTAATTGCTGCGGCAGATAAGGCGCTCTATACTGCAAAAGAGCGAGGGCGCAATCAGTATTATTTGTACGGAACTTAAGTTAAAAGTTGACTGACGCGGCAGGTCCTACCAGAGAGACGTAAGGTTCTAGAAAATAATTCCCAGCTACTTTTTGTGCCATCTCAGCAGTCACTCGTGCCACGGCTTCTTGAAACTGGGTATCAAATTCGAGTCCGAGTCCCAGAGTCTCGTACCAGCCAAATAACTGCGCCATTTCTGCATTGGTCTGTTTTCCCAGGGCATACTGACCTAAGAGTTTATTTTTAGCGGCTTGCAGTTCTTCTGATGTTAATTCTGTATGGCAGAGGCGTTCGGCTTCTGTCCGCAGTCCCTCTACGGCGATCGCGGTATTATTGGGCGAAGTTCCCATATAGAGGACAAACTGCGATCGCTCTAAACGAGTTGGATAAAATGCCGACACGTCGTAGGCTAAGCCGCGCTTTTCCCTTAATTCTACAAAGAGGCGACTGGAAAGACCATTGCCTAAATAGGTACTCAGTAACTTCAGCACCGGGTAATCGGGATTTTTAACTGCCGCTCCCAAATACCCCAACATAACGATCGCTTGTTGGGTTTCTTGCGGCGTAATTGCCAAACGGGGTTGAGGCACCAGTTCGGGAATCGGATACTCCTCTATCGACGTACTGGGAATTTCCCAATCCCCAAAGACTTGCTCGATTAGTTCGATTCCTTCTTCTAGCGTCAGGCGACCCGACAAACTGACAATTAAATTATCGGGACGAAAATAGGTTTGGTGACATCGTTCTAAATCGCGTCGGGTTAACCGGGAAACGGTTTCTTCTGTGCCTAAGATGGAGAGTCCATAGGGATGATTGGGGTACATGGCTTCTCTCAATTGATTGAAAGCAACATTAAAGGGTTGCTCCAACTGAGAACGGATATTTTGGCAAGTAATCTGTTTTTCTCGCTCGACCTCTAATTCGGGAAAAGTGGGCGATCGCAAAATGTCCCCAGCTAGCTTCAGCATCTGAGGAAAATCGCGAGAAACTGTCTTGAGACTCAGCACGAAGTAATCGGCTGCTGCATCGGCACTGAGACTTGCCCCAATCGATTCTACTCGTTCGGCAATCTCGACAGCCGATAATTTTTCCGTGCCTTTGGTTATAACTGTTGCCAACAGATGAAATAGTCCGGCTACCGACCGCGACTCCCATCTCGATCCCGCACCTTTTAAAAAAATTCGACCGGCGATCAAATCGGCGGCTTGATTTTCGATGGAGATTAAAGTAATACCATTATCGAGAACGACCTTCCGAACTGTTTGATTGTTGCCCGTGGATCTTACCATTTGCATTTGTTGTTTCTTGTCTGTTAGAAGTTAGGAGTTTGTAGTTTAGTTGAATTTTTCCCCACTACTACTAACACTAACTAACAAGGTTGCATTATGGTGATAGCATAGCGTTCTGGCGAGAGATATCGATGGGCAAGATACTGAAGTTCTAAAGGTTGAAATTGACCGATCGCCATTGGATAGAGCGCTGACATTTGGGCAGTTGCAATAGTCTGGTAATAGCCATATAAACCTGCTAACTGACCCGGAGTTTCTGTCGAAAAAGTATAGTCATCGATCAGCAAGCGTTTAGCGCGTTCTAATTCTGCTTCTGATATGGGAGTCGCTTGCAACTGCGCCAAGCGATCGCGGATAATTTGCTCGACGCTTTCTAAATGTTCTTCTTTCAGCCATGCTGCGATCGTAAATAAACTCGAATCTCGCTGGAGAGAAAAAGTACTTTCAATATGAAAGACTAATTGCTTTTCTTGTTGCAATTCTCGTACCAAACGCGAAGAACGGCTGCCAGCCAAGATGACGGATAGTAAATCCAATCCAAAGGCATCTTGGATCTGTTCTACGCCCGGTCCCATCCAACCCATAACTAGGCGGGCTTGTTCTAGCCTGGGTAGATACATCTGAGTGCGGCGAATACTTATCAACGGCGGTTCCGCTTCTACGATGCTGGGCGGGCATTCGGAGGGCGCGCTAAACTTGGCGAAGGAGTCCTCGATCAGAGATAGAGCGAGATCTTCTTCAATTCCTCCGACAATCGATACCGTCATATTCTCCGGTTGGTAGTAAGTGCGATGAAAGCACCGCATTTGATTGGGGGTGTGTTTCATCAGCCGCGCTTCGTCGCCTAAGATCGGTCTTCCATAGGGATGGCACTGATACATACTCCCGCACAATGTCTGAAATCCCAACCAATCGGGATCGTCATAGGAAGCACGAATTTCTTCTAAAACAACGTCTCTCTCTAGATAAAATTCTTCGTCTGGAATTTCGGCATGCAAGAGGATCTCTGCTAAGTAAGGCAAAGTATCGGCTAGGTATGGGGCTGCCGCCGTCAGGAAAAAATGGGCATAATCGTGGCTGGTAGCTGCGTTGGTCATACCGCCACTATGTTCGACAAGGCGATCGAACATTCCCGGCGGCAGGTATTTGGTGCCTTTAAAGATCATGTGTTCGAGAAAATGTGCCATTCCGGACCATTCATGGGGTTCGGCACTGGCTCCGGCACGCACCCATATGTCTGCCACCACTACGGAAGTCGCTGGCAGATATTGATGGATTACCGTTAACCCATGACTTAACTGAGTGACTTTGGCGGGAAATCGATCGGTTTCGAGGCGCTCTAATAGGTGTTGCAATCTTACCAATCGCAAAAAATAATCGGATTTATCTAATTATATTAGCGCTTTATGTCGAACCGTTAAAAAATTTATATGCGAAAATCTTGACATTTCTAAGTTTTGTCATCGGTCGTTTGTCATTGGTCGCTTGTGAAAAATCAAGTTGTTTGAGTGCGATCGCTATCTGGAATTGGGCAGCAGTTCCAGCTTAAAGGTTTCGTCATCAGAGGTGAGCGACACGCCTTGATAGCGCGCCCGCAGCACTAACCCCCGACCTAGTGTGGTTGAGACGGAAGTCACCCAACCCGTTCCCTGAGAACCCATGCCATAACTCACATCAAATTCCCAGCGAGACGGATCGTCTTTCGAGCCGTTCCCCGACTGATAGCGCCAGCCAACCGTAGTGAGGCGATCGTCTCGCTCCTCGGAATCGCGAGTTTCGTAACCGACTTTCAGCAAATGTGCCGAACCGGAATTGTCGTTCTTAAACAAACTATAGCCTACTTGTGAATTCATTCCCAGTGCATGGGGATCTCCATTGGTTTGATAGCTGAGCTGGAGATCGCCCAAATTAGAGTTAACGCCCCAACGCCATCTATCCTCACTATCGAGATTCGCTCTGGCAGAGAAAGCAAAATCATCGCTTTTTTGGGAGAATTGGATTCCACCAGCGAGAGTCTCGCTCTGATTGTGACGGCTGCCTGTAAAAGTTAAGCCAGGAACGGGCTGCCAATTAACCCCAAATTGGGAAGAAAGATAGTTCCCGTCAAAATTAATTCCCAATTGGGAGAATGGCTGAAAGTTTAGATTAACTCTCCAGTCATTGACTTCATTGGCGCTTGTCGCCGATGACATCTGGGGTAAAAAAAGATCGGATTCCTGACGGGAAATTTTTTCTAATTGAGCTGGAACTGGTTTGTCGTCAACGACGTTGACTCCCATGGTGAATTCTTCAAAAGCATTCCAGCGATAATTCCTACTTCTTCGCAATTCGCTTGGCGAAGCGAGAAAAACGTTTTCCTCGATTTTGGGTTCGTTGGTAGCGGGAAAGCTTAATTTAATGGGGACAGCATTGTGAGGATTGGTGTCTGCCCGGAACGTCTCGTTTTTGCTAGCAGACAAGGTGGGCCACTCGAAAAACGACTCGGTTTCTGGGGCATAGGGTGTCAGTTTCCAAATGAGGAGCGGGGGGAGTCCAACATCTCGATCGCGCTCAGCACCTACAAGTAAATCGATCGTCGTTCTTAAGTCATCCCACGATGGAAATTGCGATGATTCGGTAAGTTCGCTAACAATTTCTCCTATTTGCGGCTGGAGGTGTTCTCCTGACGGTTCTGCCCGGACGGGACTGGTCGCAAGCAGACAGCAGAAGAAGCCAAGCCAGCTAGATAATCGTTTTGTCATCATGTCGGTGAGTTGACTAACAATTGTCTACAACTATAGTTACAGAGTTCCCCGGAAAAACGACTTTGTAACATTGGGTTGGCTAATTATTACTACATCAGTTCACCCCAGGCTGTCCGCAAAAAATAGAAATTTTAATTTTTTTTAGGGACGCCAATAAAAGCGATCGCGTCCCCAATAGGATTAAACTTTTCCCACATTCACTTAACGACGGGAAGAAAGTGCCATTACGATCCGCAGCACGTACCAGAATAGCAGCGCCACCGAGGCAAACAATTCCAGCGAAGCAGCCACGTATTGATGGGGCGCGTAATGATGCATAATTTTTGAGGTGTCATAGAGAATTGCCGCCGATGCAAAGACGACCATGACGACTGAGAAGACAAGACCCAGGGTAAACCCAAAAATAATACTGCAAACGATTAAACCCAAGGCAATAAAGCCACCAATTGTCAAGATCCCGCCCAGAAAAGTAAAATCTGTACGAGTCGTAAAAGCCACGGTTGTCAACCCCGCAAACAGCAACAGAGTCAGAATTCCTGCCGTGGGGATGACGCTAGCATCCGAGAAAGTGGCGGCAATATAGAGTAGCGGCGCAAAAAGCAGCGCTTCGCCAAGGACATAAATTCCCAGTCCAATATCCTGAGTCTGCACGGAATCTGCTTGGGCACTCAGCGATCGCGCCAACCAACCGAGGAGCGCAAAGCCTCCCAAAATCCCTAACCAGGCAAATCGACTGGCGAGAACAAAACTGGTAAAGGCGGCGGCAATTCCCGTTTGGAAAAAGAGAAATTCTAATGCAATAAAGGCACCGACTGCTCCGGCGAGATGCGTATACGTTTGCTGGATAAATTTAGCGCGTTCGTTAGGTTGCGCTTGTGCGACAACAATCATTTTTTGACTTTGATAAGGCTAAACGAATTTATTTCGAGCTTAACAGAGCTTTTTAGAAATGACTGTAACGGCGATCGCTGACGTTTGGATTGGTATCTCTTCTGTTGATTGCTTTTTATCCATTCAATAGCGCTTCCACGAACTCGTAGCTCGAAAAAGGACGCAAATCCTCTATTCCCTCTCCCGCACCGATAAAGCGAATGGGTAAATTAAGCTGTTGGGCAACGGCAAGCGCGACACCGCCTTTAGCCGTTCCATCCAATTTGGTTAGCACCACGCCGCTGAGTTTAGCGACTTCGGCAAATACTTGTGCCTGACGCAGCCCATTTTGACCCAAAGTGGCATCCAAAACTAGCAGCGATTCCACCTTGGCATCGGCGGCTTTTTTGTCGATAATGCGGCGAATCTTCGCCAGTTCTTCCATCAAATTTTTCTTATTCTGCAACCGCCCTGCCGTGTCTACTAACAATAAATCTATGTTGCGGGATTGAGCTGCTGCAATTCCGTCATAAACGACTGCCGCTGGGTCGGTATTTTTGCCTGGATTAGCGATGACGGAAGTTCCGCTGCGCTCTCCCCAGACTTTTACTTGCTCTACTGCCGCAGCGCGAAACGTATCTGCCGCTACAATCAAGCAGCTATAGCCGGATTTTTGAGCTAGATGCGCTAGTTTGCCGATTGTGGTCGTTTTTCCGACCCCGTTAACTCCGGTTAGCAACCAGATATTGAGGGTGTCTTTTTCGGGGGCGAAGGCGGGATCGCCAAGATTTTTTAAAGGACGGTCTAGGATGTCGCGAAGAATTGTTTTGAGGTATTCGATTGCGTCTTCTGGCGGTAAGGCTTCTTCTCGCAATCTATTCTGTAGGGTGCTGATAATATAATCTGTTGCTTCTAGCCCGACATCTGCTTGGAGAAGCAGCGCCTCGATTTCCATTACTGCATCTCGGTTGAGCGGACCTTGACCGACAATTGCTTTGAGTTGGTTGACTAAGCTGCGACGGGTTTTCCCCAGTCCTTGGCGCAGCCGTTTGAGCCAGCTAATTTCTTCAGAGGAAATATCTTCTGGTTTGCGTCCTTGAGCAGCTAGAACTCTAGCCGACCAAACAAACTCTTCATCAAAGGGCAAATCGGCGGTTTCTGTCGGAGCTACAAAGGGAGCGACTGGCTCCTGCTTAGCTTTTGGTGCTGGCGTTTCAATTGCCGTTTCTTTGAGGATTTCTAGCCGATCTGATTTACGCATCCAAGCGGGCGCGGGACTTGGGGCGGAAGTTTCCGGTTCTGGCGCTGCGGCTTCTATTTCTGGTATTTCAACCGTTGGCGTTGAACTCGTGGCGATGGGAGCGGTTGTTTTTGCTGCCGATTCCACTGTTACGGTTTCGCCCTCGACAACGGTTTCTGTCGATTCGGACGGTGCCTGGGCTTGTTGGGCTTTTCGTTTTTGGATATTGGCAAAAGCGGTTTTTGCCCAGTTGAGATACTCATCTTGAGTCAAACTTGGTTCTTCTTTCGTCGATTCGGTATCGGTGGGTTGAGCCTCTGGCGGCGCTTGTTCTGGCGTTTGCTTTTGTTCTTCTGGTTGGGAGGGAGTTCCCGTCTGGCGGCGAAACCAATTAAACATAACAGCGATCGTTAATTCACTACACTAAACTCTCTGTAATCGATCTTAACGATTAGGATTGCCAAATCGATCGCCGGACTTTAGCTTTTAGCTTCGGCTTTTAGGCGATCGCTCACTCGCCTTAGCACGCCGTTGATAAAGCGATAGCCATCTTCGTCAGAATAGCGCTTGGCTAATTCCACTGCTTCGTTGATGGCAACTTTTTGGGGAATATCGAGAAATAACATCTCTGCTACCGCTATCCGCAAAATATCGCGATCGATCCTCGGCAGGCGATTTAATTGCCAATCCAAAAGCGAGGCTTCAATCTGTCGGTCGATCTCTCGACTCCTGCGATTGACTGTTCCAATTAATTCGATCGCGTATTCGCGAACTTCATACTGGCTCGACAGTTGCACTAATTCTGGTAGCTCTACGGCAATTGCTAGTCGATTAATGGCACTTTGAGTTAGCGCGATCGCTTCTTTGACCATTGCTTTAGCGCTTTCAAGGCTAGTAGCGCGGGTTTCGCTCTTTAATAATTGTTCGTTCCCGCGCGTGACTTCAGCCGCAGACGTTTCTAGCGTTTCGTGAATCTCGCCGATCAGCGTCCTAATAGCGGTTAAAACGAGATCGTCTAATTCTAGGCGATCGAGCTTATCTGAAGATCCTTTCAATTGACTTAGACTTAAGAGGGCGATTTCGCGGGCAACGCGGCGAGGTTGTAGACGAGGAGGCATAATGTAGAGAGGGGGAGAAGGGGAGGTAAGGGAAGCTACTAACGACTAACTACCGACGATCGATTGCTATTCGCTAAGATCGGTTACGGCTTGGCGTTTTTCGTTGGATGAGGGAGTTTCTAGGGACATTTTTTGATACGACCTTGGTAAAGAAAGCGGTACTGAGGCGGAAGGGGCATCAGCACTGACGATGCCGCCAGAAATGAGGATTTTAAAGGCATCTTCGATCGATATCGAAAGGGTAATTGCCTCTTCTTCTGGTACTATCGCATACCAACCCGACGTTGGGTTGGGAGTTGTGGGAATAAAAACGCTTAGAACGGGTTTGGAAATCTGAGACTGAATCATAGGACTAACTGTCCCAGTCACAAAACCAATACTCCAGACTCCTGGGCGGGGATATTCTATCATGACGACGCGGCGAAATTTGCTTTTGGAATCTTTAAAGAGGGTTTCGAGAATTTGTTGCAGGGTTTTGTAGACCGCTCCAGCTAGGGGTATTGCCTGTAGGATCTGCTCTCCCAAGTCCAGCAGCCATCGCCCGGCAATATTGCGTGCCATTAAGCCAATCAGCAAAATGCACAGGAGGGGAACGGCGAAGCCTACCAACAGGTTGAGCAGGTAGGTCACAATTGGATCGAGACCGTCGAAGGGATTTAGCTGTTTGGGAATCTGAGTCAGGAAATCGATGACCCAACTCGCTACGGTAATCGTTAGCCAAATAGTCGTAGCTAGGGGAATAACGACGAGAAGACCTGCTATAAGGTCGTTTTTTAGATCCTGCTTGAAGCGTTGGAGCACGGGGGGCAGATTCTTCATACCAGGGATGTTTTGAAATTAAGCCTACTGCTGTTTTAACCAAACGGTTCCTAATACAGCAGGGCGTGGAACATTCATAATTTTTTCTTAATAGCTATCAGTATATTTATTATTTTTAAGACTTGCAAAAAATTGTTTCAAGTATTGACATTTGGGTTTTGATTTGCATATGTAGCTTGAAACTGAAGCAAGACGTAATAGTTTATTAAGATTTTCAAACTAATTGTATCACAGTTGACAATTTAAAAAATCCCGCTCCGATTTTGGTGCGGGAAGTCAGCAGAGTTGTTTAAACTCTGGAGCGGCTGGTTTTCATGCTTCCCAAGCCTCTAAAACCAAGCCAGCCGATCGCGCTGTAACCGATTGCTAGCATTAAGCTACTCAACCCAACTCGTAGCCCTTGCTTGAGCGCTTCGCTTTTGGCTTGATTTTCTGCATTGCGTCGGATGTCAAGCAATTGAGTTTGCCATTGGTTTTTCAGCTCTTCCAATCGTTGTTTGAACTGTTGGGGGTTTTTCGCTAAGTCTCTCAGTCCTTGTAGTTGATCTCTAGTTTGACGCGCTTGTTCTAGGACTTGAGCATTAACCTGTCTTCCTTGAACTTGACCCGTTTCAATGACTTGGTTGAGTCGTGCGAGTTCTTGGTCGATGAGTTGAGGATTTTGGGAAAGTGTATTGATTTGAGCCAAACGATTTTTGATCTGTTCTTCTCCCTGTCCGGCTCCCTGCTGGATTTGCTCTAAGGCGGCAGTTTTAGCTTGATTGAGATTGTTTAAGTGAACGGGCACTAACAGCAAGAATAACAGCCCCAGAACGCTTGCCAGAATAAATACAGGCAGCCTCAATCCCGGTCCCTTGGCAGGACTGCCACTATTGCTATCGATCCAGTATCCCACCAAGATAAGAGCCATACCTACCATGGGAACGATCCCGCGATCGACGATACTGGTGACGAAGTTAATTTGCCATTGGGCACTTTGCCAGTTAAAAGGAATTCCCAGAGTCACATAGTCGAGTAATGAGGAGAGAATAAAGATCGCCCCGATTAATTTGAGGGATAAGGAAGTAAATGTCGAGCTATTCATCGCTTTTATGGTCGATTGTTTACAAATTAGGAATTAAGGCAATGAAATCTAAACTATCATGAGGGTGACTGATATAAAAATCGAACTATCGATTATTAGAGATAAAAATAGAGTCTGTTACATCTTGACAGAGAGAGGTCGGAATTGAAAACTCAAAGTTGCCTGAGAACGACCTACCATTATTGTTAAATAATGCTGATTCCGTAACAGTTCTTTTCTCTAGAACGCAGTCCTTGTTGCAGAATATGCTGAATTTCGATCCCTGAATTTTTGTAAATATCACTTCAATATAATATAGATAAACCGAAACCAATGGGATGTAAAGTTTTTTTGAAGTTTGCTTGAGAGTTTAAGCAGCATTCTGAAAAAGAAGGAGAACCTTGTCAGACAAGGGAATAGTGATGAAAAAAGTAGTTGAGATTTTGCCCGACAAACAAGCACTCGTAGAGCGATCGCTGACTCTCGTACTAGAAAAAATGCAGAGCGCCATTCGAGAGCGAGGGCAGTGTACGCTAGCTTTATCAGGAGGCAGTACTCCTAAACCCTTGTACGAAGCCCTGGCGGAGCAACCTTTACCTTGGGAAAAGATTCAGGTATTTTGGGGTGACGAGCGCTATGTTCCGGCAGAGCATCCCGAAAGCAATCAGCGAATGGCTCGTCAAGCTTGGCTCGATCGGATTAGCATTCCGGCTACCAATATTCACCCCATGCCGACGAGTGCAGGCGATCCCGCCCGCGATGCCCAAAACTACGAAACAGAATTGCAGCAATGGTTTAAGCTTCATGGCGGAGAAGTTCCCGTTTTTGATATCGTGTTATTGGGCATTGGAGATGACGGACATACGGCATCTTTATTTCCTCGTACCGAGGCACTTAAAGTCAGCGATCGCTTGGTGACAGTGGGCAACAAAGACGGTCAACCTCGTCTAACCTTTACTGCCCATCTGATTAACCAAGCGCGTTGCGTTATCTTTCTAGTCGCGGGCAAAAGCAAACGACCTGCTCTAAAGCAAATTTTTGCTTCTTCAGGAGATGAGATGAAATATCCCGCGCGATTAGTTCAACCCAAGGGAGAACTGTGGTGGCTGCTAGATAAAGCAGCCGGAGCAGAACTGAATTCAGCGACCAGTGACCAGTGACCGGCGACCAGTCTCTTAAAGCTAATAATTGGTAACTGACAACTGATAATTAACAACTGATAACTGATAACCGATAACTGATGAGTGACTATGATTGTCTGCCCTCATTGCAACCACCAAAATCCTGACGAAGCAATTCAGTGCGAAGCTTGCTACACGCCTTTGCCGACAACGACTAACTGTCCGAACTGCGGCGCTCCCGTACAGACGGACGCAACTTTTTGCGGTCAGTGCGGCTTTAGTTTGAAACAGGAGATGGGCGACTCTGCTGATGACATTCCAGAGACAATCGTCAGTTCCAACAGAGTTTCGGCTAGCGAAAGCGAGAAGGAAGAAGCGATCGCGGTGGCGCAATCCATTCAAACCAAGCCAGTAAACCTAGCTAATTCGGCTGTGGCAGCAACGGATGGCGCTCGCGTCGGAAAGGGTTCCGACGCTGCGTCTTCTAAGCCAGGTGTGGCGGCATCCTCCGAACCCAAGCCAATCGTGCCGCCTCCATCAGCCGCTCCTTCTGTTTCGGCGAACCCAAAAGCCACCAAACCAGAGCCAGAAGCAGGTTCGCTTGTACTGCCAGAGCCGCCTAGCAAGCCATTGTCCGTACCGAAATCGGCACCTAAAGTTAGCTCGCCACCATCTCCGCCTCCCACCCCCTATCCTTCGACTCCTATGGCTGGCAGCGCTCCGACAAGACTACAAATTCAAACGGCGAGTTTGTTGCACGTTCAAACGCAAACTCGGATCGAACTCTCCTATGCTCTACCCGTGATTCACATTGGTAAGCCTAACGAGCAGATTCCTCCCGATGTCGATGTTTCTGGTTTTCCAGATTCGGAAATTGTCTCTCGCGTCCATGCGGATATTCGCGTGGAGGGAGATACTTTCTATATAGAAGATATGGGCAGTTCTAATGGAACCTATATCAACCACACGCCTCTTCTACCAGGCAATCGCCATCGACTTAGAAGTGGCGATCGCATCGGTTTGGGCAAGGGAGATAAAGTGACGTTTATCTTCCAATTGAGTTGAAATGGCTGTAGGGGCAAAGTATTTCTTGCTCCTACCGATCTCCGATTCAGGGTGAGCTATGCGAACGAATTGGCGAATTGGATCTTTATTTGGCATCCCTTTTTATATAGATTCCTCATGGTTTTTGATTTTAGCTTTTGTTACTTTTATCAATGCAGGGGATGTCAATGCTAGCGGTTTGTCTGGCAGTTCGCCGCTGCTGGGCTGGTTTGCTGGACTGATACTGGCTCTGTTGCTTTTTGCTTCGGTGTTGTTACACGAGTTGGGTCACAGTCTGATAGCCCGTTCTCAGGGAATTTCCGTCAATTCTATTACCCTGTTTCTTTTCGGGGGCATTGCTTCGCTCGACCGAGAATCAAAAACGCCTGGAGAAGCTTTTCTAGTGGCGATCGCGGGACCAGTTGTCAGTTTGATACTGTTTGCATTGTTTTTTAGCCTGACTCGCTTGGGCAGCGAATCTAGCCTGTTGGGATTTGTTGCTGCTGATTTAGCTGAGATTAATCTAGTTTTGGCATTATTCAACTTAATTCCAGGACTGCCCCTAGATGGCGGGCAAGTTTTAAAAGCTGTTGTCTGGAAATGTACAGGCGATCGCCTCTCAGGTATGCGCTGGGCTTCTGCAAGCGGAAAGTTAATGGGATTTTTGGGAATCTCGGCTGGCTTGTTGCTCGTTTTGCTAACCGGAGAAATTAGCGCTGCTTGGATTGCTCTGATTGGTTGGTTCGTCTTGCGTAATGCCAGCGCTTACGATCGCCTGACTGGGTTGCAAGAGAGTTTGTTAAATTTAGTGGCAGCCGATGCGATGGATCGCGAGTTTCGAGTTATTAACGCCAATCTAACGCTGCGAGATTTTGCCCAAGAATATATTCTTGCCGAGATAACTGCTCCTGGCACTTACTACGCTGCTTCTGAGGGACGCTATCGCGGTTTGATTCGGATCAAAGATTTACACTCGATAGAACGCAGCGAATGGGAGAGTAAAACTTTGGCAGATATCGCCCATCCCTTAACCGAAATCCCTTCGGTGCAAGAAAAGACTTCTTTGGTAGAAGTCATCAATCGCTTAGAACAGATAGAGGACAGGCGGATTACAGTGCTGTCTCCGGCGGGTGCAGTAGCTGGCGTTATCGATCGCGGCGATCTCGTTAAAGCCATAGCCGTTAAGCAAAATCTGCCTATTCCCGATGCAGAAATCAAGCGAATCAAAGCCGAGGGAACATATCCAGCTTATATGCAACTAGCTGCGATCGCTAAATCAGTAATCAGTAATCAGTAATCATTTAATCCCATAGGCAAAGAATTCCGCGATCGAATCAGGAAATTCATTCCTTTGTGGTGGGGTGAAGTTTCGCTATAGATATTAAAAGTTTTATTGAATGTACTTGTTAATTGAAAGAAAGTTCTTACCTATACTTGACAAATTCCTAAAGTATAGGAGTAGGACTACTTTTAATTCTTAGCGATCGCTTTGTAATCTTACTTTAATGTGTGGTTTAAGAAACTCTACAAATTTTAAATAAAAAATCAGTATTAATGGTAATTCATTTTACCTAATCTTTCCATTGCTGATATGGATATTTAGCTAAGTTGGAATTGTAATATCTTAGATCTCCCGTTACTTCGCGAGCAATCCAATCTGGAAAGTCAATTATTTGACATTCGCTTTCTAGTTCAACTTCTGCCAGAATCAATCCTTTATTTTCTCCTAAAAATTCATCTACTTCCCAGACTAGATTGTCTAGCTTAATTCTATATCTAATCTTTTCAATTAACGGGCGATCGCACATCGTATCTAGCATCATTTTGGCATCTTCAACTGGGATAGAATACTCAAATTCCTCTCTGGCCATCCCTTTCGTTTTTCCTTTAATGGTCAAATACCCATTTTCGCCAGCGATTCTCACGCGAACGGTTATGCCATTAACTGTAGAAATATATCCTTGGCGATAAACTTTTCCAGTGCCTAAAGAACGCCAAGAATCTCCTTTGACCAGAAACTTTCGTTCGATTTCAGTTGCCATTTAATGAATTATAAATTATGAATTATGAAAGATGAAAGAGAACTTTTCACCTCTATAATTATAGGAAAATAAGGAGAAGAAAACATGAGTTATAGAATGGATCGCCGTGCCTATGCAGAAACCTATGGACCAACAGTAGGCGATCGCGTTCGTTTAGCAGATACAGAATTATTTATTGAAGTCGAACAAGATTATACGACCTACGGCGATGAAGTCAAATTTGGCGGCGGGAAAGTTATCCGCGATGGCATGGGACAATCTCCGATTTCCCGCGACGATGGCGCAGTCGATATGGTGATTACGAATGCTCTCATTCTCGACTGGTGGGGAATTGTTAAAGCCGATGTCGGGATCAAAGACGGTAAAATTTACAAGATAGGGAAAGCAGGCAATCCCTATATTCAGGATAACGTTAATATTATTATCGGACCCGCTACCGAAGCCGTTGCCGGAGAAGGCATGATTCTCACGGCGGGAGGCATTGACGCTCACATTCACTTCATCTGTCCCCAACAAATCGAAGTTGCGATCGCGTCTGGTATTACTACTATGATAGGTGGCGGCACCGGATCCGCTACGGGAACTAAGGCTACAACCTGTACTCCTGGCGCATGGAATATTTACCGGATGTTGCAAGCGGCAGATGCTTTTCCTGTCAATTTAGGATTTTTGGGGAAAGGCAATAGCAGTCAACCCGAAGGACTAGCAGAACAAATCGTCGCAGGTGCGATAGGATTGAAGCTACACGAAGACTGGGGAACTACTCCAGCAGCGATCGATACTTGCTTGTCTGTCGCAGATGAATACGACGTGCAAGTCGCCATTCATACCGACACCCTTAACGAAGCAGGATTTGTAGAAACTACCATCGCCGCTTTTAAAAACCGCGTTATTCATACTTACCATACCGAAGGCGCAGGAGGAGGTCACGCACCCGATATTATTCGCGTCTGCGGCGAAGCAAACGTACTTCCTTCCTCTACAAATCCCACTCGTCCTTACACCGTCAATACCCTAGAAGAACACCTGGATATGTTAATGGTGTGCCACCACCTCGATAAAAGCATTCCCGAAGATGTTGCCTTTGCCGAATCTCGCATTCGCCGGGAAACCATTGCCGCAGAAGATATCCTCCACGATCTTGGTGCGCTTAGCATAATTTCATCCGACTCGCAGGCGATGGGAAGGGTGGGAGAAGTGATTATTCGCACTTGGCAAACCGCCCATAAAATGAAGCTACAGCGAGGGAAGCTGACAGAAGAAGGAAAAGAAACCGATAATTTTCGTGCTAAACGTTATATTGCCAAATATACAATTAATCCTGCGATTACCCACGGTATTGCTGACTATGTGGGTTCGATTGAAGAAGGAAAATTAGCCGATTTATGTTTGTGGCGACCTGCCTTTTTTGGCGTGAAACCAGAAATTGTTATTAAAGGAGGGTTCATTGCTTGGTCGCAAATGGGGGATACTAATGCTAGTATTCCTACCCCTCAACCCGTACATATGCGTCCCATGTTTGGCAGTTTTGGCGGCGCGATTGCAGCAACTTCGTTAACCTTTATTTCTAAAGCGGCGTTGAAAGCAAAAATTCCCGAAAAAATTGGCTTGCAAAAACCTGCCGTGGCAGTTTCTAATATCCGCAATTTGAGTAAGCGAGATATGAAATTAAATGATGCTTTGCCAAGGATAGAAGTCGATCCAGAAACCTACGAAGTGAGAGCAGATGGTGAGTTGTTAACCTGCGAACCTGCAACGGTTTTACCCATGGCACAGCGTTATTTCCTTTTTTAAATCTAAATCAGTTAGCTTGTTTTTGTCTTTGCAAAATCTGGGGATTTTTTTTTCATAATCTGGTGAAGATTTGAACTGGTGTTGTCAAGACCAAGTTAGAGGACATCTGAAAAGTCCATTTTGTCATTCTGAGTTCAGCAAAATGTAACGAAAAATCTCTGTTTGGAGTTGATGTACTAATACCATTTCTAAAAAAGAACTCTACAGATGCTTGATGAAAAAGCCTTACACCCAGAGCGGCTGACTAATTGATAATTCGCAATTCGCCATTAAAATCTAAAAACATTGAATTTCTAGCTAGAATCCATCTCTATTTCCTAATTGCGAACTGATAATTGCCAACCGACGCGGACTCTCACGAAGTGGAGGAGCATCGGCGAATTGCTATAAGATGTTGAGCGGAGCGATCGCTCCGCTCAACATGACATTCCATACTTTTAGGACAATCGGCTGGTAATAGAAAATCCATCTCTACAGAATCTATCTCTTGGCTTGCCTGTATTCTATGGAAGTGATTGAGAGATATTGACGAAATAGTCTCGCGAGATGGCTATGACTAAATGTAAATATTTTCAAAATATGTAGTTTTTGCTACAGAAAGTTTTATGATAAAGGTGTATAGAAGGAGGCAGGATAATGTCTATTGAAACACAAGCTCGCGCTCTCCTGATGCGCCACCACAGAGCGGTCGTCAATCGCGAACAGTCAATGCTTCTTCGGATCGTCAACGAGCTTGGTGTGGACATTGACGTGACGCACTATCACAGCCACATTCAAGGTAAAACTCCCTCAGAGTTTAGTGCGGGTTACGATCGCACTCATGCTTCTATGAGCTAGATGATATAACAGTCAGCACCAGAGTAGGAGGAAGATATGGGATCTTGGGAGTCTGAATCCTAAAAGTCTAGGCTGACAAAAAATTTATTTTTCGATTGTCTGACTTCGGCATGGACGCATCTATTAGTTTTGCAAAATGCTCAAGGGGTGAGGCAAATGTCACTGCTGAGGGAACGAGTGTGCCATCAAGAATCAAAAGCTAGGCAACTAAGACGAGGCAATCGAGTGGCTCGTTCTTCAAGTTCTCAATCCCCTTGTGGAGGTACCTTTAGACTTTTATCTTCCCAAGAGCTAGAGGCAGTTTTACAAGAATTAAGAGGATGGAGCCAAACAGAGGGAAAATTGCATCGTCAGTTTCGCTTCAGTTGCTTTGAAAAAGCATTGGGATTTATGTCTGGCTTGGCGTTAGTAGCTGAGGCAATGGGGCATCGCCCCCAAGAGTCGAATATTTACGATCGCGTTATGGTTGACCTGACGACATCAGAGGCTGGAGGGATTACCGACCTAGATGTCGAAATAGCCCGAAAAGCCGATGAATTGGCTTCTCAGCTCAAATCATTGGGATAGAGGCACGCTAAATTAAGCGAATTTTATACATAAATCATTTTTCGCGTCATTCCCCTATCAACAAGTCTATTAGCTCCCGTAATAAAAAAATGCGCTCGCTCATTTATCCTCGATGCGATCGCTAATTTTCCCCTTTACTGCTGAAATCGCAACCACGCGCGGAGAGGCAAGATAATTTCTAGCCGTCGGATCGCCACTGCGTCCCTTAAAGTTACGATTGGTGGCATAAATCCCCGTCTCTTCTTTGCCTAAAACTCCAATTCCGGCATTGATGCAAGCACCGCAGCCAGATTTGAGAACCTGTGCGCCTGCTTGTTCTAAGATATCTAAGTAGCCCAATTCCTGAGCTTTTTGACGAACCTCTCCAGAAGCGGGAACGACAAACAGACTTACTCTAGGGTCAACTCTGCGCCCTTTAAGCACTTCAGCAGCTTGGGCCAGATCGAAGAGTTTTCCTCCCGTGCAGGAACCGATAAACGCCCGCGTAATAGGAACTTCACCCAATTCCCCAATACTGACCACGCGATCGGGTTTTTGCGGACAGGCAATTTGCGGTTCTAGACTACTGAGATCGAATCGATAAATTTCTTCGTATTCTGCATCGCGATCGCTGGTTATTACTTCAAATTCCTCTTGCGTGCGACTTTGCACGTACTTAAGCGTCACTTCATCGGAAGCAATTAAACCGCATATCGCCCCGCACTCGATCGCCATATTTGCCAGAGTCATGCGTTCGTCGATTGGCAATTGCTCGATAATACTGCCCCGAAATTCGATCGCCTTTCCAGTTGCCCCATTGCAGCCGATTTGACCCAGGATAAAGAGCATAATATCTTTAGCGCCGATCTGTTTGGGAAGCGTTCCCGATAATTCAAACAGCAACGTTCCTGGAACGCGAATCCACATATCCCCAGTTGCAAAGAGATTCGCCATGTCAGTCGTTCCTACCCCAGTAGAAAAGCAACCAAATGCCCCATAGGTGCAACTATGAGAATCCGTCCCTGCAATAACCATCCCTGGACGGATGAAGCCTTTTTCTGGTAGGAGAACGTGGCAAATACCTGCCGCTTCGCCTGGAGAAACCACGTCTAATAGATGGCAACCTTGCTCTCGTGCAAATTGCACCATTTGTTGATGCATCTTCGTTGCGCCTTCATCTTTCCTGATGTCGTTAATTTGAATGAAATGATCGGCAACTAAAACAACTTTATTTGCATTCCAGACTTTCGCATTCTCTCCAAAATGCTGGTAGAAAAGTTGAGCGACTGGCCCTGCAATGGCATCGTGGGACATTGCCAAATCGACTTTGGCAAAAATAACCTCGCCAGGTTGGACGAAAGCATTGCCCGAAGCACGGGCAAGCATCTTTTCTGCCATCGTCATCGATCGCGCTGGCGTGAGACTTTTGGGTACAGAAACTTCACCTCTCAGACGTTTTTGGTTGAAGGTAATTAAACCGCCTGCCCGCGCGATCGCATCTACGACTGGATTCTGTTGGCTATCCCCGATAATTTCTAATGATAGACCGATATTGATACTATTGCGATAGAAAATTTCTGCAAAAGAACGAGCGCGAACTTTTTTAATTCCTGCTACTTTGATAGCAATTGGAGCAAATTCTCGACTAGAACCGCAGCCAAAGTTATGTCCTGCCTCGATGATATCGTATTCTAGCAGCTTCCCTTCTCCTATTAGATGTTCGAAGGCATAGCGTGCTAAATGGGCGGGATCGGCATTGGTGCCGCGTTTGGCTGGGATAATATCATCGGTGTTAATATCATCACCGAGTATTAAAATTTTCTCTGAGATATTCACCACTCCTCACCTAAAAATCAAAAGCCATTTTATTTTTTTATTATCATATTTATCGGAGTAAATTTGTCAATAAACATAGATTAATTATCCAGCTAATAACTTACAAATATATTTATAGAGCTATGATTTCAAAATGCGATCGCAAAGTCAACACCTTATCAAAAAAGAAGACAAGATAAACTAGCGATAGCCCGGTTATAAGTCTGTAAGGAAGATTTAGCAAGTCTATTTGATTTGTGAAAAGTAGTGCGATCCGCCTTTTTGGGCGCTGCGCTTTGCGCAAACGTCTCGCTCGCGACTCCTGTTGGTCGCACTACAACATGATTTTACGATTCATTTAGAAACGCTGTAGAATTGAAAGCTCGTTTACAAATAACTCGACTAATTCCTCCGTATTGACTAAAATTTCTTTGCCTTGAGGCGCTAAATCGGCTGTTCGGTATCCTTTCGCCAAAAGGTTGTCTTGTGCTTGAATCAACATTTGTGCGGATTCCTCTTCACCCCATTGCTGAAGCATTAAAATAATTCCTGCCAGCGTTCCGAGAGGATTAGCAATTCCTTTACCCGCAATATCCGGTGCCGTACCGTGAATGGCTTCGTACATTCCAAAGCCATTTGCATTGAGACTGGCAGAACCTAGCAATCCAATCGAACCAACTATTGCTCCGCCAAGATCGCTAAGAAGATCTCCAAAAAGATTGCCAGCTAAAATCACATCGAAACGCTGGGGATTGATGACTAATTGCATCGCCAAGTTGTCTACTAGCATGGGTTCTACGACTACGCCAGGAAAATGTTCGGCTTCTTCTTTCACGAGATGACTCCACGGTAAATGGGGCAATGCATTTTCCTTATGAGCAACAGTCAGTAAACCTTTGCGACTTCTAGCTTTTTCGAGAGCAACCCTTGCTATCCGTCTTATCTCCCAGTCGTAGTAGCGCATGGTGTGATAACCATAAGTACCCCTCTCATCTTCGGTGCGTCCAGAAGCCCCAAAATAGATCCCGCTTGTCAATTCTCGCACGAAGAGGATATCTACTCCTTTGAGTCGTTCGGTTTTGAGTGGCGATTTGACGAGCAAACTGTTGAAAGTGCGAATGGGACGAAGATTAACGAACAAATCGAAACGTTTTCGTAACTCTAAGAGTCCTCCCCTGGATACTGCACCAAACAGAATGCCATCAGACCTCTCGCACAGTTGTGCTGTTTCTTCTGGAAAAAAGTTTCCACATGTCTCTAAAGCTGGTTCTCCAATGAGTCCATAATTTACCTCAACAGAAAATCCTTTGAGTCGAGCAACCTGTTGAAGAATTTTTAGTGCAGCTTCTACGACTTCTAGTCCAATTCCCTCGCCTGGAAGTACTGCTAGGCAATATTGATGAGTCATCAAGTGTTCGTAGACTTAATCTCAATTGCGTCGATCTCCTTTTATTTATATTTAGATCTTGCAGCAGTGGCAACAACCGCTTTTGTAATGAATTTCCTGGTCGATCGAAAAAGTCTTCTAAAAGAGACCCAATAGGAATTTCAGTCGATTTTCATCGAGTTGAGCTTTGAGCCTAGAACTAAAGTTCTAGGCTTTGATGCCAAACAGATCGCATCTCTACATCGCGATCGCATATATCGCATATATTGTTTGACGAAGGCTTTCCGTGCTATTGAGAGGTTCGTTTCAATTGGCGTTGGGAGATTAGTTGAGCTTCGCGCAGGATGAGGGGTTCGACGGCGGAACTAAAGACAGCCACAAAGCCTTCTTCTGTCACTCTTTTAGCCAGCTCTTGCACGACTTTTTCGGTCATCTCTTCAACGGCTGTTTTGACTGCGATATAGGTGGCAACGTTTTTCGCCAGTTCGAGCGATTTAATCAGTTCGGCGTAGGTATACGTATGTCCTGGTTTAACCAATTCCTCTAGCCTTTTACAATCCAGGATATATTGCATCTGTCTGTGCGCGATCTTCATCCGTAACGCTTCTAGCCTTTCTTCCCCATTCATCGAAATTCTCCTAGCGCGTTTTATTAAACTGATTTCAACTGCATTTATCCTATGGATTCAACTAGGAAAAAACATCTGATAAATGTCACGAATTCTGTATCGACGAACTAGATATGTTTTCTCTGACTTTCAACCATCACTAGGTAATTGTCTCCATGATTTTTGTCATGGTTGAGAGCGACGATTAATTCAATGCTCAAAAAATTTAGAGCGATCGAAACAATAGTGCTATAGTTTCATAAATTTCGAGAATGAGCCTGGCGATCGCCCCTCTATCTAAAAACGCGAAAACCTTATGCTAAAGAAGGTTTTCATTAAATCGGAGCGGCGGGATTTGAACCCACGACCCCCACTACCCCAAAGTGGTGCGCTACCAAGCTGCGCTACGCCCCGATGCCTGCGACGATTTTTTAGTATACACTCTGTTACCGAAAATTAGCAAGCAACTCGCGTTCAAAATCCCTTCAGCGTTCGCGCAGCTCGTACTAACTCTGCCACAGCTTCTGCCGACCAATACCCCTCGCAACAGCGACCTTGATTGAGAATCAAGCGCAGAGAATAGGCGTGGGGATAACCTTCTACTTCCATCCAAAGGCGATCGCTTTCTGCTTCGCAGGCGATTTTCTCCTCATCCATCAACTCATCAGCCATGCAAGTCATCATCTGGGTCAGTTGCTCGAGCAAGCAACAAAAATCATTTAACTCGTCTTCGGTTAACTCGATCGCCCAATCCTCGCCGCCTACTAACCCTTTGTAAATTTCTGCGTTGGGATTCCAACCAATACGCCAACCATTTCCCACTCTCAACAAGCGATCGCTCATGGCTGGAGTAATTGAGAATCGCCCGGTTTAGACATCGAAGGACTAGAGGAACTTGGCACAGAAGGAGATTGAGGAGCGGGTTTGGGCGAGGAATTGGAATTTGGATTGACATTGGGAGTTGGCGGGTTTGGCTCGTTCGCTTTGTAGGCGCTAACTAAGGCATCGACTAACTCATCTCTCTGGCGACGATTGAGATGGCGAATGGCTTTGACATCGTTTTCCATCGGGTTAGTTTTTAAACTGCTTTGCCCTGGATAGCGATCGGGTTTGATAGGCTCGTTAACCCCTAAATAATCCGCTAAGGTGAGTTTCCAGTCTAGCCGAAAGTTAGTCTGACGCTTTTTCAAATCTTGGTGATAGCGCACCAAACGAGTTATTAGGGTGTTTTGTTCGTCTACCTTTCCCGTGTCCCGACGAAGGTATTGATTTTCTTTAGGGAGGTTGGGAAGACGCTGATAAACAGTAGCAGCAACGGATTCGGGACGCATGGTTTGAGCCGCGACTGGCTGCGAGCCAAACCCGATCGCGATTCCCCTCTGTTTGAGGTATCCTACTCCCAGAGCCAATACTAACCCGACCACAATAGCTAGAACTCGTCGCCGCATTGGTTTGGCTCGTTGCATAGATTGATGCTTCCGTAGCGCTTTCCAGAGCATTTTGTCTAGTTTTAGTCGCCGATGATTTCTGGTTGAGTGAGTTCGTCTGACATTTCGATGATGGCACGAATAGCAGGTTTCATCATCGGATCGTCAATATTATCAAACTCTTCATACCGACGACGTTTGGCTCGATTGGCAACTTGAACGGTGATTCGATAGCGGTTAGAGGCAGCCTTTAATAACTCTTCAGCACGGTACATGATCTGGGATGAGTCAAACGAGTGTCGCTTTTGCATAAAGATTCGGTACTAAAAAGTGACGCTTTTTTGGTGTTTTCTACAGATCAGTTTAGCTGAAATGCGATCGCGACGGCTTCCGTATAGCTGCTGCCAAGATTTTATTGTTGAGTACGGCGATCGCTCCATATTAGGTACGCAAAACTAGATTAGCCAATTTCATTAGCTGCATTATTCTTATTATCAGAGGTAGATAGTTCGAGCGAACAATCAAACAAAACCTTAGTCGGTCTTTAAATCTTTGAATTGGAGGTGGAAAATATGTCGCTTATGCGCTGGGAACCTTTCCGAGAAGTTGAAGCACTGAAAAGAGAAATGAATCGCTTGTTTGATACGCTAGCTCCTACGACTTATCCTAATGGTGAAAGAATTAGTTTATCTCACGTGCCAGCCGCAGAAATGACAGAAACAGCTGATGCAGTTCACCTGAAAGTAGAAGTTCCGGGTTTGGAAGCCAAAGACATCGACATCGAAGTAACTGCTGAGTCCGTCAGTATCAGCGGCGAACGCAAATCCGAAACCAAGACTCAAGAAGAAGGCATGACTCGCACAGAATTTCGCTATGGGAAATTCCGTCGCGTAATTGCCTTGCCCACTCGTATAGAAAATACGAAGGTGATGGCTGATTACAAGAACGGCATCTTGCATCTAACGCTACCAAAAGCGGAAGCACAAAAGCAAAAAGTTGTCAAAGTTAATATTGGTTAGAGATACTCCGCTTTTTTGATAACGGCGTCTCCTCTAACTTCGACCTTCAAAATACGGGGGAAGGGGGAAAGGCGAGTGTAGATTGATTGGTTCCTTTATACTCACTCTCTCCCCTTTGCGCTACTTCCGCAAGAAGTCTGTTGGCTATCGAGTTTCATAGGCACGAATCATTGCTTGAGTCCCTAATGCTTCACCTTTGCCCCCATCTAATTCGCTAACAATTTTGAACAGATGGTTAGCTAACTCTACACCTGGGAATTGTCCTTGCCAAAATTGCATCGTTTCTTTTACCAAACGCAAATCTTTGAGAATGTGCCGAATCGCAAAACCCGGATCGAGATCGGAGGCAATGATTTTCGGACCCAAATTTGCTAGCGCCCAAGATCCTGCCGCTCCCGTACTGCAAACTTCTACAACTAGGTTGGGGTCTATGCCTTGTCTTTTAGCCATTTCTAGCGCTTCGCATAATGCCACCATATGCACGGCTGCTAGAATTTGATTGCATAATTTTACGGCTTGACCGCTGCCTATCGGTCCGCAGAGGCGAATGGTTTTTCCCATCGCTTCAAAGGCTGGCTTGCATTCCTCAAAATCTTTTGGCTCGCCGCCTACCATAATCGTAAGGGTTCCTTTATGCGCTCCAAGATCGCCGCCAGAAACAGGAGCATCAAGGAAGCGCAGGCGATGTTTTTGCACCTCCATACCGATTTGGCGAGCGGCATTGCTGCCGATAGTGCTCATATCTACAATGAGGGCACCGGGTTGGGCATAACGAACGACTCCTTCACTGCCCAGAATAACGGCTTCTACATCGGGAACGTCGCCGACGCAGGTAAAAATTATCTCGGCGGATTCCACAGCCTCTTGAATAGAAGCGGTAATTGTTGCGCCTGCATCAGCTGCGATCGCAATGGTAGGACGATTGGGGGTACGATTCCAAGCACTAACGGAAAATCCTTTGCGTACTAGATTGGCTGTCATGGGAGCACCCATAACGCCGAGACCGAGAAAGGCAATTTTTAGATTCATGGGAATTAAGCTTTTTCTACCACAATAAACGCTATCTAATTGCCAAGACAATCCGAGCGATCGAGGTCGGGAAAAACGGAGTGAGCGTAAATTGAAATCCTTTACAGGCAGTAGAAACGTCGCATGCAATGTCTCATTGCCAACCTTATAAACCATAAAGCCAGACGATCGATAATGGCGTAAGAATCGTCAGGATTAAATTGAGAGGCAATCCCACACGAGTAAAATCTAAAAACTTATAGCCACCCGGTCCATAAACCATCGTGTTTGTCTGATAGCCAATTGGGGTTAAATAACTATTAGAAGCAGCAAAAGTGACGGCAAACATGAAAGCCAGCGGATTGAGACTGAGAGTTTTTGCTACTTCAACCGCTATGGGAATCATCAACACGACCGCAGCATTATTTGAGAGAATTTCTGTCAGAAAAGAAGTAGCCAAATAGAAAAAGGTTAAGATCCAAAATCCAGAAAGATTTCCTCCAATAGATACCAAGCCATTAGCCAACCATTCAGTTGCACCCGATTTGTCCATTGCCGTTCCTAAAGGAATCAATCCAGCTAAGAGAAAAATAATATCCCAACGAACGGCACCATAAATTTCGCCCGGTTTGAGACACCCCGTAATAATCATCAATGTAACGCCAACTAAACTCGTCACCAAAATAGGTTGCCAATCCAAAGCAGCAACGATAACAACACCTAAAATAATTGCCAAAGCAATCCAGGCTTTATTTTGTCTGAGATTTTCCACATCTCTTTCTTCTAAAACCAAGAGTTCGCGCGTTGTTTGCAAACCAATAAAACTTTCCTTCGGTCCTTGTACTAATAATAAATCTCCAAATCTTAAAGGAACTTTTCCTAACCTTTCTCTGAGTAACTCTTCTCCTCGGCGAATAGCAAGAACCGTGGCATTATAACGCTGTCGAAAACGCAAATCTTTCAGCGTAGCTCCAATTAAACGAGAATTAGAGAGAATCAAAACTTCAGCAATTTTCTCTTCTCCCGTGTCGAGTTCGCTTTCTAAAGAACCATTGCCAAACTTAACATCAGCTAATATTTCAACGCCCCTTTCATCTCTAACTTTGAGTAACTCTTCTCGCCTGCCTCGTACTAATAAAATATCTCCAGCCGATAATTTTTTATCGGCTAAAGGTTGAGGAAAATGGTTGCCATTGTGAATAATTTCTAATACGGATAGATCGAATTTACGTTGAATTCCGCTTTCTCTTAAAGTTTGTCCGATTAGACTAGAATTGGGCGGAATAGTAATCTCACTAACATAATCTTGAAGCTTGTAATCTTCACTCAAATGACCGCTGCTAGCTGGTTTGCGTTCGGGAAGCAGTCGAGGGGCAACTATAGACAGATAAACTAAACCAACTATAAAAGTAATCAGACCTAGAGCGGTAAACTGAAATAAGTTAAATTCTCCATATCCTAATTTTTTAGATACGCCGCTTGCCAGAATATTGGTAGAAGTTCCAATCACTGTAATCATTCCTCCTAAAACAGTGGCATAAGATAGGGGAATTAACAGCTTTGAGACAGAAATTTTTTGTTTTTTGCACCAATCTTCAACAATAGGAAGAAAGACAGCAACAACAGCCGTGTTATTGATAAATGCCGTGATCGGTCCAACAATCATTCCCAAAACAAAGATTTGCTGAGTCGGACTTTTTCCTCCCCATTTCATTAATAAATCGCGAACGATTTGAATAGCCCCCGTGCGCGTAATTCCGGCACTGAGGATAAACATTGCCATAACGGTAATGGTGGCGGAATTGCCAAAACCAGCAATGGCTTCATCTGGCGTAACCAATCCCAATAAAACTAAAACGATCGCAACGATAAGAGCGGTAATATCAATCGGCAACCACTCAAAAACGAATGCAATTAAAGCTGCTGCGACAACACCTAGTGTGAGAACAATTTCCATACAGTTTCAAAAAAATCCTTAATTCGATCGCTTTCAGAATATAATTAACTTTAAGCTGCGATTGTATCACATTTACAGGTTACTAAAAAGATTGCGTTTAATTCCTAATTCCGAGCGGTTTGGCTTGCTAGGATAGAAATGTTATCGATTCCCAAAAATATCTATGGCACGTAGACCTCGCTATTCTCCTCCGCGTTCTACCTCTTCTCGATATCCAGCTTCGGAACCATCGGAATCGGGCGGATTGTTTAAAAGGCTTAACTACGCTTTAGTAGCCCTCTTAGGCGGTATTTTTGTTTTGGGAATCGGCGTTGGCATCGGGTTAAGTTCGACGACAACGGTTAACCCTGAAAACGTTGCCTCCCGCGATTTTATCGATCGCAGTGCTCCTAACCCCGAACTGTGCGTTCAATACGGGGCTAGTGCAATGGTTACAGATATGCGCGTTTTCGTCACTTTAAGCCCATTCAGCGTCTACGTAACCCAACCGACCATGCAGCCGGGATGCGTTTTACGCCGCAATAACTGGGCTATTTTAGAGCAACGAAAATTAGTTAATTCCCAACAAGTTAACGAATGCAAAAACCGAATGAATACTTTTGGTTTTACAGGAGTCCTGGAAAGCAAACCCAGAATTGATTGTATCTATCAAAACGATTCGGCAGGAAATCTCTTTCTCAATCAACCAGGTGCAGGGGGGTCGCCATCTGAAACCGAGAATTTTTAAGTTAAGATAACACCGGAGCGATCGCACCCAGAAATTCTTCAAAGTTCTAGGGGCGATCGTTTTTTATTGCACAATTTAACGGTCTCATTGAGGTTGTAGAACCGCTGCTATGCTCTCGTTTCAGAGAAATATGGTTGCTAGCGAATAGAAAGGCTAAACTAGCGATCGTTTGATTTTTTAGCAGAAATATCTAGATGCTCGACAAAAATACTCTCTTTTTTGTTTTGTTAGTCTTTATTCCTATCTCGATTGCTGCTCATTTTCTAGAGTGGGGAGAAACGCTGGTTTTTATTACCGCAGCATTAGCGATCGTTCCTTTAGCTGCTTTTATGGGAACGGCAACCGAAGAAATTGCTGTTGTTTTAGGTCCCAATTTAGGAGGACTCCTAAACGCTACGTTTGGCAACGCAACCGAATTAATTCTGGCGTTTATCGCCCTCAAAGAAGGATTGATCGATGTCGTCAAAGCCACTATTGCAGGCTCGATTATCGGTAATTTGCTCCTAGTCATGGGGTTTGCCATACTGTTGGGAGGATTGCGTTTCAAAGAGCAGACTTTTCAACCGATAGCCGCCCGAATGAATGCTTCTTCAATGAATTTGGCAGTTATTGCCATTCTTTTACCGACTGCGGTGGAATACACTTCTAGCGGCATTGGCGAAAAGATTCTGCAACAGCTATCTGTAGCCGTAGCAGTGGTGTTAATTGCAGTTTACGGGCTAACTCTATTGTTTTCTATGAAAACTCACTCCTATCTCTACGATGTAGGAGTGGCAGAATTAGAACCAGAATCGACAAAGGAAACTCCCGAAACGATTGAAGAATTAAGATCGGGCATTAATATCTGGTTTTGGATCGGCGTTTTGCTAGCCGTTACGATCGGCGTGGCGGTGGAGTCAGAATTATTAGTAGAGTCCCTCGAAGTCGCTACCTCCGAATTGGGGCTGACGGAACTGTTTACAGGGGTAATATTTCTGCCGATTATCGGTAATGCTGCCGAACATGCAACAGCAGTCACCGTTGCCATGAAAGATAAAATGGATCTTTCGATGTCAGTTGCAGTCGGTTCTAGCTTGCAGATTGCCTTATTCGTTGCTCCTGTGCTAGTGATTGCAGGTTGGGCGATCGGTCAACCAATGGATTTAGACTTTAATCCCTTTGAATTGGTTGCGGTAGTGGTAGCTGTCTTGACGGCTAACTCGATTAGTTCTGATGGTACGTCAAATTGGCTGGAAGGAACGCTATTACTGGCAACCTATACCGTTTTGGGACTTGCTTTTTACTTCCATCCAGTTTAGAGATTATGGCAAAATTTCTTTGATTACAGCATCCTGCCAGGGCTGCAAGGCTAAGTCTAGCTCTGGCATGTAAACTGGCGAGGTCAGCAGTTCGGCAAACCAAGTAGTCATGGCAATGTTATCGGCAACTATCCAGAAGTCAGTCGGAATGGAGCCATCGATATGCCGACTCAAGACTCCAAACCCCAATCGCTGGCGACGATATTGCCAGACTGGAGCATCTTGTTTGAGCCATCGGTCAAAACGATCGGAACGTTCCATACTCGCCAACAAGTTTCGTTCTATCTCGGCAGGCAATTTGGTTTTGGTAGCAAGAATCCATGCCTGTCGGAGTAAATTGGCTCTTTGAGAAGGATTTGCCCAAGCTTGAATAAGCATCATTTCTGGAGAGGAAGGGGGTTGGGAGAGAATTGCTTGGGGAGATTTTCCCTCGGCAAGCGCCAGGATTGTTTGACTGAGGGGCGTTTTATATGCCTCCCAGTCGGCGCGAGCAGCTTTTAAATTTCCTTGCCACCAGTACAACCCGCCGCGACTGCGATGTAAGTAAGCGTTCATTTCTTCCGATTGAGAATATTTTTGCAACAACTCCTGGTAGCGGGTTGCCATGCGATCGAGAACTTGAGAATAGATAGGTTGCAATCCTTGCGATCGCCAGACGGGACTGGTAATAAATAACGGATCGCGCAGTCCTTCTAGAGAAAAGGCTTCTATTGCTAAATCGGCTTTTCTTTGCCCCAATAGACTCAATCCCAATCCAAACATCACGCCGCGTTTGGCAGGAACCAGTCGTGCGGCACGGGCAAATGCTTGACTGGCAGCTTTCGGATCGCTTTGCAGCAACAACCAGCCGAGATTGCTATAGCCAAATTCTTGGTAGGGCGAGATAGTATTTCCTTTTTGCAGCCAAGCGATACTCTCATTGAATAACTGTTGTCGTTGCCGAGGATCGTTAGTTCGCAAGGCAAGATCGCCGAGATTCCAACCTAACTGATAGAGGTAATAGGGTTCCCAGGGCACCAGTTGATGTGCCCTAGTTAAGCGATCGACAAATATCTCGACTTTCTCCTGACTGAGTGCCAGAAACCCCTGGCTAGACAGTTGCCAGGCACGATGAATTGGAATTAGCCAAATGAGGGCGGTTAGGAGAATGCCAAATCCAACGTAAAACGGGAAGTTAAATTTTGACTTCTGTGGAGATTTGAGATATCGAGTCTCTAAATCTGACTTCTGACTTTTAAATATCGAGGCAATGCAAGCTAGATAAATGACGATCGCGCCGCTAATGGCAACGTTATCTAATTGGTAATCCGTTAGACTCATCATTCCATAAACGAGTAATCCGCCATAGAGACTCCACAGGAGAATACGATCGCCGTGCGCTATGGGAGTCTGACGCAACTGATGCCTGACTAGCCAATAAACGAGCAACGCGATCGCGCCCAATACGGGAATAATGCCCCAGATGCCCAACTCCGCCCAGAGGTGAACCGGGGTACTATGCAACTGATAAGCCAACTCCGATTCTCGTCCCGCCCAGATGGGACGGTATTTTTGATAGGCAAAAGGAACGCCGCCTATCCCAATTCCCGTCCAAGGGCGATCGCTGCCCATCTGCCAGCCCAGCGCAGCGTTAATCAGGCGATAGGCAAGTTCTCCTCCGCCTGGATTTTGGAGGATTGCCACGATTAAGGTGCGAAGGCGATTATTGGCAAAGACAAGCAATAACAGCAGGGCGATCGTTGCCATTCCTCTCGTAGCAAGCCAAAGTTTGGGAATTCGACTGCCGAATAATAAAACCCCTAAACCAAACAAACAAAGGGCAAATAATCCCAACCATCCACCCCTAGAACTGGTACTGTAGAGGTCTAATAAACCCAAACCAATGGCTACCAGCCACAAATAGCGCCGCCATCCTACACGAAGAATACTCAACCCTGCGAACAAGGGTAAGATTAGCATCAAATAGCCAGCCACATAGTTTTGGTGTCCCAGGGGTGCCCAGTTGCGTAACTCCAGAACCGAAAAATCAAACGGCAAATTAACGCCATATTGCTTAAGCGACTCTAGACGCGCTAATTCCGGCATTAAAGTTTGCGTCGTCCAAAGGCTAAGGCTGATAATGACAAAGAACAAACCCACATACCCTAGCGTCGCTAGGACGCGATCGCGGCGATCGGAATTATCTAAATAATTATTTAAAGCGTATAAAGCCGCTAGAAAACATAACGCCCACCACCCATACCAACGCGCTTGGTTCGGAAATTGGGCGAAAATGCTAGAAATTAGCAAGCCAATTATGCCCAACCCGACGCACCAATCTAAGCCATTGCCCAGCGATCGCACTCGTCTCCAGTGCCAAAGCTGCCACAGTAACCAAAGTACCGGACACAGCAATCCGATCTGCCAGATAGCCACCCACGGCCATTTGACCGTTAAACTGTGACTGTCTGGCAGTAAGGTAAAAAGTCCATAAAAGCAAGCTGTTAGTGAGGCTAACAACCGTCCCTCAGCTCTAGATTCTGACATGCTGCTCTGCCTAAATCAAAAATCTATTTTTACTATTTTGCTAAGTTTTGGCTACGATACGCGCGATTCTTTGTAACTAAAGCGCAAAGCCAGAAAAATTTAAATTACTTAACGTTAAAATTGCTTTTTTCTGCTATTATTTGGCTAAATTTATCCAAAGAATTCTCTAGTTTTTGGGATTATTTGCCAAGTCATTTAGATTGAATTGAGAGGAAATCGCTCTAAAAATCTCTTGACTAATTGTGTAAAATTCTCGATGGAGATATGAAAGTTGCATACCCAAAGAATATTTGAACAATCGATACCTTGGAAAGAGCTATTGAATTATCTCTTTTTTGGAGAAGATAACAACATAAGATGGCGCAAACTGTTATTTGCCCTTCGAGATCGCAAAACAACTATCGTAATTCGCAACTACTGCATTGTCCTAGGATGTGTGACGCTTTTAAGCTTGGGGTTAGCAGAAGTTTACAATCATCCTTCTAGAGTCGCCCAACGAGATCGGTTAAATAACTACGGTTACTTCATCGGTGCTGGTTTAGTCGATTATGCGAACAGGGCTATTTATCGATAAATTAGTCGCTAGTCGAAGTCAATTGGCGATCGCTTCGATAGAATCGTAGATAAGCTGCTCTAGAATAAATGAAACCATGGGCAATCGCAGCAACGAGCCATCGAGCGCAAATCCTTGCGCGATCGCCACTTCCCAATCTCCCATCTTCCAAATGCGCGATGTTAGCAAGACCTATCAAATGGGAGAAGTGAAAGTTCAGGCACTTAAATCGGTTACTCTCGACCTTTATGAAGGAGAATTGGTCGTCTTACTCGGTCCTTCCGGAAGTGGAAAGTCAACTCTGTTGAATATTCTCGGAGGACTCGACATTCCTTCCGGGGGACAAGTAAAATTCCGCGACTGGGATCTCACTAAGGCAGACGATCGCGCCCTCACCTACTACCGCCGAGAATATGTGGGTTTTGTTTTCCAATTCTACAATTTAATTCCTAGTCTAACCGCATTAGAGAACGTCGCCCTCGTCACCGAAATTGCGACTCGTCCGATGCGCCCTAGAGAAGCGCTAGGATTAGTAGGACTCGACGAAAGACTAAATCACTTTCCCGCCCAACTATCAGGGGGAGAACAGCAAAGAGTTGCGATCGCTCGTGCCATTGTCAAACGTCCGCAAGTCTTATTGTGTGACGAACCGACAGGCGCATTAGACTTTCAGACAGGAAAGCTTGTCTTAGAAGTATTAGAGAAAGTCAATCGGGAATTGGGAACGACTACTGCGGTCATTACTCATAATGCCGGGATTGCAGCAATGGCAGATCGAGTGATTACTATGCGCAGCGGTGAAATAATTAAAATACAGTGCAACGAGACTAAGAAAGCGCCTGCCCAGTTAGAGTGGTAATACCAATTCACAATTCGCAATTATCAGTTCGCAATTAGTCAGCAGCTCCTGGTTGAGTGACAAAACTCAAATCGCCCTCACCCCAACCCCTCTCCCCGAGCGGGAGAGGAGCTTTCAACTTAAGATTTTTGCCTGAAGTCCCTTCGCCCCTTGTGGGAGAAGGGATTTAGGGATGAGGGGACAAAGATTTGTCAGTCAATCAGCAGCAGCTCTATTGTCAATTGTTCTGGTCAAGTCAAGAGCCTTTCTACTGTTACTTTAATATCTGGAAAAGCGATCGGTGAAAGGTTTCCTCGACTCAATTCTTGTTCGAGCGAATAGTCACCTTCTTGTGGTTCTCGAAATACAGTAATTTTTCTACTTTGTAAGTCCAAAACCCAATATTCTTGAATCTCAGCAGCAGCATAGATTGATTTCTTAAGTTCCAAGTCTTTTTTCAGGCTAGTCTGAGCTACCTCAACGAGAAAAAAAATATCTTCTGGATTAGGATGGCGAGCGTCGTATCTCGATTCTGGCGGTCTAACAATGGCGATATCTGGTTCGGGTTCCGAATCGGACAAAGTTATCGGTCCATTAAAGCGAACTTCGGCTCTACCAGCTAGCAATTCCTCCAGATATCTTGCTCCTCGTTTTGCCGTATTGTAATGAAGGGGCGTTTCTGGACTCACTTCAATAATCTCACCAGCTAGTAACTCCAGGCGGCGATCGCGCAAAACCCCTGCCTCAATCATTCGATGGTAATCTTCGACCGACCATTTGGCTAGGATTTTCATAGTAGTTTGCCAACTTTGCGGCGATTTACTAGCAATCGATCTAATTTTAACTTTTAAAATTCAAGAGAAAAAATCGAAATGATTTCTTGGTAATGTATGCCCTCGACCTGAAACTACTACGCGAACTCTGGCACTTGCGGGGTCAGATTATAGCAATAGCTCTGGTTGTCGCCTGTGGGATCGCTAGCTTTGTCCTAGCAATGAGTGCCTATAATTCCCTACAATTGACTCAAGCCACCTACTATGATCGCTATCATTTTGCCCAAATTTTTGCCTCCCTTAAACGCGCCCCAGAAACGCTCAAAACGCAAATTACAGACATTTCAGGAGTTGCTCAAACTCAAACGCGCATTGTTGTAGATGTCACCCTCGACGTTCCAGGTTTAGAAGAACCCGCGACGGGAAGACTGATTTCAATTCCAGAACGCCGCGTCTCCATGCTCAACGACTTGTTTATCCGCCAAGGACGCTACATTGAGCGGGGGCGAGGAAATGAGGTGCTAGTCAGCGAAGCCTTTGCCGAAGCCAACCAATTGAACTTAGGCGATACAATTGGTGCCATTATTAACGGTCGCTGGCAAAAGTTGCGGATTGTCGGGATCGCCCTTTCCCCAGAGTACGTTTACGAGGTGCGCGGGGCGGGAGAATTGTATCCCGATAACAAGCGTTTCGGAATTATTTGGATGGGACGAGAAGCATTGGGAAACGCTTTCGATCTGGATGGGGCATTCAATAATGTTACTCTCTCCTTGAGTCCGGGGGCGCGAGAAATTGAGGTCATCAATCGCTTGGATCGCTTATTAGAACGCTACGGGGGATTGGGGGCTTATGGACGCAAGGATCAGGTGTCTAACAGAATTATTTCTGATGAGATTAGAAGCCTGGAAGTCACCGCCACTGTTGTTCCTTCGATTTTTTTAGCGATCGCAGCTTTTCTCCTTCACGTCGTCCTCTCTCGTCTGGTAGGAACTCAAAGAGAAGAGATTGCCGTCCTCAAAGCCTTTGGCTATAGCAATCTCGCCATTGGCATTCACTATCTAAAATTTGTTTTTGCCATTGTCAGCGTCGGGGCTATTGTGGGTATATTGGTCGGTCTTTGGTTGGGCAACGGACTGACGCGACTTTATGCTGAATTTTTCCGCTTTCCCATTTTACGCTACGAAGTCGGCTCGAATTTACTCATAACTGCAATTTTAGTCAGTTTTACAGCCGCCGCGATCGGTGCAATTGTAGCAGTACGGCGGGCAATTTTCTTACCCCCAGCAGAAGCCATGCGCCCCGAATCCCCGGCTCGATTTAAACCGACAATAATTGAAAGGCTAGGACTACAGCGTCTTTTTTCGCCTGCAAGTCGCATTATTCTGCGCAACCTAGAACGCAAACCCATCCAGGCTTTTCTTTCTATGCTAGGGATTGCCGTAGCAGTGGCGATTCTAGTGACAGGGCTTTATTTCCAAGATGCCATAACTTATCTGATGGCGGTGCAATTCCACACTGTTCAGCGAGAGGATATAACCGTTGTCTTCAACCAACCCTGCCCCGCTCGGACTCGTTACGAAGTGGCTCATTTGCCTGGAGTTATCCGTTCCGAACCATTTCGCCTGGTGCCCGTGCGCCTGCGCTTCGAGCATCGCACCTATCGCACTGCCTTAACGGGAATCGATCCAAGAGGGGAATTTCGCAGCTTGATTGACAAGAATTTGTACTCGGTTTATCTGCCTGCCGATGGGGTGGTACTGACTGCGAAACTGGCAGAAATCCTCGGCGTGACTCCAGGAGATACTTTAACCGTCGAGGTATTAGAAGAAAGTCGTCCCGTGCGTCAAGTTCCGGTGGTGGGATTGGTGGACGAACTTATCGGCGTTCAAGCGTATATGGATATCGATGCTCTCAACCGACTGATGCGAGAAGGACAAACTATCTCTGGTGCTTATCTAGCCGTCGATCCGTACCTTGCGAGCCAGCTTTATTCTCGCCTAAAACGCATCCCCGCGATCGCAAGTTTTTCGACGCGCGAAGCAATTATTAGAAGTTTCGAGGAGATTAGCGGCAGGAATCTGCGCGTATTCACTTCAGTTCTGGTCATTTTTGCTTGCATTATTACCTTTAGCGTCATCTACAACGCGGCAAGAATCGCTCTCTCCGAACGGGGACGAGAATTAGCTAGTTTGCGCATTATCGGGTTTACTCGCGCTGAGGTTGCCTTTATTCTGCTAGGAGAACAAGCAATTCTCACGTTGTTTGCTATTCCCATTGGTTTTGGATTGGGATATGGATTGGCTGCTTTAATGTCTTTTGCCTATGATTCCGAGCTTTATCGTCTGCCTTTAATTATTACGAAATCTACCTATGCTTTTACTTTTATTATCGTCATAGTAGCGGCTTTTGTTTCTGGGTTAATTATTCGCAGACAGAGCGATCGCCTCGATTTAATTGCTGTTTTAAAAACTAAAGAGTAGGAAAGTATCGAGTCTAAAGATAGGTATCGACAAGTTCAAATCATAATACTGTAGTGGGTGCGCGTAGCATGCGCGTGAGCGCATACGTCCCGCTCGCGACTCCTGTTGGTCGCACTACGGGTTATTGTGGTCGTTCAACCGGACTTGATATTAAATGTAAAGACAACTCGCCACCTAACCATAACAAACTGTAACCATCGGCTGGCAATACCAGTTGGCAAGCTTACGCTGGAAGTATAGAGGGAGTGCCACCCGAAAACTATGAAGTACTTACCTCAAAAGCTTGTTTACCTGATTGCCGGACTCGGTATCGCTACCTTAGTCGTTTTCTCGTTCCGTCCCGCACCCATTCGGATTGATATGGCAACAGTCAAGCGCGGTTCTTTGCAAGTAACAGTAGATAGCGAGGGAGAAACCCGCATTCGCAACCGTTACGTAGTTTCTGCGCCCGTGGCAGGGCGGCTGGCTCGCCTTAACCTCAAAGAAGGGTATAAAGTAAATAAAGGCGCATTAATTGCCCAAATCGATCCCCTGCCTCTAACGGCTCAAGTCAGAGAATCTCAAGCACGGCTGCGGGAATGGCAGGCAGAACGCGCGGGAGTGGCAACCTTGCGACCGAAAGCGGCGGCGCTAGCTCAAGCCCAAGCACGCATCAGAGCGGCAGTGGCAGCCGAAAGAGTAGCAGAGGCGAAAGTAAGGCAAATTGAAGCGACACTGGCGCAGGCAAAACGCGATCGCGATCGCGCCCAACAATTACACGCTCAAGGCGCAATCTCCCGTCAAGAGTTTGAAAACGCAGAACTTTTAGAAATCTCCCGTGCTAAAGAATTGGAAGCAGCGAAACGAGAAGTTGACAGTGCAGCGGCAGAAGTCGCAGCCGCCCAAAAAGAACTCTCCATTCTGCAAGCAGAACAGCGCGATCCCGATTATTTGCTTGATGTCTACGATGCTCGCATTGCCAGCGTTCGCGCCGAACTAGAGAAGCTAGCCGATGAAGCCAAACGTACCGAAATTCGCGCTCCTGTTGATGGCTATGTCCTGCGAGTCCTTCAGGAAAGCGCTAGGTATGTAGAAGCAGGAACGCCTCTGTTGGAAATAGGCAATCCTAAAGACTTAGAGATCGTCGTCGATTTGCTCTCTAGCGATGCAGTAAATGTAAAACCTGGGGCAACGATGCTAATCGAACATTGGGGAGGAGAGCAAGCTTTAAAGGCTAAAGTACGATATGTAGAACCATCTGCTTTTACGAAGGTTTCAGCGCTTGGAGTTGAAGAACAACGGGTGAATGTGATAGCCGATTTTGTCAATCCTTCCATTCCCCTAAGCGATGGTTACCGAGTGGAGACGCGAACTGTGGTTTGGGAAGGAAAAAACGTACTAATCGTTCCTTTAAGCGCACTTTTTCGCTGTGATAGGCAACAGAATGGCTCGGATTCAAAGGCTTGGTGTACTTTTATCGTGGAAAACAACCGAGCCAGAAAACGCGAGATAGAAATTAGTCAGCGCAGTAGCTTTGAGGCAGCAATCAAACGGGGACTCCAAGTAGGAGAAAAAGTCATTCTCCATCCGACCGAGCAAATTCAGGAGGGACAAAGAGTAGAATCGCAGTGAGTGTGTTAGTAGTTAGTCTGTAGTAAAACCAACTACTAACTATTAACCACTACCGACTACCCGATCGCTCGGAATCAGAATTTTCTAGCTGTTGCCAATCTTCTCCCAATTGAATGGTGATATCGGAGGCTAGAGAACCCGTACTTTCCACTAATACTTCGCCAAAGCCCAATTGAGCGTGAAGGGCTGCGGCACCGCCATCATCTCCCATTTGAGCAACGATGCGACTAACTTTCAAAGGTTCTTGCCAGCGATCGCTGACGTAAACTCTACGATAGCCAGCTTCTTTGAGATAGCGAACTATCGCTCGTACTGCCTCTGGATTATCGGTACTATCTTGAATCGCTATTCTCAAAGACGTCGGATCGACCTCTTCAGATTCTCCGTACTCGCTAGCATTCTCAGGAGTATGGTCGAAATACTGAGTAGCGATTTGCTGAATGCGGCGTTTGCTGGGCAGCCAGTAGCTTACTTGTTTCCTGCCATCTCCGCTAAACTCACCGGGTAGCAAAACCATTTGCACGTTCGAGCGCTTTGTTTGCGCGGCATAACCCGCAAGGGCAGCTAGTTCCTCTAGAGTCAAATTGGTATCGATATGGGATTGCACGACCCCAAGTATGTCTGGTATCTTCAGCAACGTTTGCGGCTTGAGTGCTTGTTCGACAAGCGCTCTCATAAAAGTTTGCTGGCGCTGCACTCGCGAAATATCTCCGAATTGGTCGTAGCGAAAACGCAAAAACTGAACGGCTTTTTCTCCGTTGAGGTGCTGCTTTCCTTTTTTCAGATTGATATAGAGATGCTGGCTGTCGTCTTGATATTTCATATCTTTGGGAACGTAAACCGTCACTCCTCCCAAAGCATCGATGAGTTTTTCTACCCCTTGGATATTAACTCTCACATAGCGATCGATCGAAACTCCACCCATGAGTTCGCTTACCGTTTCTGCTGCCAAAGCGGGACCGCCGTAATAATTCGCTTCATTAACTTTTCTCACTCCGTATCCTTCAATCCGCGCTTGTGTATCGCGAGGAATTGAAAGCACGGTCAATTTCTCGTTTTCAGGATCGAATCGCAGCAAAAGCATGGTGTCGGAAAGTCCTTTAAAAGAGTTAACGAGCGCGTGATATCCTAAATCTTCCTGCGGCTTTTCGTGTTCTTCTAGATCGGAAGTCAGAACTTTAGTCCCCATCACTAAAATATTGACCGGGCGACTTAGTTGCGGCAAGTTCAAATTTTTGTAGGAAATGGTTTTCTCTTGGTTGAAAACGGCGGCTTCTTCTGGCGATAGTTTGCTTTGTTTTAAAGGCGTTGAGGATAAAGAGACAGCCAGAATTGCCCCAGCAGTTGCCGAAAGCAATGCTACGCCAGTTAATCCTAAGCCAATTAATAACCAACTTGCTCGAAATTTTTTGCCACTTGCATTTTTAATTCCATTAACACTCACAGGTCGCTCGATATTATGGGCTGACACAGGCTATCTCACACCTCAAAAAAATATAGTTACTTTTAGTATGCGGTTAAAAGTTAGCTAATAACCATTGGCTGAGGCAATCCAGCTCATTAGCTTGTTAATATCTTAGTCATGCAAAGGTTGGTTTTCGGATAAGTCATTATAGATTGTTGACTCGTTTAGTTAGACTATTCTTGGGACGCATTGTGTTCCTGAATTTTTGTGCGATCGCATTCTGAGTCTGAAAAAAACTATTTTTCACCCTAGGTTTTTGGAAAGCGAAATCAATGGGGAAGCGCGTCCATCATTAATGGAATAAAATGATTTTCTAGGTTATGGTTTTGTGTAATTTGCTTGATGCCTAAAGTTAGTGTCTGTATTCCTACTTACAATCGCGCCGACTTTCTGACTTATTCGGTTAATAGCGTTCTCCAACAAACCTATCCCGATTTTGAACTGATTATCTGCGATGATGGCTCTTCGGATAATACGTCGGAGACTGTATGTCAGTGGCGCGATTCGAGAATTCGCTATATCAGGCAACCTGAAAATGTTGGCAGAAGCCGAAATATGCGCTCTGGTTTCGATACGGCTGCGGGAGAGTATTTTATCAAGTTTGATGATGATGATGGGCTGACTCCTGAGTTTTTAGAGAAAACTGTCGCTATTTTAGATTCAGAACCTTCGGTAGATTTTGTTTGTACCAATCACTGGATTATCGATCGCAATGGCAAAAGAATTGAGTCGGTTACTCAGGAAAATTCTGCTAGGTGGGGAAAAGATAAACTACAACGGGGAGTAATCCCCGATTTGATGTGGCAAACTTTTTACTATCAAAGCTTGCAAGTCGGTTCGACTCTATTTCGTCGCGCTTGTTTGCAAGAAGTCGATTATATGCGTCCCGAAGCAGATGGTTGCGAAGATTTCGATCTGTTAGTCAGATTAGCGATCGCTGGAAAACAAGGCTATTTTTTACCAGAATTTTTAATGGAATATCGCTTCCATGGCGGACAAACTAGCTTAAAACAAAACCTTCATTTCTTAAAATCCAAGGTATTTTGTATCGATAGCTACCAATTTCCCGATGAAAACTTAGAACGACAGCGCCTTGTCAAATTAGCCCAGACCAAACTAGATTTAGGGTTAAGAGCGATCGAAAATGGAGACCCTAAAGAGGGACGAAAATTACTCCAACAATCCAATCAAGTATTAGGACGTTCTCGTCGGGCTACATTAGGTTTATTCTTATCTTATTTACCTTTCAGTTTGCGACAAACAGCTTTTCAAAGTTTTCGCCAACTGCGCCCTAAAGATTATACCGAGAAAGTCCGAAAATCCGTTGAATAAGTTGAATAAGTCGAAGTAGGATTAACTGAGATCTTGCACCATTAATTTCAATCGATTTTAATCGAGTTAAGCTTTGAGCCTAGAACTAAAGCTCTAGGTTCTGAGATTAATCAAACCAACCGATATCTTCGTTAGACAAAACAGTGGTTGGTTGATTGGAGGCAATAGAACGTCCAATCGGTCGGCGTTGAAGTGCATAATTGGCAATGGCTGCTAGTTGTAATTCTGTCGAGTGAGAGGCATCGGAAGCTGCTTCAAGATCTTGTTCGTTTTGTGCTTGTTGTAACTGGGCAGAAAGTTCTTGTACTAATTTCTTTTGTTCTTCTAATTCCGATTGAACGCTTTCAGCTTTTTGTAATTCAAAGTAGAGCTTCTCAACTAATTTTTTGTTCTCTTCTAATTCCAATTCCATTTGAATTGTTTTCTCCAATTGAATTTGGAGAGTTTCTACTAATTTTTTTTGTGTCTCCAATTGCGATTCTAAAGATGCGATTTGCTCCTCAAGAGAACCAGCGCGTTGGTTAGCAGATTCTAGGGCAGCCGTCAACTCTTTTACCTTATCTTCCAACTGATCTGGAATAGTTTTTCTCGCTCGCGATCGGCTGCTAGAGGATGATTTAGAGGTTTTAGCGTTAGATAAAGTTAAATTAGCGCCTTCAGCATCGCTTGGCGAACTTGTAGTAGTTGCTGACTCAGTAGGTGTATTGTTAAGTTCTTCTCGTAGCAGGTCGGATAAACGTTTTTTGGTCATAGTTGATTCCAATCTCGTTGTAGTTCTTCTGCCACGCGACGATAATCCGCTTCGGCTTCGCGAGCATTTTTTCCCCGCCATTGGGTTACGGGCATTCCCTCTAAAACTGCCCGTTCGTGGGCTTTATAGTTGCGAACGAAGGCGTGACAGGCAGGAATTCCCAACTCTAATAGGGTATTTTGCGCTTCTAAGGTTTCTTTCAGGCTGCGAGGGTCTACTTTGGTCAACAAAACCCGATGGGCGACTGCTAAGGGCATTACTGCTCTCTGCACCGTTTCGATTAAAACGGATAAATCCATCGGTGCGGGTGGGGTCGGCAATACCAAATAATCGGCTGAGGCGATAACCGCTTTCAATGCCTCAGATCGTAGGGCAGGAGGGGTATCGACTACTACGAGATCGTAATCGCTAATTTGGCGCAAATTTTCTAATAGCTTGGGTTCTGTTTCTTGGGATAGGTCGAAATCTATCTCCGCATCGCTTCGTTCTATCCACCACGTCGCCGAACCTTGGGGATCTGCATCTACTAGCAACACCTGCTTTTGTTCGGCTAAGATCGCGGCTAAATTGACGGCTGTTGTTGTCTTGCCAACGCCCCCTTTTCCGTTAACAACTGCCAAAATTCTGATTTTTGGATCTGAGGATTTTGAAGACGCTTTCTTTTTTCTCACGATCACGATCGCATTTGCTGCTTTTGGGCGCTTGAATCAATAGTCCTCACCTTACCATGTTTATTCCTCTTTTGGTTGGCAAATAAATAGCTTGTAATACTTTGACGCCCTATGCAATTTTAGTTTTCCATAAAAAACTGAGATCTTGCACTCTTCGCAATAGGTTCCTGGAAACCAATTTCCAGGCTTACATACTAAGTCCATTAAAATGGACTAAAACACTTCTCTATTCGTCTTTAGACAACTTTGAAATATGAGACAGCGATAGAACATCGAGGGGCAGTTCCTGAGAATAATGCAAGATCTTAGATCGGACGGATTTTAGCATCTTAGACAGAGAATTTCTTCTCTAGCTACCTTTTTAGGGAGTTTTTTTCATTTCTGCCGACATATTCCATTTATAGTCTTCCTGTAATTCTGTAATCCAGGCTGGATGAGCGGGACCAACAAACTCGTACTCGCCATCTTCTTCTGTCAAGAGAACGTTGTCGCCAGGATTAGCCGAACCTTCCATGATGACTCTGCCATTTCCCTCTTTTACTTCAGTTCCCTCCATATTCATTAGCTCAATCGATAAGTAATTGCCAGTTCTTCCTCTAACGCGACCGAGTACGTAGTCGGAGAAGCTCATCTGTCCTTCTCCCCCTTCATAAGTATCGTGTCCTAAAGCCTGACTAATGAGGGTTTGTGAGGATTGGTTTTGTGTGGGTTCGGCGATCGCTGGAGTAGCTGCAACTGCCGATAAAGAGGCTAATATCAGTATTCCAGTTAATGCGTGAGAATTTTGCTGTAACATAATAACCTCCCTTGATTCTAAAAAAATTGTTTTTAAACCTTTAAAAGTTTAGCTAGATTTCGCGGTAGCCGCAAAAATTTTCAGGATCGATTTAAGAATTGCTAATTTTCAGTAAATCAACTCGATTCCAGACTGACATCTTCCCAACGCTGATGCGATCGCATACAGCGTGGGGTTCCCAAATCAACCACCAAACTTATCAAGCAAGCTTTCACTTATTTGACAGAGGTTCAAATGTCCTTGGGCGTTTACGAGTTTAAAACTCGAAGTTTGGGAGTGCCCCCCTACTTATTATTTCCAGTCCTTTAGCTAAAAGATTGCGACTAGCATTTTCGTCTCTGTCGAGCATACAACCACACTCGCCAACGTGGGTTCTCTCGGACAAAGACTTTTTGATAAGGCGATGGCAGGAACTACATTCTTGACTTGTGTACTGAGGTGGCACGGCAATCACAATTTTGCCGAACACTTGCCCATAATACTCCAACCATTCAAAGAATTGTCTCCAAGCAGCATCGCTGATACTTTTGGCAAGACGGCGATTCTTGACCAGGTTTCGCACCATCAGTTTCTCAAACACCACCAAATCGTTAGATTTGACCACGCATCTTGCCAACTTTACAGCAAAATCTTGACGCTGGCGCGAGACTTTCAGGTGTTTTCTTCCCAGTTTGTTAATTGCTTTTTTGCGTTTGTTAGAGCCTTTTACCTTGCGACTTACTCTTCTTTGCAGGCGCTTAAGGCTCTGTTCCGACTTTTTCAGATGACGAGGATTTTCAACTTGGTTACCTCGATTGTCGGTGTAAAAGTGCATCAACCCAACATCAAGAGCAATTACTTGCTCGGTTGGCTCGACTGCTTCGAGTCGGTCAATGGCAAGACAAAATTGAGCGTAATACCCGTCTGCTCTACGCACAACTCGAACTCTTTTGATTTGTTCTGGTTGATAGTAGTTAAGGTCGAAAGCTCCAATCATACGGAAGCTACCAGCTTTAAACCCATCAGTGAACGCGAGCGATTGTCTATCTGGCGAGAGTTTATAGCCAGTAGTCTTGTACTCAACAGAGCGCGATTTTTTGAATCTGGGATAACCTTTTTTCTTGACGCTTGGGTTTTTACAGTTGTCATAAAAACGCTTAATCGACTGCCAAGCTCGTTCGGCAGATGCTTGACGAGCTTGAGAATTAAGCTTTTTAGCCCACTCGTACTTACGAGCCAAAACTGCACGCAGAGCAGACAAGTCGTATTGTCCGACGCCACGATTATCAATCCAGTGTCGAATACAACTGTTTCTGATAAAGCCAGCCGTGCGTATCATCTCGTCGATGACGGCCAACTGTTTTGTCGAACCTCTGAGTTTGGCTTCGAGTACAAACACGACCAACTGATTAACTTTATGGTTTTACTTTACCATAAGGTTGCGCTCCGCGCGTTTATTTGTTGGTCGAAATTCATCTCAACACCGACCTACGGTACGGTGTGAGCCTTCTTTCGACATTCAAGGTAAAGCGCTTTTATATAGACTCCGATTGGGGTTGCGCTAATTCAGATTGCATATTGGATTCTGAGGAAGCGGTTGGCGATTGCTCTGGCAAAGGTGAGAGACTGGGAGCTGTTTTTGTTGTTTGGAAACGACTGAGAACGCGATCTAACCATTGAGGTTTTTCTAGGCGAGGTGCTTGGCTCGCAGACGGGGTTTCTGTTGCTGGCGCCGCTTCCGTGTTAGCTGGAATCGATTTCTCAGAAGGAGCCGCCGGGGGTTCTGCCGTTGAAGTTTCTTCCTGCGGCGCTACAGTTTCAGTTGGTTCGACCAATTCTGGGGTTGGGGTTTTCTCCGGTTCGGATAATATAGGCTCACTCTGCTCTACTGGCGGCTGTGAGGTGACTTCTACTCGGGGAGGAGTCGGTTCTTCTATTGGAGTAGGCGTTTCTTGTGGGGTTGGAGTGGGTTGTTCGACGGGAACTTCTGGTTGTGCAGTAGGCGTTTCTGCTGGGGTAGGGGTTGCCGTTGGAGAAGGCGTAGGCATTAGTTTGGCTTTGTAGGTAGGATCGACGATACTGCGAGCGTATTCAGTCGCAATCTCTCCGCGCATTAATTTGGAGAGGGGATCTTGACCTTTCGGATTGTATTCGATCAGCCGGACCGTCGTGTTGAAAGCGTTATCAACTCGATTGCCAGCGCGATCGAGAAATTCTAGCTGAACCCAGTTGTTCCCTTTCTCAAAACCCGTTAAGTAAACGGGTTGCCAATTATCGAGTACGAAGCTTTGACCGTTAATCGTGACGCGAATCCGCCAGTCGGCAATTTCGGAGTTTTCTTTTGCTACTAGACGTAGCGGAGCGTTAGTTAAGTAAAAATCGACTAGGATAGGCTCGGCACCGTAACTTCCCTGCGGACGGCTATAGGTCAATAGAGGAAGGGAAGGATCGGGAGCGTTGGTATCTGTTTTTGTAAGGATATGGAAAGTCGTTTGAGCGTATGCGCCTTCATTTTTAAAGCTTTCGTGCCAGGGACGAGAGGCAAATACTCTTAGGGTATGGGTTCCGGGGGCTAGGTTTTCTAAAGTAACGGGTTTATCGATGTCGTAGATTTCTCGCGCGGGTTCGTTGTCGAGAATCAGCTTGAGGTGGGGTCCCATTTCAAGCTCGGGATCTTTAAAGATGGGTAGATCTCGCACTTGGAGTTTAACTGCGACGGTTGTTTCCTGGAAAATACTATCGCTTGGCGGGCTGAGAATAGCAACTTGTGGTTGATATTGTTCTAGAGTTTGGTTTAGCTGCCGAATAACCGCTGGAGGAGCTACTTCTGACAGTTTGCCCGCACTTATCGACACAGAAGGTGGCTCTGGGCTAGATAGCGGTGAAACTTCGATGCGATCGCCACAACTCACCAAACCTAAACTTAGTAGAATTAAGAATGCGCACAAACAAATGGATTTTATAGGCAAAAATCGATAGATAAAAACCAACATGCTAACCCTCCTAATAACCCTTGAATCGATTAATCTTACTTAATTATTTTATTAAGAATACTGAAGCTATCTGTATGGCAATATAGCTGAATTTTGAGCGGTTCTTAGTGGTAATTTTCCGGAATCGAGTACGACTTTAATAAATTATTGCTTTTTGTAAAGAAAAAGTCCGATGCCCTTGACTTTTGGTCGGACGAGTTTTGCTGACAAATATCATGAGAGCGACAATTGAGCAAATTTTAATTATTGTTAAGTCTTGCCAACACAGTAGAGTAGAAAGACTTATCATCATCTATTGATGCTTTTGCCTGGAAGCTTTTTAAAACAGGCATCTTAAGCAAAATTGAAAAGCAGTAAATCCCACATTTGCTGTTCTTCTATTACACTATTCATCAAGAGAAAACCTTTAAAGTTCATTGTCGAGAGAGGAGAACCCTCATGACAATTAGTCCGGAGAGAGAGGCGAAAGTCAGGGTAAGAGTCGATAATAATCCGGTTCCTACATCGTTCGAGAAGTGGGGCAAACCCGGTCACTTCGACCGTACTCTGGCTAGAGGTCCCAAAACCACTACCTGGATTTGGAACCTTCACGCCAACGCCCATGATTTTGACAGCCAGACCAGCGACCTAGAAGATATTTCGCGGAAAATCTTTAGCGCGCACTTCGGTCACTTAGCAGTGATTTTCGTCTGGCTGAGCGGCATGTATTTCCATGGCGCTCGTTTTTCTAACTACGAAGCTTGGCTGACCGATCCGACCACGATTAAGCCTAGCGCTCAAGTGGTATGGCCCATCGTCGGTCAAGGAATTTTGAATGCCGATGTAGGCGGCGGCTTCAGCGGCATCCAGATTACTTCTGGATTTTTCTACCTCTGGAGAGCTGCCGGTTTTACCAATAACTACCAGCTTTACTGCACGGCTATCGGCGGCTTGGTAATGGCTGCTCTAATGCTATTTGCAGGTTGGTTTCACTATCACGTGAGAGCGCCAAAACTGGAGTGGTTCCAAAACGTAGAGTCGATGATGAACCACCACTTAGCTGGTTTGCTGGGATTAGGCTCCTTAGCTTGGGCAGGGCACCAGATCCACGTTTCTCTGCCTATTAACAAGCTCTTGGATGCTGGTGTAGCTCCAAAAGATATCCCCTTGCCTCATGAGTTTATTCTCGATCCGAGCAAGATGGCGGAGCTATACCCCAGTTTTGCCCAAGGAATCAAACCTTTCTTTACCTTGAACTGGGGAGTCTACTCCGATTTCCTCACCTTCAAAGGCGGTTTGAATCCGGTTACAGGTGGCTTGTGGCTGTCGGATACGGCGCACCATCACTTAGCGATCGCGGTGCTGTTTATCATTGCCGGTCACATGTACCGCACCAACTGGGGGATCGGTCACAGCATGAAGGAAATCCTAGAGGCTCATAAAGGTCCATTCACTGGCGAAGGTCACAAGGGTCTCTATGAAATTCTGACCACTTCTTGGCACGCCCAATTAGCCATTAACCTTGCCCTGCTGGGATCGCTTAGCATCATCGTGGCTCACCACATGTATGCTATGCCTCCCTATCCTTACATGGCGATCGACTACGCTACTCAATTAGCCTGTTTTACTCACCACGTATGGATTGGCGGATTCTTGATCGTCGGAGCTGGCGCTCACGCTGCGATCTTCATGGTGCGGGATTACGACCCTGCCAAGAACGTAGACAACCTGCTCGATCGCGTCATCCGTCACAGAGATGCTATTATCTCCCACTTAAACTGGGTATGTATCTTCCTGGGCTTCCATAGCTTCGGTCTCTACGTCCACAACGATACGATGCGGGCGTTCGGTCGTCCTCAGGATATGTTCTCCGATACGGGAATTCAGCTACAGCCTATTTTTGCCCAGTGGGTACAAAACATCCACGCACTGGCTCCTGGCAACACCGCTCCCAACGCTTTAGCTCCTGCTAGCTACGCATTTGGCGGGGATGTTGTCGCGGTAGGCGGTAAAGTGGCGATGATGCCCATCGCACTGGGTACGGCTGACTTCCTAGTCCATCACATTCATGCCTTTACCATCCACGTTACCGTGCTGATCCTGCTCAAGGGCGTGCTCTATGCTCGCAGCTCTCGCCTAATTCCCGATAAGTCTGAATTGGGCTTCCGCTTTCCCTGCGACGGTCCCGGTCGTGGCGGTACTTGCCAAGTATCGGGTTGGGATCACGTGTTCCTGGGCTTGTTCTGGATGTATAATTCCCTGTCGATCGTGATTTTCCACTTTAGCTGGAAGATGCAGTCGGATGTCTGGGGAACCGTTGCGCCAGATGGTACGGTCACTCACGTCACCTTGGGGAACTGGGCGCAAAGCGCGATTACCATCAACGGCTGGCTGCGCGACTTCCTGTGGGCGCAAGCAGCACAAGTGATCAACTCTTATGGCTCAGCCCTTTCGGCTTATGGCATCATGTTCCTAGCCGGTCACTTCGTCTTCGCCTTTAGCTTGATGTTCCTCTTCAGCGGACGCGGCTACTGGCAAGAGCTAATCGAATCGATCGTCTGGGCGCACAACAAGCTAAAAGTCGCCCCAGCTATTCAGCCTCGCGCTCTGAGCATCATTCAGGGACGGGCTGTTGGAGTCGCCCACTATCTACTCGGTGGAATCGTGACGACTTGGGCGTTCTTCCACGCCAGAACCCTTTCTTTCTAATGTAATAAGCTCAACCCTGCAATAAGCTTGTCAATCCTGTTGGGAGGGCTTAAAAAACTTTTCCGCAGCGATTGACAGCTTACACTCCGCTACTAAGCAAGTAGCCAGCAAATGCTCTCAATTTATAAAGAAAAACGGCATGAAGGTTGGGTTAGACTGCCCGTTTTTGAAACCGTTTTTAACTTTCCATCTACCGTGACTTCGGTTACAGTAGATAACTAAAACAGGAAATGAGCAGCAATTCTGCACTGGCCCTCATTATTTAGAGAGGAGAATTTCCTAAAAAGCTATGGCAACTAAATTTCCAAAATTTAGCCAGGATCTACAACAAGACCCGACGACCCGTCGAATCTGGTATGGGATTGCCACAGCCCACGACTTTGAAAGTCACGATGGCATGACCGAGGAAAATCTTTATCAAAAGATTTTTGCTTCCCACTTCGGTCACATTGCTATCATCTTTCTGTGGACTTCCGGCACCATTTTCCACGTAGCCTGGCAAGGTAACTTCGAGCAGTGGATCAAAGATCCCCTGAATGTCCGTCCCATCGCTCACGCGATTTGGGATCCCCAATTTGGTAAAGCAGCCGTCGATGCTTTCACCCAAGGCGGTGCTTCCTACCCAGTTGATATCTCTTACTCTGGGGTATATCACTGGTTCTATACCATCGGGATGAGAACGAATGGCGACCTATATCAGGGATCGATATTCCTGTTAATCCTATCAGCCCTGTTCTTGTTCGCTGGTTGGCTGCACTTGCAACCCAAGTTCCGTCCGAGCCTATCTTGGTTCAAGAATGCTGAGTCTCGCCTGAACCACCACCTGGCTGGTTTGTTTGGCGTTAGCTCCTTGGCTTGGACGGGGCACCTCGTTCACGTTGCGATTCCCGAATCGAGAGGACAGCACGTCGGTTGGGATAACTTCCTGTCTACCGCGCCCCACCCAGCAGGTTTACTGCCTTTCTTCACCGGGAATTGGGGAGTCTACGCTCAGAACCCGGATACGGCTAAGCACGTATTTGGGACTTCTGAGGGGGCAGGAACGGCAATTCTGACCTTTTTAGGTGGATTCCATCCTCAAACCGAGTCGCTCTGGCTGACGGATATGGCGCATCACCACCTGGCGATCGCGGTCATATTTATCATTGCCGGACACATGTACCGCACCAACTGGGGTATCGGTCACAGCATCAAGGAAATCCTGAACGCTCATAATCCTCCTTCAGGAACTCCCTTTGGCGGACTGTTGGGCGAAGGGCATAAGGGATTGTACGACACCATTAACAACTCCTTGCACTTCCAGCTTGGCTTAGCATTGGCTAGCCTTGGCACGATTACCTCCCTGGTAGCCCAGCACATGTACTCGATGCCTCCCTATGCCTTCTTGGCTAAGGATTACACTACCCAGGCTGCTCTGTACACCCATCACCAGTACATTGCTGGCTTCTTGATCACGGGAGCATTCGCTCACGGTGCTATCTTCTGGGTACGCGACTACGATCCCGAAGCCAACAAGAACAACGTGTTGGCGCGGATATTGGCTCACAAGGAAGCGATTATTTCCCACTTGAGCTGGGTATCGCTCTTCCTCGGTTTCCATACCCTGGGTCTGTATGTCCACAACGACGTAGTCGTTGCTTTTGGTACTCCGGAAAAGCAAATCCTGATCGAACCCGTGTTTGCTCAGTGGATTCAAGCTGCTCATGGAAAGGCTTTGTATGGATTTAACACCCTGCTATCCAATCCAGACAGCATCGCTTACACGGCTTATCCCAACTACGGCAACGTTTGGCTGCCCGGCTGGTTAGATGCGATCAACAGCGGGACTAACTCCCTGTTCTTGACCATCGGACCTGGAGATTTCCTCGTACACCACGCGATCGCGCTTGGTCTGCACACCACTACCCTGATCCTCGTCAAAGGTGCGTTGGATGCTCGCGGTAGCAAGCTAATGCCCGACAAGAAGGACTTCGGTTATTCCTTCCCTTGCGACGGTCCCGGTCGTGGCGGTACTTGCGATATCTCCGCTTGGGATGCTTTCTACCTCGCCCTGTTCTGGACGCTCAATACGCTAGGCTGGTTAACCTTCTACTGGCACTGGAAGCATCTGTGCGTATGGCAAGGTAACGTTGCTCAGTTCAACGAAAACTCGACTTACCTGATGGGTTGGTTCCGCGACTATCTCTGGGCTAACTCCGCTCAGCTAATCAACGGTTACAATCCCTACGGCGTGAACAACCTGTCTGTCTGGGCTTGGATGTTCCTCTTCGGACATCTCGTTTGGGCAACGGGTTTCATGTTCCTTATCTCTTGGCGCGGCTACTGGCAAGAGTTAATCGAAACGATTGTCTGGGCGCACGAGCGTACTCCTCTAGCGAACCTAGTTCGTTGGAAGGACAAGCCCGTCGCTCTGTCTATCGTTCAAGCTCGCTTGGTCGGTCTGGCTCACTTCACGGTTGGCTATGTCCTGACCTATGCAGCCTTCCTGATTGCCTCGACTGCTGGTAAGTTCGGCTAAAGAACGCCTAGCCTTATAGGTAACTAAGCTATCCTCTGCCTTCGGGCGGGGGATTAATTTTTTGGATTGGGGAAACCGGTAGAAGTTAATGCGACAAGAGATTGACACAGAGAAAACATAGCGTTGTCATATCCGGGCTGTAGTGTTCGCGGTAGTATTAAAAGTATCAAACCGAAGCGGGACATCTACTGCTAGCTGAGTATTCAGAAATCATCAATCGATCGATCGCGACTTGGTTGGCTAAGATATTGTAACGAACGATAAGGCAGTTACTTCTAACTTTTGACTTGACTCATGACTCTCAGTTGGAAAATAACGTTAGGGATAGGTGCCATTATCCTTACTGGACTGGATTGGGAGCAATGGGATACTGGTACGTCTTCATTGCAGGCGCACCCCAACTAGACGCGCCTCAAATCAACGTTCCCGGAAGCGATCTAACCTTTAAACTGGAGTGCTTCAACAGCAAAACCATGGGAGAGGTACGGCAATACGGTCTAATTTTGCCGCCAGATTACGAGAAAAATCGCGATCGCCGCTATCCGGTCATTTTCCTCCTACACGGCGGACATGACGATGCAAGAGCTTGGTATGACAAATATGCCATCATTACTGTTCTGCACCAACTCTATCAAAGCGGCAAGCTACCGCCCTCAATCGTAATTACCCCCGATGGCAACGATAACCGAGGCTCTAGTCCTTTGTGGGACCCCGATTATTTCGATGGTCCCAATGGCAAAGTCGGGACGTTTATTGGTTCTGAGTTAGTGCAAGTGGTCAAGTCTCGCTATCGCACTCTCAACGAACCGCAGTTTTGGGCGATGGGAGGACTCTCTTCTGGCGGATGGGGTGCATTTAATATCGGACTGCGCCACCTCGATAACTTTTGCGTCCTCTTCAGTCATCTGGGTTACTTTACCGATGACAGTGGCGCGGCAAATAGTCCCGAAAACTTCGTGCAAAAGATACCTAAGACGCAACTGGAGTGTTTGCGAGCTTATATGGATGCAGGCAAAGCAGATCCCGATTTTCTGGCTTCTACTCAACAGTTTCATCAGACTCTAAATCAATTAGGTGTTCCCAATGTGTTTTATGCCTTTCCTGGCGGTCATGGGGTGTCTGGAGCCGATTACGGCTGGAATTACGTTCACAAACATGCGTTTAATTCCCTCAGCTATGTGGGCGAACAGTTCAAAATTGCTCTAGCACAACAAAAACACGAAGAAGCAGGAAAAACAAAACCATGAGTCACAAAAAACCGATTCGAGCGCGGGTTACTCCAGAAGAATACCAACTGCTGCAACACCTGCGAGAGCGCAAACCAGCTCAAAATCCTCCCCTCAAGCGTTTGACCACTGGAGAGCGTCTTGCCGATGCATTTGCCGCGATGATGGGGTCTTGGCATTTCATTATTATTCAATCAATTCTTCTATTTCTTTGGGTTTTGCTCAATATCGTGGGTTTTATCTGACATTGGGATGCCTACCCGTTCATATTGCTGAACTTGATGCTTTCATTCCAGGCGGCTTCTGCTGCGCCTATCATTATGATGAGCCAAAACCGTCAAGCGGTCATCGATCGCGAGGAAGCAAAACACGACTATGAAGTTAACATGAAAGCGGAACTGGAAATCGAGCTATTGCACGATAAGATGAATCTGCTACGAGAGCAAGAGCTAGTCGAACTCAAAACCCTCACGATCGAGCAGCAGCAACAGATCGGGCGACTTGAAGATTTACTTGCCTCCTCGATGCGATCGCGTGAATTTTTGAGTCAGGATTCCTCTAATAACTCAGCCTAACAAGCACAAAAGTTGAGAGTTCAAAGTTGAAAGCTCGTCTCCATTTTTTGAACTTTGAACTATTTTGGTCGCTAGGGAGGAAAAATTTTGCTTAAACGACAAACCAAACTTGGGATCTGGACAGCCGCCTTACTGACAGCGATTGTCGGCGTTGTTAACTTACTATCGGCGGTAACGCCTAGCCTTGAAGAACGAGTCAAATGGTTGAAAGCCATTTTCCCTTTTGAAGTCCGAGCGAGCGGACATTTATTTGCCGCGTTAAGTGGATTTTTCCTGCTCGTCTTGGCAACTAACTTATTGCGGCGAAAACGAGTCGCTTGGCTGCTGACAGTTATCTTACTAATTATTTCCATTATTTCTCATTTAATCAAAGGACTCGACTATGAAGAGAGTCTGCTAGCCCTCGTGTTACTGATTCAACTGATTTTAATGCGGAGCGCGTTTACTGCTCGCTCCGATAGACCTTCGATCGCGCAAGGAATTCGAGTCCTTATCGGCGCGTTACTCTTTACCCTCGCCTATGGAACGGCGGGCTTTTTTTTACTAGACTACCATTACCACGTTAACTTCGATCTTCCGGGCGCGATCGCTCAAACCCTGGCGATGTTTTTTACTGAAGATAATGCGGGTTTGCAACCCCAAACGCGCTTCGGTCGCTTTTTTGCCGATTCGATTTATATCGTGGGTGCAGTGACGTTTTTGTATGCCTTATTTATGCTCACTCGACCAATTTTGCTGCGAGGTGCGCCAGCGACAGCAGCCCAAAGGCAACGAGCAAAGGCAATTGTTGAGGCATACGGATGCTCTTCTCTGGCACGCTTTACCTTATTAGACGATAAGGCTTACTATTTTAGTCCTTCAGGGCGCAGTGTCATTGCCTACGTTCCCAAAGGAAGAGGCGCTGTTGCCTTGGGAGATCCTATCGGTTCCAAAGAAGACAGGCGAGAAGTCATTCTTGGCTTTCAACAGTTTTGTCAGCTCAATGATTGGTATCCCGCTTTTTATCAAACCTTGCCAGACGATCTCGACCTCTATCGGTCGTTAGGTTTCGGGGCACTCAAAATTGGAGAAGAAGCGATTATCGATCTCAAAGCTTTTACCATGCAAGGGAAAGCCGGAAAAAACTTAAGAAACGCCATCAATCGCATGGCTAAGTCGGGTTTTGAGGTCAAATTTTACCAACCTCCCATTTCTCATCAACTGCTCAAGCAACTGAAAGAGATTAGCGATGAATGGCTCAAGATAACGCAAGGAGCGGAAAAAAAGTTTTCCTTGGGATGGTTTGACGAGAAGTATCTGCGAGAGTGCGAAATTGCCGTCGTACAGAAAAACACGGGAGAAATAACAGCCTTTGCCAATGTAGTGCCGGAATATCAAATTAACGAGATTACCATCGACTTGATGCGGCGGCGAGCAGAAGTAGAGCATGGTACGATGGATTTTTTATTTATTTCGATGTTTCAACACTTTAAAGAGCGGGGATACGACGGGTTTAATATGGGATTATCGGCACTGGCTGGCATAGGAGAAACCCCAGAATCTCCTGGTTTAGAAAAGGTGTTGCGTTATTTATACGAACACTTAAATCGGTTTTATAATTTTCAGGGTTTGCATAGCTACAAAGAGAAATTCCAACCCCGTTGGGAACCGCGATATCTAGTTTATCCGGGAGCGGCGGTTTTACCGGAAGTCGTAGTAGCTTTGGTAAGGGCTGATTCGGGCGATCGCTTGCTAGACTACTTAAAACCCGGCTCGTAAAAAGGCAGAAAGCAAAAGGAGGGAAAAGTCGGAAGTTGCGAGTAGACTACCCCAGATATGAATGAGGAGGCATATCTATGAATCGCCAGCGCCTTTCTCATATTGGTTCTGCCTTGCTGAGTTTATTGCTCTTTGCGCTTTCGATTTGGGCAATTACTCAGGAACTACAAAAATATCACATCCGAGAAGTCTGGAAGAGTCTAGCCGCTATCTCCACATCCCATTTACTTTTAGCAGTGGCATTGACTGGCTTAAACTACATCGTGCTGACTGGGTACGATACGCTTGCCGTCCGCTATATTCGTCATCCCCTCCCTTACCCCAAAACCGCTCTAGTTGCGCTTATTAGCTATGCCATTAGCAATAGCGTCGGTTTAGCGCTCCTCAGCGGCAGCGCTATCCGCTATCGTTTTTATCGACCCTGGAATTTATCTATCGCTGAAATTGCTCAAATTATCGCTTTTTGCAATTGGAGCTTTTGGTTGGGGCTGTTTGCTGTAGGAGGAGTGCTGTTTCTCATAGAACCCGTTGAGGTTCCCGCACTTTTGCATTTGCCCATCACTTCAGTCCATCCCATCGGTGTTATTTTCTCGCTGGTCGTCATTAGCTATCTTTTTATCTCTATCCTAAGTAAAAAGCCTCTGAGAGTCGGTAGACTAACGATACCTCATTTACCCATCAACCTATGTCTGGCTCAAATTGCCATTACTTCTCTTGATTGGGCGCTAGCGGCGGCTGTACTCTACGTCCTCTTGCCTGCATCCGTACCGATATCATATCCAGGTTTTTTCGGGATCTACTTACTGGCGCAAATTGCCGGAATTATTAGCAATGTTCCGGGAGGGTTAGGAGTCTTTGAAACCGTCATGCTTTTGCTGCTTTCTCCTCCCATCTCTTCGGCAGAGCTTTTTGGGGCATTGTTGGCTTACCGAGGTATTTATTACTTCTTGCCTTTAAGCTTTGCCGCCCTGCTGCTGGGATTGTATGAGATTAGACGAAGATTTTAATCTCTAGAATTTGAGAGTGCCCCAAAGCCAAAATTTCACAGGATTGACATCCCTCTGACATAGATCTGATATCTGTCTTTTGTAAACTTTTATTAGTTCGCAAAAAGACGAAATATTGCTTGCAAACTCGCGCAAGTAACCCAAAAATGGGCAAAGGAGAAATTTACATGCCATACAATCGAGTCAAGATAGTAGGGATCGCATTCGGTTTGATGCTGACGAGCTTGAGTTGTCAGTCCGCGTCAAGCGCTCCGCTTGCCCGCTCTCAAGTATCACAACAGCCAGCAACGGCTGCTAGTTCGCAGCCAATTTCATTGCGCGATCGCTTTGAGACTTACTATAGCTCAGTGTTAGGACAAACGCGAACCTACAGGGTAGTGCTACCTCCAGGGTGCGAATCCTCGCCCGAAAAACGCTATCCCGTCATTTTTCTATTACATGGCGGCAGTAGGGACGAGACGGATTGGTTTAAAAAAGGAGATGCCCTATCCACGCTCCAACAACTCTATTGCGACCAAAAGCTTCTGCCTAGTATGATTATTACCCCCGATGGCAACGATCTTCGCGGTCGCAGTCGCTATCGCGATCCCCAATACATTGACGGACCTAACGGTAAGGTTTCTACAGCCATTAGCTTTACCAATGCCAGAATTTTGGGCGATTGGTGGACTCTCTTCAGGAGCGTGGGACGCTGTTAATATCGGACTGCACCATCTAGACCGTTTTTCGATTTTATAGTCTTTTTATTGGGTTTTGCCTTGTAGCATGGAATTACCAGTGTGTTTCGATCGGCGGTTTTTTATCCATGTCAGATGTCTTACTCAGTCGCTATCAAATCATTCGAGAATTGGGTAGCGGCGGCTTTGGGGATACCTATCTAGCAAAAGACCTAGCCCTGCCAGGTCATCCTCCCTGCGTCGTCAAGCATCTGAAACCAAAAGATACCGCTCCGTCGGCTTTAGCTGTTGCGAAAACGTTATTCGAGCGAGAAGCAGAGTATCTTTATCGCCTGGGCAAACACGACCAAATCCCTAGCCTGTACGCGCATTTCGAGCAAGGCGGAGAATTTTATTTAGTACAAGAATTCATCGAGGGAGAGGAACTCACTCAAGAACTCCTTCCAGGCAAACCATTGAGTGAAGAACGTACCATTAATTTACTGCGAGAAATTCTCGCAGTTTTAGCAGTCGTCCATAAAGAAAATGTCATTCACCGAGATATCAAGCCATCGAATATCATCCGGCGCAAGCGCGATAAAAAATTGGTGCTGATTGACTTTGGGGCGGTTAAAGAAATCGGTGCTTTGACGGTAACTGCCGCCGGACAAACGACGATGACGCGGGGAATTGGGACTCCCGGCTATATGCCAAGCGAACAAGCGCAAGGAAAACCCAGACTAGCCAGCGATGTCTATGCAGTAGGAATGGTAGGAATTCAAGCTATAACTGGCTTATCGCCCGATCGCCTTACAGAAGATCCTAATACGGGAAGATTATTATGGCACGATCGCGCCCAAGTCAGCGATCGCTTGGCGAATATTTTAGATCGAATGACCCACGAATATTATCGATCGCGCTATCAAGATGCCTCAGAAGCCCTGCAAGCACTCATGTCCGAGACAGAATTTTCGCCCCCTCTCTCGCAAGTACGAACGCAGGTGGCTTATGTTCCCGATGTTGCCTCCAAGCAATCCGGAGGCTTATTAAAGCTACTGAAGATAGTCTTTTCAGTAGCAATTGGCGGACTTGCCACGGGCGCGATCGCAGGAATAATATTACTCAATCGACCTTCATCCTCGCCGCCACCTGCTGTTTTCGACACCCCAACTCCTACACCGACGATAGAACCTACTCCTAGAGAAACGCCCTCCCCAACGCCCACGCCGGAACCAACTCCAGAAGTAACAGTTTCCCCCCCTCCCACCGATACACCCGAAGCGCAAGTGCCGGACGAGCCTTCACCCACGCCAACCGTCGAACCAACCCCAATCTCCGAAACGCCAGAAACAAGCGTGGCTACAGTGTTGAATCCGGGGACATTAGTCAGGGACGAACCATCGCCTACGGGGAAAATTCTTTGTCCGGTTCGTTCCGTGAGGACGATTAATACCTACGGAGAAACGAATGGATGGTACAAAACCGACATTTGTGGGGCAATGGGTTACATCCACCAAAGTCAACTGACCTTCGATCGCCGATCCGACGCAGAGTAGAATTTGAGTTAGCGATTATCTTCAAACTTATAGCCGATTCCAACAATAAGCTGCTGCGCAGCTTGATTGTATAATATAAGATTAGACCTCCAGCAAAAGTCAGAGTAAGTTAGGTAAAATAAAACCAAATTACAATTCGAGTTATGACTTACTCTCAAGTAAAAAATTTAAAACCGACAGAGTTTAAACGGCTTTGTGGAGTATATCCAGAGACGTTTAAAGAGATGGTAAAAGTTCTAGAAGCCGAAAAAGTCTTACAAAAAAAAAACAGGACGACCAAATAAATTAAGCGCAGAAGACCAAATCTTAATGACTCTTGAATATTGGCGAGAGTATCGCACCTATTTTCATATCGGAACTAGCTGGGGAATAAACGAGACAACGGCTTTACGAATCACCAGAAAAGTAGAAGATATTTTAATGAAATCGGGACTTTTCAATCTGCCTGGGAAAAAAGCTGTTCAACCCCAAAATACAGAAATTGAAATTGTCGTAGTAGATGTAGCAGAACATGAAATAGAAAGACCGAAAAAAAACAAAAAGCTTACTACAGTGGTCGGCAAAAGTGTCACACGATAAAATCGCAAGTTTTAGCTGACGCAAAAACGAGACAAATTCTTTGTATTGCTCATGAGAAGGGAAAAAGTCATGATTTTAAGATTTGGAAAAATAGTAAAATAGGAATCGAACAACAGATAGAATGTTTGGCTGATAAAGGATATCAAGGAATTCAGAAACTTCATCCCAACAGTAGAATTCCCAACAAAAAAAAGCGCAATCAACAGTTAAGTCTAGAGCAAAAGAAGTTTAATCGTAAGTTAGCAAGTGAAAGGATTGTAATTGAAAATATTCATCGCAGTCTAAAAATATTCAGAATTCTTTCAAGTCGATATCGCAACCGAAGAAGACGGTTTGGGTTGAGATTTAATTTGATTGCTGGCATTTATAATTATGAACTTCTTTCCCACTCCAATTATGCGATCGCGTAACACTTTTGCAGGAGGTCTATTGAGTAACGAGCGCGATCGCCAGCCACCTATGCCAGCAAAAAACCATCTTTCTCAAGAGCAGAAGGAACGGCTACTAAAAACGTTAAAAGAGCATGAAAATCCATAGGTAAGAGAGAAAATTTGAATTTTATTGTTGATAAATGAGGGAAAAACTTACCAAGAGATTAGTAATTTTTTAGATCTTTCATATCCAACAGTAGCCTATTGGGCCGTTCGCGGCGAGCCAGATAATTTAGAAAGTTTATTAGATGGAAGAAGAGAAGGTAACTTTCGTAAAGTTACCAAAGAATATGAGGATTTGTTATTAGAAGTCGTTGAAAAAGAGCCAGGAGAATATGGATATGAATTTGGTCGATGGACAGCAGCAAGATTAGCAACATATCTCGAAAAAGTAACAGGAATTAAATTAAGCGGTTCTCAAGTTAGGAAAATATTAGAGCGAAAAAAGTACGTTTACCTTTGGTCAAAGTACAGCCTGGAAGACAAACAAAATCCGGAGAAGCGTAAGGCATTCAAAGAAAAATTCTCTGAATATTTAAGAATAACCAAGGAAACGCCAGAAAGTTTACAGATATGGTTTGGGGATGAGAGTGGATTTAGTTTAAGAGTCATAAGAAGAAAAACATGGGTTCGCAAAGGTCACAGAAATCAAGTGACGGGACCAAGGAGAAAAGGAAGAGTAAATATTATGGGAGGGCGGCGTTATCATGATAAGAAGAGAATGAATTTTGTCATTAAAAAAGGAAATGCGGATGTATTTTATGAGCAGCTTCAATCCTTGAATAATTTCCGCTTGCAAGAAGGGATAGAGCCAGGAAATTCAATTGAAAATTTCAAGGATTGTTCGGCGAAAATAGTCATTATCTTAGATAAGGCAAGTTTCCATCAAAGAAAAGATATTTTAGATAAGATTGAGGCAGAAATGCCAAATATTATCCTGGAATTTTTCCCCCGTATCGTCCAGATTATAATTTAATCGAACTGGTTTGGCATTCAGCCAAAGAATATATAGCTCATAGATTATTCGAGTCAGTTTCACAGCTAGAAGAGTTGTTAAATAAATTGCTAAATGAAGGAGGTCTTATTATTAAATGGGAGCGCAAGATTAAAAATAAAGGAAATGCTATTTATTAAATTTAGCTGCGTAGCAGCTTAGTCTGAATATATTTTGGGTTAGTGGGATCTGACTCAATTTTTTGGCGCAACCGAGCGACATGGGTATCGACGACTCGTTCGTCGCCAAAAAAATCATTTCCCCAAAGTCGATCGATGAGCTGAGTGCGATTCCAAACTCGCTGGGGTTGACTCATCAAAGTGCTGAGCAGTTTAAATTCTAACGTTGTTAATTCCAGCGATCGCCCGATTCCCGAATCGAGATTTTGAGAAGCCGTACAGCGATCGACATTCACCTCAAAATGTTGGGTGCGGTAGACTAAATCTTGCTGCTGGCGGAGGCTGCGCTTCAGCAGGGAGCGAATTCTCGCCACTAATTCTGGTAGGCTAAATGGCTTGATTAAATAATCGTCTGCGCCAGCGCACAAGCCATTTACTCGGTCAATTTTTTCTCCCTTGGCAGTCAGCATCAAAATATAGGGGTCTTTTAGATTGGACATCTGACGAATGCGATCGCAAACTGCAAATCCATCTAAACCGGGCAGCATTAAATCCAGCACGATAACATCCGGCTGCCGATCTTTAAATACCTGTAAAGCTGACAATCCATCGGCGCAGTGGCAGGTAGAAAAGCCTTCTCTTGTGAGGGCAAATTCGATGAGTCGCGCGATTTCTGGTTCGTCTTCAACGATTAAAATCCGCTCGGACATAGTTGTGCGATTTTTCCCCAGGCTGATTTAGTTAATCTAGCTCGATCGCGCTAATGGAGAGCGATCGCGCCTTCTAAATAGTTTTTGAGCTGCTGCCCGTTATCGTAGGAAAGCTCGTCCGCTTTCGGTAGCTTGTCTGGGCTAAACGCCCGAACTTCGCTAATTTCTAGCTTGTCTTGAATGTTAAATTCGCCTCGGACATCAGCAGCTACGACCACGCAAATTGAGTGAACTCTCGGATCGCGATCGGGCGAGGAATAAACCCCAACCAAACCCCGAATTTTTACTAAATTTAATCCAGTTTCTTCGGCTAATTCCCGTCGAACCGTGTTAGAAATATCTTCTCGCCAGTCCACCATGCCTCCTGGCAGTGCCCAATGTCCCGTATCGCGCCGTCGAATCAATACGATTGTTCCATCTGGCAAAAGAGGAACGATGCTAGTACTGGGGATGGGATAGCGAAAAAAAGACCTAATAAAGACTGCACCTGCGATCGCAGGCTAGGAAAAGAAACCTGAAAAGGTTTCCTGACCGAAGTAGGGACGAGCTGAAGCATCAACCGATTTCTGATTCGTTATGCAAAGTGTAGGAAAAGCATATGTCAAAACTATGACTATGCTGTGGCAATGTTGTGAAAATTTGAACGATTTTAGCCATAGAACGACTGAAACACTATCCTCGCAACAGTCGCAATCCACTGAGGTAACGAGAACTGTAGACCCTTCGTGTCCGATGACTCCTAAAGGCATTGTCATATTGCCCATAAAGTTGGCAATCAGCAGCACGACGATAAAACTCAAAGCAAAGGTAATATTTTGCTTGACAATCCTTTGAGAACGCCGTCCTAGGCGAATTGCTACTTCTAGTTTTTCTAAACGATCTGCCATTAAAACGATATCCGCCGTTTCCAGGGCAAGATCGGTTCCTGCCCCACCCATGGCAATGCCTACCGATGCCATCGCCAAGGCGGGTGCGTCGTTAATGCCATCTCCTACCATTGCCACTGTTTGATACTCTTTCTGGAGATGCTCAATGACACGCACTTTATCTTCTGGCAACAGTTCGGCATACACTCGGTCAACGCCTAACCGCTGGGCAACTCTATCGGCGGTACGTTGGTTATCTCCAGTCAGCATGACAATTTGTTCGATGCCGAGTTGTTTGAGACGTTTGAGAATAGTTGCGGCGGTAGGTCTTAGCGCGTCGGCAACCGCGATCGCGCCTAACATCTCTTCTGCATAAGCTACCCAAATAACGGTATTGCCTCCTGCTTCTAGTTGCTGGATGCGTTGGCGTAGATTGGCGTCGCCAACCGATTGCGATAAAATTTCTTCAATAAAAGTAACTTTCTCCGCGATCGCGAGTTTTCCGGCGATGTCTCCAGTAATGCCCTGTCCCGCTGTTGCGCGAACGTCTTGGGCAGTGCGCAATTGTAGGCGTTGCCGTTGGGCAGCTTGCACGATCGCTTCTCCGATAGGATGTTCTGAGAAAGATTTTAGGGCAGCCGCGATCGCCAACACTCGATTTTCGCTTTGTCCGGGTGCGGGAATGATTTGAGCGACTTGGAGTTTACCCGTCATTAGCGTGCCAGTTTTGTCAAAGGTAATTGCCCTTACTTTGCCCATCAACTCTAACTGTGCCCCCGTCTTAAACAAAATTCCCTGTCTTGCCCCGTTGGCAATTCCCGACAGTAAAGTCGGCACGATCGATGCCATCAAAGCGCAGGGAGAGGCGACGACGAGAAAAATCAAGGCTCGATAGATCGTGCTTTCCCAATTCCATCCCAATAGAAAAGGCGGTGCGATCGCTAGTAAAATACCGACAAGAACAATTATCTTGGCATAACCTTTCTCAAAGCGCTCGATGAATAGCTGAGAAGGAGGCACTTCGGTTTGCGCTTGCCAAACTAGGCGGATGACTCGCTGAATTAAACTACTTTCAGGCGGTTGGCAAACCTCTAACTGCAATGCCCCATTACCGTCGATCGTGTCTGCAAACACCTCATCGGGCGGTATTTTTTCGACGGGCATCGACTCTCCCGTAATGGAAGATTGATTGAGGGCGCTACAACCTTCTATGATAATGGCATCAGTTGGGATGAGTTCGCCCGGTTTGACGATAACGCGATCGCCTACCTGTAATTGTTCGACGGGAATTATCTCCTCTTTTCCCCGTCGCACGACTCTCGCCGTATCCGGCGTCATTGGCCATCAAACTGCGGATATTGCGCTGAGTATGCTTCATGGCATAGCTTTCCAGCGCGCCGCTAATCGCAAAGATGAGGTAGTATTCTCCTCGCCAGAATCCCAAACCAGCAGCCCCCAACGCCGCTACGATCGTCAGTAAGTCAACATCGAGTTCTTTCTCCTCAAATAACGTCGTTAAGCCTTCTTTGGCACTCTCCTAACCGCCGATGACGTAAGCTGCACTGAGAACGAGGATTGCTAGTCCAACCCAGTTAAAATGCAGGGCAAGCCAACCGAGCAAGACAAGCAGGGCACAAATTCCTGCCGCTACTGCGTCTGGATGGTCTTTGAGGAGTCGAGCAGCAAAATTTTTGATTTCGAGCGGGAAAAGGGAAGGTTTAGAGTTGAGAAGCGATCGCTGAGCCATCAATCAAGTTATTTTTGACGACTCTTTTACCCTAAACCTTAACATTGGCGTTAAGGTCAAGCTTTTTTAGCCTTTACAAACCAGAAAGGTCCGGTTTCGGTGCATCTATCGTTCTCATCCGTGTCGTAGACGACAATTCCTTCCTCAGATAAAATTAGGGCTTCTCCCAAACAGACAAAAGAAATGAACGGTTCCAGATATCTCACAGCTTCGAGATCGTGACAGGCACTTAAAACCTTCTGTGTGAAATACTCGTAACCGACATCCTCGACGCTTTCGTAATAGCGAATAGACAGATCGCTTATTTCCCGTCCGGGGAAGTGTTTTTGAATTTCTTCGCGCAAGCGACTGGGAACTTCTGCGGTGGAATTCAATAATGTTCCGGTTTTCATCGGATTTCCTCCTCAAAGCGATCGCCAAGACCTATTTAGCTCTATTTTTAGAATAAGAAAACAGTATAAGGAAACTGTGAGGAAATTCTTTAAGCTTGACTTCCGCTTTCGCCTTTAATGATTGCCGCACCGATTAAATGGGCTATTCGTAAAGCCTCCGGTACGTTCCCGCGATCGCTCAGTTTCGTCAATATTTGAGCGATTGTTTCTGGATTAGCGCCGCATACTTGAAAATAAAAAGGCGGATACTCATAAATCGTCCCCGCGCGACGTATAATTTCCAATCGCTTGTCTGGGTGCGGCAATCGCTTAAGTGCAGCTTCGATCTTGATAAAATTAGGCAGTTTTCGCATCACGGCAACGCAGGGACGTCCTAACCTTTGTGCTAATAAAGGCAAATCGATAACGTTAAATCCTCCCAAACAAATCCCATCTAATAAAACGAGATGAAGCTGAGGCAGAAACTTACCCCCAATTAATAATTGGCAGAGAATCTCCGTTGCGTCCCATCCATCTGGTGCTACTTTTCCCCATACCATGCCTTCAAAACGAGTCCCCGCACATACGACGCCTGCCACGCCTACGGGATTGCCTGCATGACGAACAAAAGGGGCATCATCAAAGCCAATCACTCGTATGATGCGATCGCGTTTTAATAGATCCTCAAGTTCCATCATCTCAGCTAATAGTAGGGGCAAGGTATGTCTTCCCCTACTGATAACTGATAACCTTACTAGCTTCTCGTTTTTTCCGACCAAACTTTGGTAGGCAATCCCCAAATATAGATGAAGCCTTCGGCAGCTTTGTGATCGAAGCCATCATCTTCGCCATAGGTTGCTAAATCGGTTGCATAGAGGGAATTTTCCGATCTGCGACCGACTATGGTTGCATTGCCTTTAAAGAATTTAACGCGTACCATTCCAGAAACTCGTTCCTGAGTTTTTTGGATGAAGGCATCGAGGGCTTCTTTTAAGGGACTGTACCAAAGTCCTTTATAAATTAAGTGACTGTAGGTTTCTTCGATGGTGCGTTTGTACTGCGTTACGTCTCCAGTTAGGGTAAGGCTTTCTAAGTCGCGATGCGCGTCGATGAGAACTAGCAAGGCAGGCACTTCGTAAATTTCCCGCGATTTGATCCCGACGACGCGATTTTCAAGCATGTCGATGCGTCCCACGCCATGATTGCCTGCAATTTCGTTTAATTGAGAGATCAAGCTGACGGAATCGAGAGGTTTTCCGTTTAAGCTGATGGGAATTCCTTTTTCAAACCCAATTTCAAGATATTCTGGTTCATTAGGGGTATCCGCGATCGCTTTAGTCATCGCATAAATTTCCTCTGGCGGTTCTGTCATCGGATCTTCCAACGGACCCGCTTCGATACTGCGACCGAGTAAATTGCGATCGATACTGTAAGGAGAAGATTTTTTTACAGGAAATTGGATGCCGAAACGTTCTCCATAGGCAATGGTTTCTTCCCGACTCATGCCCCATTCCCGCGCGGGTGCCAGGACTTTCAATTTGGGGTTGAGCGCCATAATGCTAACATCGAAGCGTACCTGATCGTTTCCCTTGCCAGTACACCCGTGGGCAACCGCATCCGCACCATATTTTTCGGCAGCTTCTACCAAAAGTTTAGCGATCAAGGGACGAGCCAATGCGGTAGATAGGGGATAGCGATTTTCATACAATGCATTGGCTTGAATAGCCGGAAAAGCATAATCTTTGATAAACGTTTCTTTAGCGTCTGCAACTAAGGATTCGGCAGCCCCGCATTTGACAGCTTTTTCCTGAATGGGACCGAGTTCATCCCCCTGTCCTAAATCGGCTGCCAGGGTAATCACTTCGCTTACGCCCCATTCTTCTTTAAGATAGGGAATACAGACGGAAGTATCCACACCGCCAGAGTAGGCTAACACAACTTTATTGGCGCGACCCATAGAATTTTTGACCCCCAAAAATGACTAATCGGCTATTGTAGCTTATTAGCTGGGGTTAATCGTTAATAGTTAGTAGTTATTTTTCTTGAGTTTTTCACTCGTCGTTAACAATTATATTTAAAGCTTGCAGCAGCAATAAAAATATACAGAAGCTTAAATATCCAAGATTTAAGATTGTATCACAAATAACAATAAAAAATTGATATGACGATCTCTTTTAACAATGTTTTTTATGAAATTGCTGTCATTTTAGCGATCGCGACAGCAGTGGGGACTTTAGCCCTTTGGTTGCGGCAGCCCTTAATTATGGCATTTATTGCAGTGGGAATTCTCGTCGGACCCGCAGGGCTAGACCTAGTACATTCTAGCGAACAAGTAGAACTGTTTGCCGAGTTAGGAGTGGCACTGCTGCTGTTTGTGGTCGGACTCAGACTCGATCCTCAAGAAATCTCCGCCGTCGGTTCTGTAGCCATTATTGCAGGACTCGCTCAAATTCTCTTGACTGGATGTTTGGGAGGTCTAATCGCGATCGCATTAGGACTGACGACTGTAGCTGCTTTTTACGTAGCGATCGCGCTTACCTTCTCCAGTACTATCATCGTCGTTAAATTGCTATCCGACAAACGAGAAATCGATGCCCTGCATGGTCGCATTGCCTTGGGAATTCTCATTGTCCAAGATCTCGTCGTCGTGCTGGTGGCGATCGCCCTGACAGCATTTAATGGCAATTCGCAACCAGCCGATTTTGGACGAGCAACTTTAATGGTACTAGCCAAAGGAAGTGTTTTATTAGCTGCGGCTGCAACGATCGCTCGCTATTGTTTACCCAATCTCCTGCACGCCTTGGCGCGTTCCACTGAATTATTACTGATTTTTGCCATTTCCTGGGCGATTGCTTTCGCAACGGTTGCAGACGTATTGGGATTGAGCAAAGAAATGGGAGCGTTTATCGCGGGAGTTACTATCGCTTCTACCCATTATCGCGCTATCTTGAGCGCTCGATTAGTCAGCCTACGAGATTTCTTATTACTATTTTTCTTCATCAATTTAGGAGTCAATCTCGATATTTCCCATTTTGGATCTCAATTCGTCCCAGCGCTTATTTTCTCCTTATTCGTACTGATGGGCAAACCATTGATGGTAACGATCTTGGTGGGAATGATGGGGTATCGAAAGTACACTAGCGCCCTGACTAGCTTTTCCCTAGGTCAGATTAGCGAATTTTCCTTCATTCTGGCAACTCTCGGTGTCAGTTTAGGTCAAATTTCTGAAGAAATCGTGGGACTGATTGCTCTAGTAGGACTGATTACCATGGGCTTATCCACCTACGCAATTATTTATTCTCACAATCTTTATGAATGGCTTTCTCCCTGGCTCTCTTGGTACGATCTCATTATTCCCCATCCAAAGAAACGACTCGGCGATCTTACAGAAGCCCAAATCGATCGCGTTGACGTAATCTTATTTGGGTTGGGACGATACGGAGGTAGCACGATCCGCTATTTGCATCAATATGGTTTCTCAGTCTTAGGGGTAGATTTCGATCCGGAGTTAGTAAAATTCTGGCGCAGAGAGGGAATGTTAGCTTTCTATGGCGATGCAGAAGACCCAGAATTCATTGCCTCGCTTCCTCTGAGTCATGCCAAGTGGGTAGTTAGTACCCTTCCCGGCGAACGGATCGGTTTAACTTTATTACAGGCGCTAAAACACCGCCATTTTCAAGGTCGCATTGCCTTGACCAGCCATAGTCATCGGGAAATGGAGATTCTCAAAGGTGCCGGGGCAGATCTGGTATTGTTGCCCTTTCGGGATGCCGCCAAAGAAGCAGCAGATAGCATAGCACAATTCGCAATTCGCTCCCGTTCGCAATTCACAATTCACAATTAGCGAACGCATTAGGCGTTCTTCTCGAATAATTGAAGGTTAAAGCCATCAATCTTTCCACCAATGACCGATCGAACTATTGGCTAAAATTTGCTCGACTAGATCGACATGCTTTGATGATGTTTATTGCGCCAAGCGATCGCGATCGCGTTCGAGCTAGAAGCACTCTGAGTAACTTTCCTTTCAATTTCGATCTTCCAGGGCAAATGGCATTTTTTGTAAAGCATTTCCGTGACGGCAAGGGGATCGGCGACCAATTCTTCATAGACAATATACAAGTAATTTTCGCGATCGCAACCCGCACCGTGAATTGTCTCTGCGGCGTAGCACCAATAATACCATAACTCCGATTCCTCTACACTCATGGTTTCTAAGTCGCCAAAGCGTTTTGCCCAGTGAGAATCGCTGTTGGCAATTTGCTGGAGCCGTTCGTAGTTAGCTTTCTTGACTGCTTCGGGGTCTTGAGTCGTTAAATATCGATTCTGCCAAGAGTTGAGAAATCCGCCCGGATGTCGGACGATATGAATGACCAAAGCTTGCGGACGGTTGAGCAATAGCCACTCAGCCCAAGCGAGCACTTGATTGAGCTTCAAAACGACGAACGCCCTTTTGAGCGCGTCTTGACTGGCCAACCACCACGAAACGAACCATTCAGACTCTCCCAAACCGGGCATCGCCAGCGAGAGAAGTTGACGCACCTTACGTTTATTAAGAAGGGTAGTACCCCCTAACCAACGCAGTGGCTCGTAGAGATAAGCTTTTGGATGAGCGCCGATCCGATCTCGCTCTCCCAACCTCAAGGCAGATAAGGCGATCGCCCGATCCCACTGCTCCCCAAAATTCTTCCCCAAATGGTTCCGAACTATCGGCGAGGGCAGTTGCGCTAGAGGAGAGGCTGCCAGTTCGTTGGCTTCACTGCGACAATGGGTGCGAGGACTCAGATCGAGTAAATCGAGCAACCAGTTCGTTCCAGAACGTCCTTGTCCAACGATTACGGCATAGTCTGGTCGGACGGTATCGTGCTGTTCCATCGCAATCAATTACTAATAAGAAAGCCAAATAGTTGTTTTTTTCTTCTTAAGATTAATAAAAAAGCTCGGCCTGCGATGACTTCGACTTGACAATTTTAGCTGGAATGCCAACAGCTGTCTTACCTGCTGGAATGTCAGAGAGGACGACGGCATTAGCGCCGATATTAACATCATCGCCAATAATAATGTGGCCGAGAAGCTTTGCCCCTGCTCCCACGTTCACTCTCGCTCCCAACTTCGGCGCTTCGAGCGGGCGATCGAGATGGCTATTTCCCAGAGTCACGCCTTGACGAATAATACAGTCGTCGCCAATAACGCAATTTCCGTGAATTATGATGCAGTGTTGATGTTCGATAATGACGCGACGACCCAGCTTGACAGTATAAGGGAGATCGATTCCGTAACAATTGCGAACGGTGCGATATAAAAAGCGATAGAAAACGCTAAAAGGAGCGCGTAATAGTTTGGGTTCGATTTTCATTCTCCAGTTGCCAAACCGATGAACGGCAACCGCACGAAATCCCGGCTTTGTCCAATCGCGTCCGTGGGCGATCCAGTCTTCTTTAATTTGCTCCCATAATCCCAGCTCGACAGTCTCTCGTTGCTTGCCCGTTGCATGGCGCAGAAAATCTTCTAGCAAGTAGGGAGGATCGGGATCGGGTTTTCTTTGGATTACTCTGCGTACTCTCCACAAAATAAAGCCAAACAACCAGAGAAAATCGGCTAGAGCAGCATACATCCAACCGTGGTTTTTGAGAAAGTAACGCCGCCGAGAATCGAACCAATATTGCGGGCGGCGTTGAGGGGGAATTTTGGTATTCGTTACCCCCGAACTTTGTCCCACTAGATGCACGACTCGACTTTCGGGAACATACCAGCAACTCCATCCTGCTTTCTTCGCCTGCAAGCAAAAATCGACTTCTTCGTAATACATAAAGTATTCTTCGTCCATCAAACCAATTGACTCGAATACCTCGCGACGAATCATCATGCTGGCACCCGCTACCCAATCGGTTTGACAAGCTACCTCAGACACGGACGGGGCAATTATCCACTTTGATAGTAACCGAGAAACGACTCCTAAGCGCAAACCGGACTCTAACTCGCTCAGGAGAGTATGAAAGCGAAAGGCGGAGTGTTGTGGCGTGCCGTCGGGGTCTTCTAGGCGACTGCCCACAATTCCAACTTGGGGATGTTGCTCCATGAAGTCAACCAGGGTTTTTATGGCTGCCGGACGCGCGATCGTATCTGGATTGAGCAAGAGAATATAATCGGGAGGATGGGAGGATGCGAGAGCGGGTCTTATCGCTAGGTTATTCCCATAGGCGTAGCCGCCATTGCGTTCGGCTGCTAAAATGGTTGCCCAATGGCTCCGACCTTGAGTTTTAATAGCTGTTTCTATTTGTTCTATCGAACCATCGCCCGAATCATTATCAACGACGATCGCGCTCAGATTTGGTAAAGATTCGACTTCATTGGCTAAAGAATGCAAACAATCAATCGTTAAAGTCGGCGTTCGATAGTTAACAATAACAATTAATACTTTTTTTTCATTATTTAAATGATTTTGGGGCAACATAACAAGATAGTACCCTTAAGTTTATAAAAATCTAATTTGTGAGAATCAATGATAAAAGTAATTGCGATATCGGATTGAAAATTTTTGTAATTGGTTTAAAAATGATAGTTTTTTGGGCAAACTACGCGATCGCGTTCTCCCTTTGCCTTGCATGTAAGTTTCCCCTACATTATCATTCAGTCTCTCAAAATAGGTCGATCTGTCGATCTATTGAAAAAAAGTATCGCACTACAATTAATATTCAGTCTCAATCGTATTATATTATGATTGAAAAATCGAGCTAGAAGACGAGGGCAAGTTAGCAAGCAGTAGCGGTGCTTCGCTTGCCCTCAGGGGCGACGAATTAAAGCTAGTTACATTAATTACATTTAGTTACAAGCGATCGCAAAAATACTGACGGTACAACTCGCAACTCGGTTGTACTTCATCGCCGACCAATATTACCAATCCCATACTTTCTAACTTATAGGCTAGCGTCGGTTCTAACTGTACTCCCGTCTCGGATGTCACGACTGCTTTCATTGCGGCGGCAAGTTCTGGCGAGGATTGTAAGTTATCCCAGTGGCGGCGCAAATGAGAGCCATAAATTCCTCCCTGAGTTGGAGCTTCTTGTAATAGCTGCTCTTTAGATAAATTCTGATGGCACAGGGCATCAAGTGCCAAGCGAATTAAATAAGGATGTCCGTCTACCATTTCAATCAAGGCAGAAGCAAACTTTTGCATCTCCACATCCTCTGTCCAATCGAGTCCGTAATGCTTGGCGAGAAGTTGCACCTGCTCTAAATTAAACCCCGGTAACTTGACCTGTCGCCCTACATTAAATGGGGATTGATTGGCATCTAATTTGATATACACTTCCGTAGAGTTGGCGATGACTAGCCGCAGATTTTGCCAGATAGGAAGATTGTTGGCTTCTTCGTGCCAATAGCGCAACATGGGTAAAAAATCTCGAGCAATGTCAGGATATTCAAAAATGCGATCGACATTATCCAATCCCAAAGCTAAAGGACTGTTGAGTTGTTCTAATAAATAGCTTTGAAAATAGGCTTGACAGCTCACTAAACTGCCAAACAATTCTTCATCCCAATAGTCATCTAACATTGGTTTTAGACCCAATTCTCGACTAATATTGGCGCAAAACCAACGCAAAAATTTATCCAAGCTAGCAAACATTGCCCCTTCTGCTGCTCGCAAGTTTAGATAGACTTTGCGATAGCCACAAGTTTCTGCATAAGCGAGAATCCCTTTCAGCAAAGAAGTTTTTCCCATTTTTTCGGGAGCTTTGATCCGAATTAAAGCACCTGGCTTAACAATTTCTTGACAGCAGTCAGATTCGATAGGCGGACGTTGAATATAAATGGGAAAATCTGACGTAATGGGAATGGAAGAATTGCTGGGGAGTGGAACCGAAAAATCTAGCGCAATATTGCTTCGCTCGCCTAGAGTCGCCGTTGTTTGATTCCACTCTGGATATTTAATTTCTTTGAGCCATTCTCGCAAGATTTGAAACTTTCCCGGTCCTTTGCTGTGGGGTTCTAATTCCGGGCAACCATTGGGTCTATCTTTAGCAAAATAACTGTAGATTTCCGTCATTTGCTTTTTATAGGTCTCGTGGCTTGCGGCTTCTGCCAGTTCCCAAATTTCTTTATCGGGTTTGCGCCAATTTTCGTAAGCAAATCGGACTATAAAAATCTCTTTTAACTTGCCATGTAGGTCATAATCGCTTGCTATTTGTTTGAGAAATCGATCCCAGTCTTTTGGTTTCATCAGACCCCGCGACTTAAAAGGCTTTCTGGTTGAGAAAAATTCTGTAGAATTCCAATTCTATTATTTTCCACTTCGTTCTACTATTTTCCACTTAGGGAAGTACATCTGACTCCGAGATGCTACTGGCATTAGCCGTGTTGGTTGGGACTGACATGCTTTTGTAAAGTCGTTATTCTAGACATAGAGTGAAGAACATTTAAAGATATTAAACGCTAATTGTATAGATAGGGATAAAGGAAGGGTGTATTAATGATGAGACATAGGTTATTGACTGGCATAGCGATCGCGTTGCTCCTGGTACTTGGAAGCGGAGCAATACGAAATGCGTGGGCAGATCGCGCAGACGACTTCACTCGATTCAGCCAAGCCCAACCAGAATGCAAAGGCGATCCTGATGATTGCGAGTAGACGCTTGTGCCGTGCGTCTATTGAAGGAAGAGAGGCGGGAAAATTGTTATCTCTTTTTTTAGCATAGCTAAAGTTGAATCAGATGCGATCTAGAAGTCTATGCTTTCGCCCGCTGTTGTTTGAGATAGGCAAAAACAGATTTATCGCCGATATCTGGAGGGATTGGTTGTATCGCTTTGCGAACGGCAAAAACAACGAATAAAATTGTCCAAATAGCCAACAAAATTTGCTCTACATTAACAGGCAGAATTCCGACCAAATGTCCAACCAAAAGCAAAGGAATTATTGGAGTAAGCAATTTAGTTTCAAAGCGGTTGAAACAAAAGGCTTCTTTAAAAAAAATGCCCGTCAAAGCAGCGAAAGTAAAACCAACGCCTAATAAAGTTACGGGACGATTATAAATGACTAAAGCGAGGGGTTCGCTGTGAGTCAAAGCTACAATAACCGCTGATAAGGTTCCGACTAACCAAAAAAGTTGCAGGAGTCGATGTAGTTGAATGAGATAAATATGAATAGTAACCAAACTAATGGCTAAACCGAGAGAAAAAACGGCAAATAGGGGAGTCAATGCTTGCACGACGACTGACGTTGCTCCTTGCCAGAGAACCAAGACGCTACCAATAGTAAAGCTTAAAGCTGCTACTATCAATCCGGCGCGGTAAATAATGACTCCGGTGCGATCGCTATCTGTGATGGTAAATTCGCCAAACTGTCCCTGATAAACTTCTGTTGATGTTGTCATCTTCATCGATCCAAATCCATTTTTTTTCATCCTCGCTCGAATTGCTCTTTTTTTCCACTCCTGAAAATGGCGGCATTGAGACAAGGATGCAGAGCAACTACCCAGAATTTTAACTCTCGTTCCCTGACTTAGCGCGATCGCGAGAAGGACGAGTTCTACCTCAGCAAAGCCAAAGAGTAAATATTAAATCGTTTTCATGACTCTAGGATAGCGAGGACGGCAAGGCGTTCCCCAAGCCACTTGCTGTTCGGGAATATGGCTAAAAACGCTACTACGCGCTCCGATCGCTGCATTGGCGCCAATTTTCACTCCACAACCGATAAAACAGTCTGCCGCTATCCAAACCCCATTGCCTATAATAATCGGAGCGGTGACTAGATTGAAAGCGACATCGCGAAAATCGTGACTGCCAGTGCAGAGATAGGATTTTTGGGAAATGACACACTGAGTACCGATAGTGATGCGATCTAAGCTGTACAAAACAACATCGTCCCCAATCCAGCTATAGTCGCCAATTTCAATTTTCCAGGGGTAGGTAAAGCGGGCAGTCGGTCGTATTAGCACCCCCTTACCGATTTTTGCCCCAAACAGGCGCAATAACCAACAGCGAAATCCATGGGCATTGTGAAGGCTTAGAGGAAAAGCAATTGCCTGCACCAACCACCACAACAAGATAAACCAACCCGGTTTTCCGCGATCGAACCAAGATTGATCGTAAAGGCGCAAATCTATCAGGGGCGCGGCATCTAATTTAGGAGAAAATTCGGATGGAGGCTCCATTAATTGGCGAGTTCGGCGGGTTCGGGTGAAGTTTGAGACAGGGAATCTTGAGCGGGAGTAGGAATATTCAGGCGACCTCCAAATTGCTGCAATTCGTACAGCTTTACGCCAATTTGATACTCATACTGACTCAACAGGCGAGCATAAATATAGCCTGCCTTGCCATCTAAAAAACCGAGACGAATGACGTAAAACAAGATAAATCGTAGCAGGGGTTTGAACGGCAGTCGCACCCAAATTTTCTTGAGAAAGCGCTTGCGCTGCACTGCATCTCCGAATAAATTTGCGCCGATGGTACCGCTTTCGTCTGAATCCGTCAGAATATTGTAGTAGACGCGGGCTTCCCAGTTGGAGTAGCGGTTGTGTCTCTCCAACCAGTGATAAATATCCCGAAAGTCGATGTGTAGCATGTCATATTTTAGGTAGCCTGCCTTGCCTTCTAGAATGACGTGTTCGTGAACTTCATTATCGCCAGTATTGGGAATGTCTTCTGTTTTAAGATTTTCATAGCGACCCAATTTATGTTTAAATAATCGCAAATTCCAATCGGGATATTTGCCGCCATAGCGAATCCATTTGCCCAGAAAAAAGACGCGGCGATTGAGATAGTAGCCAGCGTAGGTCGGATCTTTAATCGCTTGGGCGATTTCGTCCCAAAGTTCTGGCGTAATGCGTTCGTCACAATCGACAATTAATACCCAATCATTGCGAAAGGGAAGCGTGTCTAACGACCAATTCTTTTTCTTAGGCCAGCGACCGTTAAAGTAAAATTGAACGACTTTTGCCCCATAGCTTTCGGCAATTTCACAGGTGCGATCGCTACTCTGAGAATCAACGAGAATAATTTCGTCAGCCCTAGCCACGCTCTCCAGGCAAGCTGGAAGGTTTTGCTCTTCATCCTTGGCTGGAATTAAAACAGAAACAGGGACTTTTTCTGGCTTAGCAGACATTCTAAAAAAGCGATAAGTTATTTAATAATGAGTTTAAGTCTTGACGCGATCGCAAGAGAAGTGCCACAAGGATAACCTTTCACAGCAACGCTGACAAGTTTGTTTTCTATTCTAATAATGAATCGATCTCAATTCCCATCCAGACAAATTATTCTCGTCACGGGTGCTGCCCGTTCGGGCAAAAGCGAATGGGCAGAAACGCTAGCCACAGAGACTAGCAAATCCGTCGTCTACGTGGCGACCGCTACCATAGATCCTAGCGATTCGCAATGGCAAGCGCGGATCGAAAAACATCGCCTCAGACGACCAGCAGAATGGCAAACGCTACAAGTGCCCATAGAACTAGCCGCTACTTTTGAGGCAGTCACGCCTCCTCAATGCTTATTGGTAGATTCGCTGGGAACTTGGGTAGCCAACTTGCTCGATCGCGATGAGGCAACATGGGAAAAAATCACCGTCGAGTTGCTCGATCGCTTACAACAAGCCGCAGTTGATATTATTTTAGTCGCAGAGGAGACGGGTTGGGGAGTGGTTCCCGCCTATCCTTCGGGCAGGCTATTTCGCGATCGTTTGGGCGATTTAGTACGTCAGATCGGCGTAATTGCTGATTCCGTCTATCTGATCGCTGGAGGTCACGTTCTCAATCTCACTCTTTTAGGCAAACCCTTAAAAGATTCTAAACTTTCTTGAGAGGGAAGTTAAAACGATAGCATAGAACAGTAAGCTTACAGCCAGCCAGCACATGACTATGGCATCACAGGAAAAAGTAAAACAGTACCTTGCTTACTGGTTTCAGTTGGGAAAGAAAGTTTTGCTAGATAACGGACAAGAAGCCATCTTGCCCGCATTAATTTTTGAAGGCGATCGCTATTCTAGAGAATTTGAATCCTGCTGGCAGCGTATTTTAGCTAGCAAGGCGGGGAGTTGTTATCTTGAAGGAACCGAACAAAGCATTCATCAACTTCTATCCCCTGCTTGGGATATAAACCCATGCGCTAGATGCGGTATGCCCGTTCCCACGATCGAGTTTGGCATTCCATCGCCTATCTGTCCCTGTCACGATCTCCCTATTTGGCCCAATTCTGACTTACCGTCTCCCCGTTTGCCAGTAGACAGTTTGGCGCATTTAAATAAAATTAGAGAACGGTTGGACAGAAGTAGCGAAGTTTTTTGACGCATCATAAATAGTTACAAAAACTCGTTAAATCTTTTGCAAAAACCTCTTACCCGCCAAAAAATTCATTTCTTGGCCAATCAACAAAGTCCTCTTCAGAGGAATTGTGTTGTTATCTTGGGAATTTATACCATTTCTAAAAAAGAACGCTACAGATGCTCAACTGGTTGAGTGACAAAACTCAAATCGCCCTCACCCCAACCCCGCTCCCCGAGCGGGAGAGGGGCTTTCCACTTAAGACTTTGGCCTGAAGTCCCTTCGCCCCTTGTGGGAGAAGGGATTTAGGGATGGGGGGACAAAGATTTGTCAGTCAACCAGGATGCTCAATGAAAAAGCCTTACTCAGAGATCTGCTGACTAATTGCGAACTAATAATTGCCAATTGCGAATAGGTATTACTCCCAAGCTACTAGCATTTTATGATATCCACGATCTACAAAGTTCAAAACTTTGATGTTTTGAATAACTATTATCGACACAACTGTTCTAGTGCTTTGCGTTCGGCGGTTGTGACCTCGCGCCACTCTCCCGGCGCTAAACCATCGAGATGAAACCGAACCTTCTCCCGTCCCTGTTGAATCTCGATCGCTACCCGCACCAGTCGCAGGGTTGGAAACCCAATCGCTGCGGTCATGCGCCGTACTTGTCGGTTGCGTCCCTCTGTGAGCGTGATTTCTAACCAGCAGGTAGGAACGTTCTTGCGATAGCGAATGGGGGGATCGCGAGGGGGCAAGTCCGGTTCTTCAGGCAATCTTCTTACTATTGCCTTGCAGGTGCGGTAATCTTGAATGGTAATTCCCTCTCGCAGGCGATCGAGGGCAGTTTCGTCGGGAATGCGTTCGACTTGGACTAAATAGGTTCTGGGATGGGCAAACTTGCGATGAGAAAGGCGGTGTTGCAAGCGTCCGCTATTGGTGAGCAAGAGCAACCCTTCGCTGTCGCGATCGAGTCTTCCTACTGGGTAAACCGCAGGGATAGGGATGTAATCTTTTAAAGTTTGACGCGTCACTGTTTCATCGCTATTGTCGGTGAACTGACATAATACTCCGTAAGGTTTGTAAAACAAAAGGCAGCGAAACATACATCTTAATGTTCTGCCGTAGATTTAGAACTGTACGGCATTCTCAAGTGCGACTGGGAGCAGGAGAAACGGCGCGACTACCAATCATGATAAAGCTTTTGAGCATAGAACATAATCTCCTCATTTGGCAGCCGAATTTTCGGGTTTTGCCTTGGATAGGAACTTGCGATCGCGATCGTATCGGGATCCATAAAGGTTTGAATAATTTCTGTAGAAGGTAATAGAGCAATCCTAATGGACTCTCAATCCAAAAGCACGAGGTTATCGCGATGCACCACCGTTTCGGCACCAGCATAGCCTAAGATCGCGGGAATCTTCTCTGAGTGGTGCCCTTTAATCAGTTCGATCTCCGCACTGTTGTAATTAACAATTCCTCTAGCAATTTCTTTGCCGCCTGCATCGCACAACTGTACGGCTTCGGAAGCGACAAAATCTCCCTTAACGCGGGTAATTCCCGCTGCTAACAAAGATTTACTGCCCTTGCAGATTGCCTCCACCGCGCCGCGATCGAGATAGAGTTTTCCCATCGGAATTAATCCATAGGCAATCCACCGCTTGCGGGCATTCTCTGTTCTCGGTTGCGCCTCAAACTGCGTTCCTATTGGTTCTCCGCGCAATATTTTTTCGATATTTTCCGGCTGTCTGCCGCGAGTAATGACCATTCTTACGCCAGCACTGGTGGCAATGCGAGCAGCCGATAATTTAGTTGCCATTCCCCCCGTTCCCCACCGGGAACCGCTCGAACCTGCTTCTACTTGTAACTGGGCAAAGTCTGTAGAGTTGACTAGCGCGATCGGTTTGGCATCGGGAACGAGGCGCGGGTCGGCAGAATACAGTCGATCTACGTCGGTGAGGATAAATAGCCAGTCAGCCTCGATGAGGCTAGCAACTAAGGCTGAGAGCGTATCGTTATCGCCGAACTTGAGTTCTTCCACGGCAACGGTATCATTTTCGTTGACAATCGCAATAACGCCTAATTCGAAAAGCGCCTGGAAGGTATTGTAAGCATTGACATAGCAACTGCGATCCATTAGCTCCCGGCGAGTTAACAACACTTGAGCGATTGGTTGTCCGAGACTGGTGAATAAGTCGTCATACACGCGAATCAACCGTCCCTGACCGACAGCAGCTACTGCTTGTTTGAGCGACATCTTGCGCGGTCGCTCGCTTAAATTCAGTCTGGCACAGCCAACTCCCACTGCCCCCGAAGAAACTAAAACGACTCGATATCCCGCCGTTCGCAGGCGGGTGAGGGTTTCTACCAAAGCAGCAATGGTAGAGAGGGCTAGTTTACCCGTTGCTACTTGGGTGAGACTGGAAGTACCAATTTTGACAACGATAGTTTGGGGCATATGGGACGAGCGATCGCTCTATCGATCGTCTCTCAAATTCTTTAGCTTTCCTAATCTTAGGCGATCGCTTTTCGGTGTTGGGGAAAATAGAATCTCAGATTATTTCTCTAACCAAAGGTCGATCTTCTTTAATTTCACCGACCAAAATGATGTCGGCAACTCCTACAAATAGACCGTTTTCTAAAACGCCGGGAATATTATTAATCGTCTTTTCCAGACAAGCCGGATCGTCGATGCGATCGAATTTAACATCGATCACCAAGTTACCTTGATCTGTCACCACGGGCCCTGCCTTTTTCACCCCCATGCGCAGTTCTGGTTTACCTCCCAACTTTTCTAGCGATCGCATCACGGGAGCAACTGCCATCGGGATAACTTCTACAGGTAATAAAAAAGTCGAACCAAGCTTGTCAACTAGCTTACCGCTATCGACAACGACGATGAACAGATCTGCTAGGCTATCTACCACCTTTTCGCGAGTATGCGCCGCACCGCCGCCCTTGATCAAATTTTTGTTCGGATCGACTTCATCAGCCCCATCGATCGCGATGTCGATGCGATCGACGGTATCTAAACTCGTCAAAGGAATGCGATGCTTTCTCGCCAATACTTCCGCCTGAAAGGAGGTAGGAATGCCGACAATATTTTTTAATTCGCCTTTTCTGAGACGTTCTCCCAAGTACTCGATCGCGTATGCTGTTGTCGATCCCGTACCCAACCCTACAATCGAGTCAGATTTGACGCGACTGGCAGCTGCTTTGCCGACTTCTTGTTTCATTATGACAAGGGGATCGACGTTAACTGTCATACTAAAAAACTCCTTTTTGGTATCTATAGGATTTATTAATGATTGACTTTGGCGTACAACAAACAGCTACCAGAAACCAGCCTTTAAAAGCCAATCGCTAGCTTCTGATAGCTGGCAGCTGGTAACTGGAATTAGTTGCTGCTTTGAGCGGCTAGCATTTCCTTAAGTTGGGCTAACTGATCTGCCCAACGAGGATCGGGTTGAAATCCCTCAGCTCCGGTGCCGCCGCTGCTACTATTTCCCTGAGAGCGAGGACGCTTTTTGTTGTTCTTGCGTCCGGATGGATTAGGATTAGGGCTGCTAGAAGCTGTCGTTTCCTCAGGAGAGGATTGAGATGGCTCTTGAGAGTCGGATTCTTCTTTCCCTTTCCCCTTAGAACGAGGTAGGGCTTTTTCAATTTTGAGAGGGCTGTCCATGAAAGACTGACCGTTATATTTTTCGATAAATTGGTCTGCCATTTCATCCGTTGGTAGGGTGACAAAGGCAAACCCTCTACACTTGCCAGTTTTGCGGTCTTTGATCACCTTGGTAGACAGCACCTCGCTAGCATCGGCAAACATTTCTTGTAGCGCTTGACGCTCGATAGGTTCTTTGGGTAAGTTACCTACATAAAGACGAACAGGCATGAAAAATCCCTCCAAATATTGGGTTTGCGTGAAAAATTTTCGGCGCGACATTGACGAGCCATAATTTTAATAATGTCAAATGGGCTAGGCAAGAAATTTCCCAGCGATTAATTTCCCGATTTCTCCAGCTTTTCTTATCGATATCGGCTCGTGCCGTCAAAATCTCTTTTCCTCTAGGTTTCAACTGCGATTAGAACTAAGATTCGCGCTTTGGCTCGCGGACGTTCAGTACTTGAGTCAACAGCTATATTTGGCTGCCATATTTGATTATTACAGAATGTTTACGCAATTCGTCAAACTATTGTGCGGTTGCTGGTCAAGTTTTCTTAAATTTTTAAGTATATATACTTAGGCTATTGGCTAGATGGAGCGTTTTTTCTCCGAAACCCTTACTATATAAGATTTTACCCGTTAATCGTACTACTTGCGTGAATACTTGAGATAGTGTGAGGAAATCATGAGAAAGAAGAAATTGTCATGTATCTAATACATAAGACAGATATCTTGTCAATTTTTTTTTACATTGCTTTATACTAAAAAGTATAGGGATGATACAAATATATCCTGAATGTTTGCAAGCGACAAACTCTAGAAAAGGAGTAAAAGCCAACTATGTCTCAACCAATCGAACTTTCTTTGGAACAACAGTTCAGCATTCGTTCTTTCCAAACTCAGGTAGAACGGATGAGTCGCGAACAGGCACAGGAGTTCCTGATCAAACTCTACGAACAAATGTTGATGCGCGAGAATATGTACAAATCCTTTATCAAGCATCAATGGGGTTTAGAGTCTAATTCCTGGTCTCAGTAGCAAACCTCGCTGGAAAGGGCGACCTCCTTCTCTAGCTAGGTTCCTTTTCGGAAAAAAGCTGGGGATGCTGGGGCGTTAACCAACAGCAAATTTTGTATAGTAGTTTTTAGAGTTAAATTTATATATTAGTTTTGGTGTGACTGAGAGCTTTATCAATACAATGAGTCTGGTTTAAATTGCAGCTCTCTTAATGTTCATTAGTCTAATTGCCGACTACGGTGCTAACGATCCAGCCTTTGCAGAAGTAAGCCAGCGCTTGTTGCAACATCTGCCAACCGCTCAAATTCACTGCTTTTCCGTCCCGCCATTCAGCACTCTTGCTACTGGCTTTTGGATTGCTCAACTGGGGCTGAATCCGGGGCCAGAAAGTCGCCTAATTTATCACAACTGCGCTCCTCGACAAGATAATCCCGAAGCTCGCATCGATAACGAAGGAGAAGGGTTAACTTACGCCCTTCTTCCCAATGGAGTTAGAGTTGTTGGAGTTTGGGCGGGCTATACTCTATCTTTTATCAAGAATGCAGCCTCCTCTATTCATATGATTAACGTCTCGCGGGGTGGCTCTCAGTTTCGTTCCCGCGATGTTTTTCCGACTGCTGCCGCTGCCCTCGTTCAAGGCGATCGCAGTTTATTGGGAGATGAAATTTCGCCCGAACAAATTCCTGACTTTCCAACCGACAGAGTAGCCTGGATAGATGGCTACGGAAACCTCAAGACGACGATTTTGGCTGACTCGGTTAACCTAAAACCCGAAACTAAAGTGGTCGTGCGCGTGGGGGATGTGGTCAGCGATGCGATCTATTCTGATGGAAGCTTTCGGGTGCCAGAAGGAACGCTTGCCTTTGCGCCGGGGAGTTCTGGTTGGACGTTGCCGGGAGAGAAAAGGTCGGTGCGCTGGGTGGAGTTGTTCTTGCGCGGTGGCAGCGCGTGGCGGCGCTTTGGCAAACCCAAAGTCAACCAGTTAGTAACTTATGAGCCTGTTTGAATGCAGTCGCTTGCTTGTGCTTACCAATAATTTGTTACTCTGACTTTGGATGAGCAAAAATTTCTCGCTTCCAGGAGCGGGAATGATTTGTTATCTCTAGATAAAGATGGCGATTGAAAATTTAGGAACTAGCTGCTATGGATGCTTTTAGCCCCACTCCTCCCGGCTGGACAGAGACAGCCGTTCACGCCCTTGATTTTAGCTGTCCTCGCTGTAGAGCGTCTGCTATCAAAGCGCAACGAGTTTGGATCAATCGACGAGCGCCGGTGATAGGAGAGGATTACCGCCGTAAATGGCAGGAATTTTACCAATGCAAATGCGGTCAGGTTTGGTGGTCTTGGAGTAGCGATCGCCCTCCCTCCGAGCTAGCCAATCGAGTTGAGTGAATTTAAGTCCTCAAAACTGTATATTCTAACTTAAGTATCAAAACTTGAGGCGCTCGTTTATCTAATGCAATTTTCCAAGATTTTAATTGCTAATCGAGGGGAGATTGCCCTGCGGATTCTCCATAGCTGTGAAGAACTAGGGATTGCTACCGTTGCAGTTCACTCTACTATAGATCGCCACGCCCTTCACGTTCAGCTAGCCGACGAAAGTGTCTGCATCGGTCCTCCGCCGAGTAGCAAAAGCTATCTCAATATTCCCAACATTATCTCCGCAGCTTTAACTCGCAACGCGACCGCGATTCATCCCGGCTATGGATTTCTTGCCGAAAATGCCCGCTTTGCCGAAATTTGCGCCGATCACCAAATTACCTTTATCGGTCCTTCTCCCGAAGCCATTCGCGCCATGGGGGATAAATCGACGGCAAAAAAAACGATGCAGAAGGTAGGCGTGCCCACCGTTCCCGGAAGCTGGGGATTGGTGGCAGGTGAGAAGGAAGCGCTGGCGATCGCTCGCGAGATTGGCTATCCGGTTATGATTAAGGCGACGGCTGGCGGCGGCGGCAGGGGAATGCGCCTGGTGCGCGAAGACAGCGAATTCTCTCGCCTGTTTAGCGCCGCTCAAGGAGAGGCTGAAGCCGCCTTTGGCAACCCCGGCGTATATATCGAAAAATTTATCGAACGTCCCCGCCATATCGAATTTCAAATCCTAGCCGATAGCTACGGAAACGCGATCCATTTGGGAGAACGGGAATGTTCTATTCAACGGCGACACCAGAAGTTACTTGAAGAAGCTCCCAGTTCGATCCTCACGCCCCAATTGCGCTCGGAAATGGGAGAAGCTGCCGTTCGCGCCGCTAAATCGATTAATTATGTTGGTGCTGGAACGGTCGAGTTCTTAGTCGATCGCGACGGTCATTTCTATTTTATGGAAATGAATACTCGCATTCAGGTCGAGCATCCCGTTACCGAGATGATTACCGGACTGGATTTAATTACCGAACAAATTCGCATCGCCCAAGGGGAAAAACTTCAACTTACTCAAGAAGATATTACTTTCCGAGGTCACGCGATCGAATGTCGCATTAATGCCGAAGATCCCGATCGCAATTTTCGTCCCCATCCCGGCAAAATTAACGCCTATCTTCCGCCTGGCGGTCCCGGCGTGCGCATGGATTCTCACGTCTACACCGATTATGAAATCCCCCCATTCTACGATTCTCTAATCGGCAAGCTGATCGTTTGGGGACCGGATCGAGAGACAGCCATCAAGCGCATGAGACGTGCCTTAAAAGAATGTGCTATTACTGGCGTTCCCACTACCATCGGTTTCCATCAAAAAATTCTTGCTCATCCCGCCTTTGTTGCTGGGGATGTTTACACCAAGTTTGTCGAAGAGCATTTGATGAATCATTAGTCAATTTAAGGTTAAGGCAAGTAAATTTTCTATCTTTTTAAGGTTGGGATCGCCTGCTAGATAACCAATGCCGCGATGCAGGTGCAGTCGAAATTGAGTGGCGAGGGTTTCTTTGTCGGTTCCTAAACCATCCTCATGACAGCGTTGTTTGAGTGCAATTAATAGGAGATCCGCCATATCTCCGCCAAAGACTTTCCATGTTATCTCTACATTGCTATCGGCAGGAATGGGAACCGGAGACGGAATACTCGGTTCGGCGAGAGAACGACAAAATGCCCATCGACATAAAATATTCCATTGGTCGATTTTTGTCTGGCGTTTGAGTTTTACCAGTCGATCTTTTGCGGTTTGTGAAAGGCGAATGCGCTCGATTGGCAATTCCATATAATTAATTCTCTCTTGGCTGATAATGTTAATATAAATTTTAAGGATAGAATCTTGATAGAAAAAAGGCGTTGCACAATCATGGGATGATAGTCTCGCGCAAAGGCGCAAAGAATTCCGCTAAGTTAATGACTTTTCCAAGAAATCTATTAAGATGTTTCGCTTCGCTCAACATGATGTTTTAACTTTTCAGATATTCTCTGAGAGAGGCTATTAAAGAGAAATTGAACTAATCGATCAAAGAATTGAGGGGGAGAGCGTGGGTGATGGCTAATTTAGCATCTTTGTACGAAAAAGATTTTCTCGAATGGACGATAGTTACTGCTCAATTGTTAGAACAACGGAATTGGGAAGAGTTAGACTTGGATAATTTAATAGAAGAAATCTTGAGTATGGGGAGAAGCGAGAAAAAAGCCCTCTACAGCAATCTAAAAATCTTGTTGATGCACCTGCTTAAGTATAAATATCAATCCGAAAAGCGAACCAGTAACTGGAGAAGTAGTATTAGAGAGCATCGTCAAAGAATAGCAGAAGCTTTCATTGATAGTCCTAGTCTTAAGAATTATTTTGATAACATATTTGATGAATGTTACCAAAAAGCTCGATTGTTGGCTTCAGACGAGACGGGATTGAATGCAGATTATTTCCCTGAAGAATGTCCGTTTTCTGTTGGGCAGGTATTAGATGAAAATTATCTGCCATAGCGATCGCTTTTTTTATTAGTAGAATGACGTTCGCTATAAATTTGACTAATTTCTCTTTTTTGTGATATTATGCTATTGACATTTTAAATAATGGAAATAGAATCGAGTATAGATAAACAAAAATATTCCATTGTTTAAATAATAAAGTCAAGGAGTCGCGAAATCAAGCCCTATTTTTAAAAAAAGAAAAATTTTTAGCAAAACTTAATAAAAATATCCAGTTTTTACAACAGTTTGACGCTTTTGAGAGTCATATTTTAATAAATATTCCCGCGCGATCGCGCCTTGTTCGCGTAGCTGTTCCACTTCGACTTTACCTATCTCGGTATCGGTAGAAAGTAGGATAACTTGATGGGATGCAGTAGGAAAATAGCGTTCGACTAAATTACTGCGGTGGGAAGAATCTAAACGTCCCAACGGGGTATCGATCGCAACGGGTAGATTGCGACCAGAAACTCGTGCCAGTCCCCATAAAAACGCGATCGCGAGTAATTGTTTTTCTCCAGCGGAGAGGCGATGTTTGGGAACGGGCAAACCTTGCAAATCGTAGAGAGAAAGACTGAAATTATTCGTATCGATCGCAACTCGATGCACTAAATCCGATTTATGCAAAAGATAGCGGAAACATTCAGTCACTTCTCCCTCTAATTTATTTAACTTTTTCAGAGTTAAACGTTCTCGAAAAAGCTGGAGCGTTTTTTGAACTTTTGCCACCGATTTAATGATATGTTCGTCGTTAGCGCGATCGATTGCCTGTTCGCTATATTTTTCTAGTTCTTTTTTTATTTTGTCAATCGCTTTGATCGCCTCTTCATACTTATGCTTTCCTGCCTCATAAGCTGCTTGGCGTTTAATTAATTCTTTTTGCGCTTCTTTAACAAGCTGGTCTAACTTTTGATAGTCTTCTGGCGATGCAGCGACAGCTAATTGTCTCTCAGTCGAATCCAATTCTTCTTCGAGTTGTTTTAATCGTTCTATTTGTTTGCTAGCTAAATCTATCTGCATGGAAAGTTGATGTTCTAATAAATTCTCCAGCAGTTTAATTCCTTCTTCATCAATACACAACCACGGCTCTTTATTGAGATCTAGTTCTTGATTTAGAGAGCGATTTTCCTCTTGGAGAAATAATTTAATCTTTTCTAATTGTTTAGAAGTCAAAGATAATTTGTCTAGGTATTCCAACAGGCGATCGTCTCGTTGTTGGATAACATCTCTAGCCACTTTTGCTTGTAGAATCTTTGCTTCTGTTTCTGCTTGTAATTTTACTCGTTTTAATAGAGGAGTCACCAATCCTAATGGCAAAAGATCGGATGCTAGATCGCACATTTCTTGGCGTTGATTATCTGTTGCTTTAGCGAGTTCGTCGAGCTTGCTTTCTAACTGACTTCTTTGGGCAGCAATTCTGCCTCCTTCAGTCCGAAACTTATCGGCTGCTTCTTGATAGTTTTTTTGTGCTTCTTTGAGCTGTTGTTGTAATGTACCTAAAGCTGCTTGGGCAAGTTCTTTCTCTTGGTTATATTGCTTAAGTCTGGCTTCAATTTCTTCTAAATTTGACAATTGAGAAGCACTGGCTAAAGCCTTTCGTTTGCGACTGGCTAGGATATCTAGATCGATAGATAACCGTTCGGCTAATTCGAGTCCTAATAGAGACTGGATGGCTTCAATAACGGCTTGAGGAGGAGTCTCTTGTTCCGCCAGTTCTTTAACTTGTTCTCCATCAAAAAGAAAGAGATTAGAAATTCCCAAGGGAAGAATCGTTTCAATATATTCATCCCAAGTATTGGCTAAGGCAGGATCGGGCCAATCCGTGTCTAAAATGCCTAAGTTGTCTTTTCCATCTTTAGGATTTTTTGTCCAACTGCGGACAATTCTAAATTCTTTCCATTGGTCATTAATAATATGTTCAAAAGCCAGCTCTATACGGGTTTGCTCTATTGATGAAGCTTGGTTGTTAACTGCTTGAGTCAGAAATTCACTATACCCTAAATTACCGCGAGTAGAACAGTGAGCGCGTTGTCCGTATAAAGCAAGACGAATAGCATCCATAAGAGTTGTTTTCCCGCCACCATTCATGCCACCAAAAAGAATAATTGGACGAGTATTTTCATTAATTTCTGGATTTAAGTTAATGACATGACGATTGGCATAAGGACCAAAGTTTTGTAAGACTAACTCTTTAAAAATCATGAAAATTTAAAAATAAAATTATTGATATCTTCCTAAAAAGATTGGTAAGAGGATAGATTATACCACCTATCCTTCGATCGCTAGATTTGAGCGGCACGAAAGGCAGCTCCAATCAGTCCAACTTTTGGATTGAGAACCACATAGACGGGAATTTTATTGAGAATGGGACTGACTCTTCCTTTAGCTTTGAAAGCTTTCATAAAGTCTCCTTGCTTCAAGAGAGATAAAATCTTGGCAGAAATGCCACCAGCAATGTAGAGTCCGCCATAGGGCAATAATTTTAGCGCTAGGTTTCCTGCTTCTGCTCCATAAGCTTCTACAAATAGCCTCATGGTTTGTTGGCACAGACGATCGCTTTGCGCGATCGCTGCTTTGGAAATTTCTGCTGCTAAATCGACGGTTTTCTCTTCCTTGCCGAGTTCTTGCAACCAAGTTTGATAGATTTTGGCAAAGGTAGGAGAGGATTGAGAACTATCCCTGTCCCATAAAAACTGATAAATTGAGACGATTCCTTGTCCAGATACGATTCGTTCGACAGAAACTCGCTCTAAATTATTCTTCTCCAAAATATAATTGAGTAACTGAAACTCTAGGGTAGAATGGGGGGCAAAATCTACATGACCTCCTTCGCTGCTAAAGACGCGATAGCTGTCGTCTGAGAGAGGAATTAAAAATCCTTCTCCTAATCCTGTTCCCGCTCCTAGAATAGCGATCGGAGCATTGCGATCGCTTTCGACTGTCTGTAGCGCATACAAATCTTGCTCGGATAATCCCAACACACCGTAACCAATAGCAGCAAAATCATTAATGAGAGATACTTGAGAAATAGATAATTCTCTCTCGATGCGATCGCCCTCCAACGACCAACTTAAATTTGTCAGTTTCGCAGTATTGTTGGTTACTGGTCCGGCAATGCCAAAGCAAGCTTTTTCAACTATTGGTCGTTCTCCCAATTGTTCTGTCGCTGCCTCTAGCAACCGACATACGATTGGCACTAAGTCGGGAAACTCTTTACTCGAATAAGTTTGCTCGTAAAGCGTGGTTAAGGTTGGGAATTTATACGTTGTTTCCGTTTGTTCCGCTTTAACCAACCGCAAGATAGTTTTTGTGCCGCCAATGTCTCCAGCTAGTAAAATTGCCATAGTAAATTGTTGTTTTTTTGTATTCGATCGATTAGTTTATATTAATTTGAGAGTAATAATTTATTATTTTATGATACTCAAATCTTACTATAGGTGAGGTATTTGCAGCCTAACTAGCTAACAAATTTGGTTCGATTTACATAATTCCAAGCTGGAACAAACTCATTTCTACGAATTGAACAATTCCAATTTATTAGATAAATATTTGGCTAAAAAATTTGTCAATGAATAATTTTTTCAAAATAACTCTAATAGTTATTATCATTCCATTTTTATTACTATCTTATTTCAATCATCCATCTACCGATGATTTCTGCTACGCAAATAAAGTATTAGAATTAGGCTTTTGGAATGCTCAAATATTTTGGTATCTTAATTGGTCGGGTCGTTATTTTGGGACAGCAGCTAATAGTTTGTATGCAGTTATAGTCGGTTTATTTGGAGAAGATAACTACACAACTAATTTTTGGAAACTTTATAAGTTTGTCGCTCCATTTCTGTTTGGAATGTTCTGGATTTCATTGTTTTGCTTTTTCAAAGCGATCGCTGGCAAAATAAGCTCTAATTTGAATATATTTTGGGCAACTTATTTAGGATTTGTTATCTATTTGTGCGGAATGCCTTCAACGGTAGAAGGATTTTACTGGTTAAATGGAGCTTTTTACTATACATTAGGTAATATATTATTATTTTTTCTTTTAGCTTTACTTTTATCAAAAGATCGAATACTTAATTCTAGTAGTTTTTCAAAGAAAATTATTTATGGTTTAGGTTGTGCTTTGCTTGCTGCTGCCATTGCAGGTTCCTCTGAAATTCTTGCTATATTTTTATTGACAATAGCTTTTATAGGCGTTTTATTAACAAGTTACACTAAACATCACAGTTCTTTAATATGGAGAATTGTTTTAGGAGTAACTATAATCTCTATAGCTCTATCTTTCCTGTCTCCTGGAACTTCTCAACGATATAATGTAACTGTAGAGCAAGAGCAGGCTGATTATTCCTTAAAAATGATTTTTGGAATTGCAATTCAATTTATATGTACTCTCAATTCTTGGGTTTTAAATCCTGTCTTATTAAGTGTCAGTCTCATTTTTATTCCTATATCAACTTCGTTAGCAAAACTATATAGAATACCTCAAATTATAGAAACTAAAAAGTTTTTGAGAATTGGATATATTGTTATTTAGACATCTTTAGTAGCCATAACATTTTTCCTGCCTTATGTTTCTGCAGGTTATTTACCAGGTCGAGTTTTAAACACAAGCTATCTTATCTTTTTGATGGGCTGGTTTTTAGGAATTATCGTCTTAATTAATAGTTTAGGAGAGCGGCAAACTGAAACAATAATTGTACCCAAGTATATTGCAATTTCTGCATGGGTAGTAATGATTGTTGGAATCGTATTTGATAGTCATTTCGGACAAGCAACCTATGATTTATTCATTAATGCTCCTCGCTATCATTCCGAATTACAAAATAGATACGAATCGATCGCAAAAAATATTACTGAAAATGAAAAAAGTTTTAGAGTTCCAGCATTAAACAAGCGTATACCCAAAACAATTTATCTTGACGATATTACTCTTGACCCTACCTATTGGAGTAATGAATGTTATGCAAAATTTTTTAATTTAGATTCCATAGCTATTACTAATAAGCGTTAATTGAGCTTTAGCTTTCTGGGAACCAAATTAAAATTGACCCGATCGCGGAAACTAGAATAAGGATCGGTTCCGTCATCATAAGCAAATCAGCCAATAGGATTGGATGATGTAGAATATCTCTCCATCTATTGGAAAATTTTGGGCAAACTCCTAAACGATAGAAATGGAACTAAAAATTGGCTGGCTCTATCCAACTCTCATGAGTACCTACGGCGATCGCGGGAACGTTATCTGCATAGAACGCCGCTGTCGGTGGCGCGGGATTGAAGTATCGATCGTTCCGCTAGACCAACAAACTCAAGCAACTGCATTCTACCAAGTCGATCTCATCGTCGGTGGCGGCGCACAAGACCGACAGCAAGAAATCGTCATGCGCGACTTAAAAGGGGCAAAAGCCGAAGCGCTACGCGATAAACTCGAATCGGGCACGCCGGGAGCGTTCACCTGCGGTTCTCCCCAACTCCTCGGCCATTACTACGAACCTGCGTTTGGGCAAAGAATTGAAGGGTTAGGATTGCTCGATTTCGTCAGCAAACATCCCGGTCCCCAGGCGAAACGCTGCATCGGTAACGTGGTTTTTGAAATTACTGCCTCTCCCTTGGCGCAAGATTTAAGGACAATGCTAGGAGAACCGCCGATTGTCATTGGCTTTGAAAATCACGGCGGTCGAACTTATTTGGGCAATATCGCCCCGTTGGGCAAGGTCATCAAAGGCTATGGCAACAATGGGGAAGATGGCAAAGAAGGAGCATTCTATCGCAACGCGATCGCAACTTATTCTCACGGACCTCTCCTGCCAAAAAATCCCTTCATTGCAGACTGGTTGATTCAAACCGCCCTGCGGCAGAAGTATCAAACCGAGATGGTCTTAACAAAACTTGATGATTCGCTCGCGTGGCGAGCAAGAGAAGCAATGTTTAAACGATTAGAGTTACCCAGCTTGCACAAGACACCCTAAACTATTGATATAGAATTTTTATTTACAACGCGATTGGCAATTCTCAATTGCATAAGAGTTGCCATTTAACGATAAGAGCAACCAGAAAATATGACTGGAAAAGTATTAGAAAATGGTACGGCGGGCGTTCTTGTCCTGATTCTTCCCATTGCGGTGGCGCTAGTAGTAATCTTTACTGCCTGGCCATTACTGTTGTTACTCATAGCCTTCAGCATCGGTTTAAAAATTTGGGACAATTACCAATGGCAACAATGGTGCAAGCAAGTCAATCCCTTCTTTACTCAACTGATTAAAGAAAATCAGGGAGCTTTGACGGTAATGGACTTGTCCCTAAAAGCTAATTTAACTGGAAGAGCAGCTAAACGTTTTTTAGAGAGAAAAGCAGAGGAATACGGCGCTCAACGCAAAGATTACAAAGAGAAAGGCACGGTATATTACTTTCTTACCGTTAGTGCGTTGGGAAGTATTTTTGATGATAGCGACACGATCTCAGACGAGGAAGAGGAAGAACCGCTACCATCGAGAAAAACAACTTCTCAATTAATTAGCGCGCCCGAAAAACCCTCTTTTAGCGCGATCGCTCAACTAGCCAACCAAAAAGAAAAAGAAGCGACTCAGCCGCCAGCAGAAGAAATTACCACTCAAGCGCAAGCAGCGATCGAGCCTACTTCGGTTGCTGAGAAAGAAGCTGCTGCCGAACCAGCGACAATAGAAGAAAGTGGCGCACCCAAACGGGAGGAATCGGGACTAGCCCTAATTCAAGCCGATCTTGCCAAACGTCTCGATATCAATGCCAGTACGGTAGCAAGGCGCAAATCCAGCCCCGATTTTCCAGAATGGAGTCAAAGCAAAGATCCAGAAGGAATCGCCTGGAAATACGTGCCAGAGACGCAAATGTTTGTTCCCATGGATGAGTGATTTGTGCGCGATCGCTGCTCGGATTAAGTTAGATTCTGTGGCGGTTCAAACCGCCCAGTTTCTCATGCCATTTTGGATGAAAGGATTAGGGATTAGTTAATAGTTAGTGGTTAGTCGTTAATTGTCTCCCCATCTCCCCACTCTCCCTCTTTTTCATTACTCCCTAGTTCCTGCTGGCAGATGTAGTTTCGGATCTTGCGCTACCCAACCCGCAGGCGATTTGTAACGAATTTCAAAATGTAAATGAGGCGCTTTTATATCCGGTTTCCCAGTCGTCCCAACCGTTCCGATGACCTCTCCTGCCTTAACCTGCTGACCGATTTTGACCCGAACCTTATCTAGATGGGCATAGCGGGTTTGCCATTCTTCTCCGTGCGAGATAACGATTAAGTATCCGTAGGGACCTTCCTCTCCCACAAAAGCAACAGTTCCCTCATCTGCTGCCAATACTGGCGTTCCCGATTCGGCTAGGAAATCGACGCCGCTATGAAACATCATTTTTCCGTCGGTAGCCTCTTTTTGCCAGCCGTAGGGCAATCCGATGCGAGCATTTTGAGGGAGGGGATAATGTTTTAGTCCCGTGTAGTTCCTCCTGGCATTGTCTCTGGCAGTCCAATTTACCCCAGGAATAAAAACGACTTTAGGAGTTTTTTGACAGCCGTTAAGTTCAAATAAAACATCTGCACGTACTCCATAGGCATTTTCTAGGTCTTTCCAGGTTGCCCCAGCTGGAACTTCTAAGCGAACGCCGTTCATGGGAGGAATGAGAATTTCGCTTCCCACAGGCACAGAACCTCCTTGCAAAATGGGATTGAGTCGAATCAGCGTTTCTGGCAGTAAATTATATTTTTGGGCGATAGTGGCTGCGGTTTCGCCTGGAGCAATTTTGTGACGCTGCAAGCGCGAGAGCAAGGGTGGCTGACAGGATATTCCCTGGGAATGTTGTCCGGTTTCGCCTGGAGATTGAGCAACGATCGCCAGTTCGGGGTGTTTCGTCTGGAATATTATTGCCGGATTAATTAGAGTTGCCGTAGCGAGGGGAAATAGCCAAGAAAACATGCGATCGGTCAAATAATGATTAGCAATCGGTTATTAGAAATGCTACAACACTCTGAGAATGCTAGGAATGGTTTTAACTGCCTCCAAACAGCCAATTTCTTGCAATGCCTGACGGAAGTTCCCCTCGCGAACGTCGTGAGTCACGACGACAATTTCTGCTAACTCGCCTTGGAAACCGATTTGAACCACTGACTCCAAGCTGACTCGATGGTTGCCAAAACAGGTTCCTAAATGACCGATTACGCCGGGAATATCTCGGCATAGGAAACGGGCATAAAAACGAGTTTCTAACTCTTCGATGGGAGTAATGGTGCAATAGTGTTGGTGGGTACAGGTTAATAGGGGATCGAGGGATTGGGTTTTGCCACTACTTTTGAGGATGCCGACAATGTTCATAATATCGGATACGACGGCGCTCGCAGTGGGACCCGAACCCGCACCGGGACCGAAAAACATCACTTGTCCCAGGGGATCGCCCTCGACGAGAATGGCGTTGAAGACTCCATTAATGCCGGCTAGGGGATGAGTTTTGGGAATGAGGGTAGGATGAACTCGCAATTGTAAGGTATCGGATTCGTAGCCGCCAGATCCCTTGGCGATCGCCAGTAATTTAATCACAAACCCCAATTTATCGGCATAATTAATATCGGCGGCGCTGACTTGACGGATGCCTTCGCAGTAGACATTTTCTCGTTTAACCCGTCCGCCAAATCCTAGAGAAGCAAGAATGGCGATTTTATCGGCGGCATCTAAGCCATCGACATCAGCCGTAGGATCGGCTTCAGCGTAGCCTAATTTTTGCGCCTCAGCCAGAACTTCATCAAAATCAGCCCCCGCTGCGGTCATCTGGGTGAGAATATAATTCGTCGTCCCGTTGACAATGCCGATAATGCTAGCGATGCGATTTGCCCCCAGAGATTGCTTGAGGGGTTTGATGACGGGAATGCCGCCGCCAACAGCCCCTTCTAGTAAGACATAAACGCCTGCCGCGTTAGCGGCACTATAGATTTCATCGCCGTAGCGAGCGATCGCGGCTTTGTTAGCAGTGACGACGTGCTTGCCGGCGGAGATGGCTTTGAGAATCAGCGATCGCGCGGGTTCTAATCCTCCGAGCAATTCCACGACGATATCGATTTCGGGATCGGTAACGATTGCCTCTAAATCCGTCGTTATTGCTTGGGGGGGCAATTGTATGCCTCTCGGTTTATCAAGCGATCGCACCCCTACCCGATGAATTGCTATCTCTTTGAGCAGGGAATGCCGCCCAGCAGGATTGAGGATGATTTCTGCCGTTCCCGTTCCTACCGTTCCTAATCCCAGCAAACCTATCTTAAAAGCCACTCTTATTATCCTCAATTGCTAACCCTTATCTAGATTAGCTGCTTTCCTGCACTATCTAAAAAGCCTTTCTTGACGCTTCCACCGCTAGTTGACCGAAACTTTTTTGATTCTCGATTATTCCTGAGTTTTCTCCACAAGCGCCCCTCCACAGCTAGAGGAAGTCACTATCGCCAATCATCTTCGCTAAGTTCCACCAATTCTTCTTCCCTTTCTGTTTCTAAGGTCTCTGCGATCGGTTTAACGACTCTCGCGATCGCGTCTTTGACGAATGCTTTAACAAACTCATCCCTACGATTTAATTGAAACTGTCGCTGCACGACTTCAGTAATACCGCCATCTCCCCAATCTTGATCGTGACGGAAATATTCCACGAAACTTTTCCCGGCAATGCGAGTTAAATAGGCAGCCGTTACACCTTGAATTACTTTGCCGACTAAATAAGTGGCGATCTGAAATTGAAGCGCTCTGGCTAATAATTCGACCGCCCCTTTGACTACGCCCAAACTGACCAAAGTTTTGCCTAAAGATAAGGCTAATTCCTTACCGCGATCGCTATTGAGTTCGCAACCGTAAACGCGACCGATTTCGACGACCATTTGGGCATTGACTGCTGCCGTTGCCAGCATATCGACGACGGGCAAAGGAGTAACGGCAATAACGCCCGCGCCTATCCATTGATAGCGTTCGATAATTTTATCGGCTTGTTGTCGTCGCTGGCGATCGATAATTTGGCGAGCTTCTTCGCCCAAGCGTTGAGATTGCAATAAAATATTATCGGCGATTAAATCTTCTCCCTCTGCTCGCAAAACGGCGGCTAAGCGTTTGATTAAAGGAATAATTTCCGGTTCGGGTTCGACAATGGCACCGCTTTCTAATTGAAACGGCTGAGGATTAGCTGCGATCGCGACCACGTCGGCAGCTTTAATAAAATCTCTTACCCTCGCCCTCAACTTGGTTAAAATTATTTCTCGCTCCTCATCGGTATAAAGATCGGTTTTGTTGAAAACAAGCAGCGATCGCTTGCCAATTTCTGCTAGAGTTTGCAGGGGTTCGTATTCCGACTGCCGCAAGTCATTATCCACCACGAACAACAGCAAATCGGCTTGGGTTGCTAACTGTCGCGCCAACTGTTCCCGTTGCGTCCCGGCAATGCCCGGTTCTAGAATTCCGGGGGTATCGGTAATCAGAATTTCTCGCTCCAAGCCCCGCAACTTAAGACGATAGGTTTCTCCGACTTGCGTCGTCCCCATCGTCGCTTCAACGTTGCCCACCATCTGTCCGATAATGGCATTGACGAGGGAAGTTTTTCCCGCCGAACCCGTCCCGAAGACGACGACTTGCAGTTCTCCGCGCGCCAAATTGGCTTCGATTTCGCGAGAACGGCTCAATAGTGCCTGCTGCGCTACTCTATCCTGAACTTGCTTGACTTGTTTTCTGAGTGCTTTGAGGGCTTCCTCTGCCGCTTCGGTTTTTTGTTCGGGCAGTTTGGCGACTGGGCGGCGCTGCTGTGCCTTTTGGCGAGACTTTTTAGCAGGATAGAGTTGAAAGTAATAAACAAAAGCAGCAATTAATAGCCCCAACAACGCGACGAGTAATAACAGTAACAAATTGGCCAGCAAAGGAGCCGTCCAGCTAATAGTAAGGTAAAGCCGATAAATCGAATGGACTAACCAGATCATTAGTCCGAAGATGAAACTCAGACCGAGAATCCAAATCAGCAGGCGAGAGAGGGGCATGTATCGTCGTTGCGATGAGATATTTCGAGATGGCTAACTAGAGCGAAAATCGTAGCTTAGCGCTTCAACTATAGCCTAGCTTAGAGAAAGCTAACCCAGTTTTTTTCAGGAATCTTCCCTATGGAAGTTGTATTAAACTCAGAACAAACTGGACAATCATTCCAGATTGGTAAAAAAAACACGACTTTTCTTGCTTTAGTCGATCATGGGTCAAAATCATCGGTTAAACTAGCGATTGCCAGCAAATTATTCCTGCTGGCGATCGCTAACCGTTGACTCTCTATTAAAGTTAGATTAGTCTATCCAGAGTAACCTAGCCAAGGTGAGGTAAAGAGAATGGAAACAAAATTGCTCAAAGCTGCTTTAGTGGCTCCGCTAGCCGCAGCCGGACTAGCGCTATCTGTTAATTCTGCCGAAGCTGCTACTTTTAGCACCGATCTAGGTGGCTTCGATCTCGGCGGTGGAGTCAATGTTACTGGTAGTCTTGGTGCGGATGGAAAGGCAGGTACCGAAGACGACAACGTTACGTTTAGTTTTAATCAAACTCGCGTTCTGACAGGCAGAGGAATTTATTCCGGGCTTAGCGGCACTGAGGCTACGATTAAGGATCTGACCCTGGCGCCAGCGCCTCTCAACCCTCAAGGGACTGTTTTACCGTTGGACGATTTCGTATCTTTAGCCAACGGAGAGACTTTTACGCTAGCTTCCATCAATGCGCCTGAATTTGTAGCACGTCCAACCCCTGGCGGTCAGCCAACTACATTCGTTCAGTACTCTTTTGATGGCGTGTTTAAGGGTAGCTCGGGAACAACCTTGATCGGGAGAGGAATTTTTACTTCTCAATTTACTGGCACGGTAGACGATCTTCCCGGACTCCTTGCTAATGGCGGTCTTCAGACTAGCTACTCCGCATCTTTTGCCGCCGTTCCCGAACCCCTAACCATCGCTGGTGCAGGGATGGCAGTAGGATTTGGCGCATTTTTCCGTAGAAAAACCCAAGGAAAAGCCAAGGCCAAGAAAGACTAGCTAGGTTGTAGCTAGAAATTTTCGGGCGTTGCTAGATCGGCAACGCCTTTACTTCGATCGCTCGATAGTTAAATTTTCAACAGTCCTTCAGGATTGACCGAAAAGATCGTTCTTCTCCGTACCCCTTCTTGCTGAAGAATTTCATTAGCCGCAAGTAAGCCGCTACTAACGGCTCTCTCCATCAATCCGCAGGGAAAAGGCATTTTCACCCAATCTCCGGCAAACATTAAATTGGGAATTTCGGTGCTGGTTTGAGGGCGATCGCGATAGCTATTGGGCGGATAGCCAGAAAAATTCTTCTGATTGACCAATTCTCGATGGAGAACGGTTGCTTGTGCCAGTTCTGGCACAATTTCGTACAATTCCTGCTCGAAAGTTTCTAACAGGACTTCCTGAGTGGGAAAGTCTTTTTCTTTGTAACAGTAGGCATGTAACTCGACCACGCTGCCGCCAGTACGCTTTGCCCAGTCGATAAATTGCTCCTGAATGCGGTGATAGAGGGTGATGCTGTCGGTGAGTTGGTAACCGGAAAGGGAGGTAAAGTTGCTGTGTTCCCACTCAAAATCGCGATCGAACCAGAAACGCCCTACGGCAAAGGGATCGGCGCTCGCTAATTTTTCTACCCGCGCTTTAACCGTTGAATTGACCTCGCCCGTCATTAGTCCAAATAAGTGCTGTACCCCAGGAACGTCTGTGGCGATAACGTAATAATCTGCCTGAATTTTGTCTCCAATTGGAGACAAAATTGGCGACGCAGCGATTAACTGCACCGACTCGCCTTGCCGTTGAAGGATATTAAAACGCGGTAAGTCTCGTTTGGCAGGACCTCGCACTACTTTTCCTCGCTCGTCGTACAACGCGCCGTGGCAGGGACAGAGAAACTTGCCATCAGCTTGTCGCCCTACCGTACAGCCCTGGTGAGTACAAGTGAGGGAAATCGCTTCATCGCCTCCCAGTTTGACGGCAAAAACGCGATCGCCCGATCCGTAATATTCTAATCGTTCCTCTTTGAGGAAGGGATTGCGTTCTACCCAAAACGGAACGTCAGTGTAGCTGTTTCCTTTCTGATAGGTTAAATAGTCAATTTGTCCATTTTGGCAGTGAATTTCGCTGACGGTTGCTTCGGTAATAATCTTGCCGCCGTTGCGCGCGATCGCACGAGCAATGGGTTGTACTAAACTCGTTCCCATATCGTCTCTAGTGCCGTTAAAAGCCAAACCTTCGGGATTGCCAAAAAAGTAGAAGTGGAAAAACTGCAATAATTCTCCCGTACTCAATACATCGGGCGCGTTGAGGCTCGATTTAGCGAAGGGAAGAAAATAGAGATCGTACAATCCTTGAGGAAAGCCTCCCCGTGCCCAGTCAGTTACGGAAATGCCATCGAGGCGGTTGAAGCTTTTGGGAATTTGGAACCCTGTAATCGCGCGAAATACCTGCCAATGAGAGGGTTGGGTTAGGTTAATTCCCCAGCGAAATCGATTGGGAGAGGAAATCGCCAAGTCAACGATATTCCAGGGAAAAGCCGAGTGACTGGGACGAAAAATTTCGGGAGCGTATTGCCCCTGACGAAACACTAGGGAATAAAATTCTAACGATTTAAAATTGTCGCTAATTTCTAGTTCTTTAATGAGGCTGTTGAGGTTATAGTACTGTGGGAAAAAGCCATGAAAGCCATGTTCCATCATAAACTCTTCTTCCCCTACTTGAATTTTCCAACTGGCAATTTTACCGCCCAAATTGGGCGATCGCTCCAACAAGGTAACGGCAAAGCCTCGCTGACTCAGCTCGTAGGCACAAGCTAGTCCCGCCAACCCCGCCCCAACGATAACGACGGTTTTTTGGCGATCGAGTCGGTACGGTAGCGCCAAACTATCTTGAATAAATACCGATGGCTGGGGTTTCCAAAAGCGAGAATATCCCACCAGTCCTCCAACAGCGCCAACGCCGAGCAGTTTTAGGGCAGTTCGTCGAGAAATCGATGGGAGAGAAGAAGATTGTGATGGCTGATTCATGAACTCCTCAGACTCGTTTACGGGTTTAATTGTGTCATCGAGCGAATTATTGTTAATAAATGTAACAAGATGGCTCGCCATACGGATCGCCCCCTATTCTTCCTTCGATCGCGATCGCACCCCACCCCATTGCCAACAAGGGAACGAGAAATTCAATTAAAATACTTTTTGCCTTTTTCCTTTTAACTTTTGACTGGCTTTGATTTTCCTTCGAGTAGTTTTTGCTTGCGATCGAGGCGATAAGCATCGGCATACTGTCTGGGACTTATGCCGACGATACGTTTGAAGATGCGTTGCAGGTGATGCGGACTCAGGTTGAAGGAGTCGTAAGTTGGGCAAGCGTTGGCGGAGGAGCGAATCCTTCGGCGATCGCTCCACAGACTTGTCGAATCAGATCGAGGTGGGGTTCGTCGGGTAAAATCCGATTGGGATAACAGCGCTGGCAGGGAGGAAACCCGGATTGTTCTGCTTTGTCAGGTTGGGAAAAAACAGCGCGTTTTCTCGCCGAGGTTGCCGCGACGGACAGGGGGGAAGGCAATAAATCCCCGTCGAACGGACGGCATAGACGAAGGTGCGATCGGATTGGGAATCGCGATCGACAACAGCTTGCCAGTATTCATCTTCGCGCATCGGGTCGTCTCCAAAATCATGCTCTTTGGATTGAGACTAACCCGCGCTGGCTATGCAACTCTATCGGTTTCTTGCGCTTTAATCCTACCAAACGGTTTGCGATCGCTGATGTAATACTAGACCGTATACGGCTTCGGTTTGCCGTGCTAGTTTGGGCCAGCTAAAACGGCGTTCTAGGTCTTCATAAGCATTATCGATTAACCACTGGGCATAGCCGGGATTTTTCAAAACTTCTAGAATTCCCCATGCCAGAGAGTCGGGATTATTGGTATGCGTCACAATTCCCGTTCTCGTATGTCGTACCACTTCGGGAAATCCGCCTGTATCCGATACTACAACGGGAACGCGGGCGGCAAAGCTTTCTAGGGCAACGATCCCAAAAGGTTCGTAAAGACTGGGGAAGACGGCACAATCGGCTATAGTTTGGAACTTATCTAAATCCTCCTCGGACATGAAACCTGTAAAGTAGCACTTGTTCGAGATCCCCAAGTTCCAAGCTTGCTCTTTGAGCTTATCGGTATTGCCGCCGCCGATAATCACAAATTTGACATAGCCGCCCATCTCCCAAATAACTTTGGGAGCAGCATTTAACAGTACGGCAACTCCTTTTTCATAAGTCATGCGACCGACGTAATAAACAATTTTTTCGCCATCTTCGGCATAGCGACGGCGAAACGCCTGGTAGTCGAAGTGAGGATCGCGTTGCTTTTTCTCGGCTCGGATGCCATTATAAACAACGTCTATTTTGTCCCAGGGAGTTCCCAATGCTCGTTGCAGTTCTTGACGCATGTAGTCGCTACAGACGATGATGCGCCATGCATTGTAAGCCAGGTTTCCTTCTTTGCTGGCGATGTAACGCTGCTCCTCTGTGTAAATGCCGTTGTGGCGACCGTATTCCGTAGCGTGAAAGGTAGCAACTAAAGGAATCTTAAAATGGTGCTTGAGCGCGATCGCGGCATCCGATACCAACCAATCATGGGCATGGAGAATATCAAAAGGGCCTTCTTCTGCGATCAGCTTGCCCCCGTAATACCCCATACTGTCGTTCATGTTGACGACCCAATGGAAAAAGTTATGAGCTGGGGCAACGGGAACCCGATGAACGCGAACTCCTTCTACCTCTTCATAACCGGGAGCTTGACCGAACTCCACTGTAATTAAACGAATCTCATGCCCCAATTTCACCAGTTCTGGATAAATTTCCGCCACATGGCGCGCGATACCGCCGACAATGCGCGGGGGAAACTCCCATGTTAGCACCAGAATCCTCATGCGCCCCAAACCTCTATCCTCTAAAAATATCAATCCAAACTTACATATTTCTCTAACTTTGGCAACCGTTTTACCACACTGGATCGGAATATAGATGAATGGTTAAATGTTGCTTTCCGTCTGGAACGGAACTAATACAAGCACAAATGGGAGTTCCATCGCCCAGTTCGACCTCGCAAGCATAACAAGACCCCATTAAACAACCAGTGGGAATAAAAACTCCTGCCCGTTTGGCTACCTCTAACAGGGGTTCTCCTGGTTGCGCGTCAATCGTAACATCGTCAGGCAGAAATTGAACGTTAACTGTCATCAGTAATCTCAATAGATGAATCTCATCTTTCATCTATGTAGATTAACTCAATTGAAAGAAAAATGTGTCCTTGCAGATGCTCCCAAACTGAAGGCAGTAGCCCAGTAACGAAAGGAGCAAATTTTACCTCAATTTCTTAGAAGAGATTTTAATTTCATCGAGATTCCAAAAAGCGCCTCCAAGTGCAGAAAATTGAATTCCTTCAAAGCGATCGCGTACCGCCCCTAAAGAATAGGGTTGAACTAAATAAATCATGGGCAAATATTCTTGCTCTATCCGTTGAATTTCAGTATAGATTGCTTTGCGTTTTTCTATGTCTAATTCTCTAGCTCCTTGGATAGTCAATTGAGCCAGTTTTTGTTCCCACTCCGATACTTCCCAGCCCTCTATTGGTTTCTGTCCCGGTTGGGGTTTCTGATTAAAAGTATGCAAATTACCATCAGTCAGCCAAACGTTAGGTATATGAGGTTCGTTATCGCCTGTCAAGCCAAGCAAATAACATTCCCAATCCAAGCTATTGCTCAATTTGTCTACTAAAACATTAAAATCAATAGGGGTATAATCGACTTGAATGCCTATTTTGGCCAAGTCATTTTTTATTTGTGCCCCCATCGCTTCCCGACTTTTATTACCAGAATTAGTGATTAGAGTAAAACGAACTCGATTTCCTTCTGAATCCAATAATTGTTCTTTGCTATTGTATTTAAACCCGGCTTCTTGTAATAATTTCTTTGCTTTTTCTGGATTATAATTATATCCCTTCAGGGTTTTATTATAGTAAGGAGATTGAATAGAAATTAATGAGTTAATCGGCGCTCCTAGACCCTGATAGATATTATTAATAATTCGTTGGCGATCGATCGCATAGGCAACTGCTTGTCTAAATTTAACATTATTAAACCAGCGAGATTTAATCGGATTAACTAACGGCTTTCCATTTCTTGTGCCTTTATTAAGATTAAAAGAAATAAACTGCGATCCATAAGCAGGACCTCCATTATAAATAGTAAACTTGCCTCGATCTTCTTCTCGTTTGAGCAAGGAAAAATATTCGGGATTAACGCTCAGAGAATCTAAACTTCCCGACCGAAATTGCAATAAAGAAGTATCTTGAGATTCTACAATTGCTAAAATCACTCGCCCGATATAAGGTAATCGATTTCCTTGTTTATCCTTTTTCCAATAGTAAGGATTGCGCTCGAAGATAACCCGCTGACTGGTAACAAAATTTTTGAGTTTGTAGGGGCCATTAACAATAATCTGTTCGGGGGGCGTATCGACTCCCCAAGTAGAGAGAAATTTGAGCCTTCCCTCTGCATCTTTTGTTTCTAATGTTTTTCGTAAGATATGGGCAGGTAAAATAGGCAATCCAGCCGTATCGAGAAAAGGTGCATAGGGTTCTGGCAAAATAAATTCTACTCTTCGGTCGTCTAGTTGGCGAATTTTAGGAAAAGCTTGGCTGAGACCGATTTTTAGGCTGTCTTTGTAATTGTTAGGAATATTTTGGTTGAGATAGAGGTCATTGTAGCTAAAAACGACATCGTCCGCAGTTAGCGGTTGTCCGTCCGACCACTTCAACCCTTTCCTAAGCGTAAAAACAAACTTCAGTTTATCCTCGGAAACTTGCCAAGATTCGGCTAAAGCCGGTTCTTTTTTTCCCGTGATAGGATTTTCGGTAATTAGACCTTCGTAGATATAACCAAAAACATTCGGCGACTCTGCCGAGAGAACGGCATTAAACGTTTTGGGATCGCTTATGATTGAGAAAACGACTTGAGGAACTTGAGCCGCTTGGCTTCTGAAACTGGCTGGATTGCAAGCCCCCAGAGAGACTGTAACGAGTATCCCTAGGACAATTGCTATCCCACGACGACAAATTGTAGCAATAGAACTAGAAAGTTTGGTCATTTGTCTTTTATCTATTGTCATTGGGGATTAGTCGTAGGGGCAGTTTTTTTGGCAGTAAGTGTAGGTAAATCTCTTCGGGTTTTTAGATAAACTCGCCCGTACAGGGGTTAGTTGTTAATTGTCTCCCAGTCTCCCCACACCCCCTACCCCTACACCCCGTCTTCCGTCCTAACCAAGTCCGTCTCGGCGTCCGAGTTCGTAGACTCCGCCAGCAATACAAGCTAAAATTCCTACACTAACTGCCCAACTGCGACCTAAACCGATTTCTACGCCCCAGTTACAGAGTCCTCCCAGGGTAAGAAAGGGAACGATGCTAAACAGAGAAGCATAAAAAGCGTTTTGCGATTCTCTTGCCCGACGAGTTTTTTCAAACTCTTCAACCGAAGTGTACAGCGATCGCTCGGCAAAGTTAAACCAGCGATCGAGTTTTTCGATAATCCATTCTCTAGCCGATGAGAGCCCCAAATATAAAGCCAAAGACCAAAGACAACTACCAGCGATCGCAATCGGATCTAGCTTGAGCGAAAAGGGAAGGAAAGCATCGAGCATAAGCAGAGTGACGCGATAAACAAGCGCAATTTACTTACTGTTTCTGGATTTTAACAAAATCTTCCTATAAGCTGATATGATATCGGACAGCGATCGGCTTTGACGATCTTTTAAAAAACTCCCGATCGATCTAGTTTGTAGGTGTGAGAAGTGAGCTTATGAAACTCATTGCCTCCCTAAGACGAACAGCAAAAGGTCTTCGTCTGCGACAACATTATTTTCTCCTCTTAACGCTTCTGGTTATGGCAACCTGCATTGCCATAGGAGGAGTTAAACAACAGCCTCTCCAAGCCCAAACCGTTCCTGCTGCTATAAGGAACAATCCTTGGCAATACGCTTCTTTTCCAGTAGAAAATTTTCAGGCTTACACCTCTCCCTTTGGCTATCGCACCTCTCCGGTCGATGGAACGACTCAATTTCACTACGGTTTGGATATGGCAGCCCCCTTGGGAAGCTACGTTCGCAATTGGTGGGGCGGTAAGGTAATAGAACTATCGGACGATACGGGCTGTGGTACTAGAATTGCCATCCAATCGGGACAGTGGAAACATATTTACTGTCATCTTATGGGACACGTTGAAGAAACACCCCAAGGTCGTTATTTGATCGACCGAGAAGGTGGAGTTATCCTTGGGCAAGGGCAAGACGTTCCCGCTAGTGCCCGAATTGCCCGCGTAGGAATGACGGGTCGGACGACAGGACCCCATCTTCATTGGGAGTTAAAGTACGCTGACAAATATATCGACCCCGCCCTCGTGCTTCAGGAAATGTATAGCCGACGTTCGGCTGCTCGTTCTTGATAGAACACAGTAGTTTAAGAGTTCGAGAATTCGGGAGATTGAGTTACTATCTCGCGAATCTCTTCTACCCGTTGCTCGTACTGGGATTCATCAAGAACTGGAAGGCTTCCTTCCAGAGGAATGGATTGTAACAGTTCGATCCAAGATTTACAGCCGCCGTATTCTTGAGAGTAGGAAACCATCTGCGGCTGAGGAAGTCGATAAACTCGCAGCAGGAGAACGTATAGCGGTTGGCGAGGTTTCCAGTTAAAGCGATCGCTCGCCAATCGCTCGTTCCAGATATGATAGGGAAGCAGGCGATCGACAACTGATGCTTCGCTGACACAAAAGACATTGCTAATCTCTGCCCAACTGCCAATGCGAACGGTTTGTGGGTGCCAACCAGAAGCGACGGGCGTTACTTGTCCGGCGTATTCTGGCTTAAGTAGATAAGGTTTTTGATGCTCGTAAGTCGGATAAAGCAGCGCTCGCTCGTACCGAACCTGAAAACGCGCCCCAACTTCTCGAATTCCGCCTTTACGCAGCAGCATGATGGTTTTACCCGCTTCTAAGGCATTGACAGCAACTGCCCATTCTTTTAAGGCGTGCGTGGTACTGGGCATATTCTTTACCGAAGTGTTTGGACAGCTTAGTTGGCTGGCTTTATTAGCAATAATACGACAATCCCATACTAAATTGTTGTCAATCGACGCTCTTGAGCTTTACTTTAGCTAGAGAGTTTATGTAGACGATTTGCGAATTGGCTTGACATTCTCATGTCACATTTGCGCCTCATACTAAAAATAAAGAATTTATTAAAGATTTAGCTCGCTCAAGAACCCAAAACATATTTTTTTTCAACCCTTTAAAAGCTGTCTAGCATGAATACTGTCGAATCTCAGCAGACCAAGTCGGATAAACCGTCAAACATAGAACAACTGGATTCCAAACCTTTACCGCCTAAGAAACCCTGGTTCTGGGCACTGCTAATACTAGCTCTAACGACGGGTGGAATTGGACTCTGGCGCATCCTTACTTCTCAAAACCCAACCTCTGCACCAACTATAACCCAGCAGCAGAGACAACCGCCCAGAGCCGTCGAAACCGTAGCGCTTTCTACTGGAAACGGGACGAGACGCGTACAACTATTGGGTTAGGTAGAATCCAGAGAGCAAGCAACAATTCGCGCTCAGACAGACGGGGTGATTCAACGGATTTTGGTACAACCAGGCGATCGCGTGACGGTTGGGATGACGATTGCCATCCTCGACGACTCCGACCAACAGCTAGCCGTTGCCGAAGCAAAGGCAAGACTGGCACAGGAACGCAGCAACCTCGCTCGTTTGGAAGTAGGAACGCGACCAGAAATTATCGCCCAAAGACAAGCAGCTGTGAAATCAACCAAAGCGCGAGAACAGGAAACCCAAGACAACCTCGATCGCCTGATTAACCTCGTCGCAGAAGGCGCATTCTCCCAACGCAATCTAGTTGAAGCCAGAGCGGCGGTAGATGACACACGAGGGGAACGATTAGAGGCAGAAGCGGCTTTAGCCGAAGCCGTAGCAGGTCCGATTCGAGAAGAGATTGCCGCACAACGGGCGAATGTCGCGGCGGCAGTGGCAGCTTTAAATCAAGCCGAATTATCTCTACAAAGAACTCGCGTGAACGCCTTGACCTCTGGAGTCGTGCAACAGCGGCAAGTTAGTCCGGGAGATTATATAGAAAGTTCGGGCGCGATCGCAACTTTAGTTGCTGAAGATAGCCTCGATGTTTTCCTCGAATTGCCAGAGGAATTGAGCGGCACGATTAGATCTGGCTTATCCGTAGAATTACGCGCTCGCGCCTTACCGCAATGGCGAGAACGCGCCACAATTACAGGGGTTGTGCCAGAAGCCAATTCCGCATCGAGGCGACAGCGAGTGAGGGTTCGCTTAGACAATCCTCCCCCAGGATTATTATCCGGCATGGCAGTGACGGGAACTCTGGAGTTGCCATCCAATCGATCGGGTTTTGTCGTGTCTCGCGATGCGCTGACCAGAAGACAAAATCAGTGGCTCGTTTTTACTGTTGTCGATGGCAAGGCAAAACCAATTGAAGTGGAAATGATTGCCGATATGGGACAAGAAGTTGCGATCGACAGCGAACAATTACGCACAGGACAGCCCATTGTTTTACGAGGTGGAGATGGACTGACCGATGGAGCATCTGTAAGAGTAATCAATTCTAAATTATAAATTTTGAATTATGAATTTTATTGAAACTGCCGTTCGCTGGCGACACGGAACATTCGTTTTATTCTGCCTGCTAGCTATATTGGGCATTCTTTCGCTATTCAACATGCCACTGGAACTGCAACCGGGGGGCGATCGCCCAGAGATTACTATCACTACCCCTTATCGAGGTGCGGGACCAACAGAAGTCGAAGACCTAGTTACCCGTCCCATCGAAGAACGCATGGAAGAAGTTTTAGGGGTACAGGAAATCACCAGTAGTTCTCGTCCCGGAAATAGCACGATTACCCTGGAATTTACTTGGAACAGCAATGTCAACGAGCGACTGGTAGACGTACTCAATAAATTGCAACAGGTAGAAGATCTCCCCGAAGAAGCTGACGAATCCAATGTCGAACTGGTAGGCGGCAATAGTTCGCCTATGATGTGGGTGGTACTTGCTCCCAAAGAAGGCGTTCAGAGCGATCCAGATCGCTACCGCGATCTCGTAGAAGACCTCATCGTCCCCAGATTGCGCCGAGTCGAGGGAGTGGGGCAGTTCCTTACTCCTGGCGGAAGGGAACGGGAAGTAGAAGTGCGAGTCGATCCAAGAGCTATTGCAGACCGCAACCTGACCATTGGCGATGTCGTTAGAGTTCTGCAAGAGAATAACCGCGATATCCGAGGCGGTCCTTTGGTATTGGGCAGGCGAGAGTACCGAGTTCGTACTGTAAGCCGATCGCAAGAATTGGAACAAATTGAAGGGTTTATCCTGCGTCGAGATGAGTCGGGTACGGTCTTTCTGCGAGATGTGGCAGAGGTACAGATGGGGCGAAGAATCCAGGATAGTGCTCTAATTTTTAATGGAGAACCTGCGGTTGCGATCGGGATTATTCGTCAAGTCGGGGCAAACGTACCGGAAGTAGCGAGGGGAGTACGCGAAATTATATCGGAGTTTCAGCAACAGTTTGACCGACAGGGAGAAGGCATTCGCTTTGTCTATAACTACGACGAAAACGAGTATGTCGAGCAGTCGATCGCGTTAGTAGAAGGAAACTTACTGACTGGCGCATTGCTGGCGACGGCAGTACTCATCCTTTTCCTCGGTTCGATGCGAACGGTAGCGGTCGTTGCCCTGACTATCCCGACGACCTTGATTACCGCGTTCATCGTCATGTCCTTCCTGAGGCGGACGCTCAATATTATTAGTCTGGCAGGATTGGCGTTTGCCGTTGGCATGGTGGTCGATAACGCGATCGTAGTTATCGAGAATGTTTTCAGCCACTTACAGCAAGGCAAACGACCTATTCGAGCGGCGATCGATGGCACGCAAGAAGTTTGGGGAGCCATGTTGGGATCGACTCTCACTAACGTGGTAGTTTTTATCCCGCTAGTCGTCGTCACGGGCGAGGCAGGTCAGTTATTTACCGATATGGCGATCGCGCTTTCCGCTTCTTCTTTATTCTCTCTATTTGCCGCACTAACTCTAGTTCCCATGCTCTCCGGCTTATTCCTCAAAGAGGAGGAAGCGATGCAAATGCTGGAAGGGGGAGAATATCGAGGCGGCAACTGGTTTGAAAGGTCGGTAGCCAAAACTTCGGCAGTTTTTCGAATGTTTCAAGGCAAGTTAGAAAATTTCCTCGCTTCTACAGTAAGTTGGTCGCTTGGGCGAGGTCGCATGGTACGCCGATTGTTGGTTTTGTCTGTTCCAGTCATGCTTTTGTTGGCTAGCTTTTTCCTGCTGCCTCCTGCCGACTACTTGCCCGAAGGAAACCGGAACCTCGTATTTTGGGTGGCAGATCCTTTACCGGGAACTAGCATTCCCGAAGCGATTCGACTCTCAGAAGATCCCAGAGGATTCTTGAGAGAGCAACCAGCAGTCGATCGCGTCATGTATGTAGACAGACCGGGACGGCGCGGAATTGCCGCCATCCTCAAGCCAGAGTTTGCTACCACGCAAGGACTTGCCGATCTGGTAGACCGGATGCGATCGCAGAATACTAATTTTCCTGGCTATCGTACTCTATTTCCGACTAGATTCTCGATTTTCCAAGATCCGGGCAAACAATTTGAAATTCAAATCGTAGGCGAAGATTTGGAGAGATTGAGTCAGTTGGAGAAGCAAATTACCGATAAATTGCGGGCATTCTCTGGCGTGCAAAATGTTCGCTCCGATTATACTTCGGATGCGGGAGAACTTCAGGTAATTCCCAATCGAGAGAGACTCGCAGAGGTTGGTCTATCCGAAGCCGAAGTAGGAGCAATGGTAGAAGCAGCCCTTGGCGGTCGCTTTGCCTCGGACTACATCGATGGCAAGAAAAAACTAAATGTCTCGGTGGAGTTAAAAAACACCTTCGTACAAACCCCGGAACAATTGCGCCAACTCCCTCTCTATACCCGTCGCGGACAGGTGCAGTTGGCTGATGTGGCAGAGGTACGCGAGACGATCGGGTCCGATGTGATTAACCACGTCGATTTAGAGCGATCGATTACCTTAACGACTTCGCTAGCGCCAGACGCGCCGCTGGGAACTCTGGTCGAACAGACAGAAAACAAAGTGTTAGCCCCATTGCGAGCCAATTTAGCGACAGGATATCGCTTAGAACTGTCTGGTTCTGCCGATCGCTTCTCTAAAACGGTATCTCAACTCGCTTCTGCTTTCGTGCTTTCCGTACTGATTACCTACTTATTGCTGGTGTCGCTCTACCGCTCTTTCCTCTATCCCTTCGTTATCATGGCAACCGTACCGATGGGGATGAGCGGGGCGATGTTGAGTCTGGTGATTGCCAATCATATTCCCGGTCTTATCGTCCCTCTGGATATGATTACCGCTCTGGGATTTGTTATTTTAACGGGCGTGGTGGTCAATAATGCGATTCTATTGGTAGACCGAGCCTTGCAGCTTCAAGAGGAAGGGAAGGATTACGATGACTCTTTGTATTATGCAACGCGCGATCGCCTGCGAGCAATCTTTATGTCCGCTGGAACCAGCGTCTTAGGAATGCTCCCGCTAGCCGTCGTTCCGGGACAAGGGGCGGAACTCTACCAAGGCTTGGGCATTGTCCTCACGGGCGGTCTTGCCTTTTCGACGATTCTGACTCCCACCGTTGTTCCCGCACTGATGGGATTGCTAGGCGATTTTTTCGGTCGCCAGCCATCTAAACCCGACAAGGGAGAAATCGCCGAACCCGTAATAGCAGACAGCAATGGCAAAGCGATCGCATCGTTTAATCGAGCAGACAACTAGCCAATCAAAGGAAAGAGAACAAAAATGCAAAAATTCATTCCCCTAATAGCCAGAACATTTCTCGCTGTAATCTTCGTTCGCTCTGGGTTTGATAAAGCCTTCTTTAATTTCGCTGCTACTCAGCAGCAGATGGCTGAAGCAGGAATCCCAATTCCATTTGTCGTTTTGATTTTTACAATCGCCTTCCAAATTGTCGGAGGCATATCTCTAATCCTGGGATACAAAGCTCAAATCGGAGCCATCCTGCTGCTTATTTTCTTAGTTCCTGCCACTCTCGTTTTTCACAATCCAATTGCTGACCCAAGTCAGACGATCGATTTTATGAAAAACTTGGCAATATTGGGAGGCTTGTTAATGGTCGTTTCCTTTGGCGCGGGATCGTTGAGTTTAGATGCGCGAACTCGCGAATCTAAAGGATATTTACGGACTACACAATTAAAAGAATAGCCTTCAATGAAATAGAATGAAAAGACCAATGAGAACTGCCCAAGAAGTAGCCCAAACCTTAACTCATCCCCCGCTTCCACCTGACAGGGGATGAAAGTGTCATTTGTCATTCGTCATTCGTCATTCGTCATTAATACTGAAACCTTAACCAGAAAGGTTTTTCACAATCCACCAGATTTGATCTTGTTTGGCAACTGACGCAGGTGCAGCGATGCCTGAAAGCGGCTAAACCCAACGCGAGTATTGCCCCAGGAAGTATACCAGTAAATATCCTGAATGGCTGCGCCTTCATTATCAGACCGCTCAAACTGGATGAGTCCTAGATTGTTCGTGCCAACGACTTCTTTCCCCTCTTGAAACCAGCGATTCCGCCATAGCCACTTAACTGAGTTGCACAGCCAATTCTGCTTCTGTTGCACCCTAAGCCAGGGAACGGTTTTTCCCCACTCAGGGATTTGTATGGGTTGACGGGGAATCCATTCAAGGGAACATTTCCACTCTGGCAACGAGCGATCTGTATGCCTAACCTCAATCATCTCTGGCGGATTCGTCCAGCCAATCCAAAAGCGCCGACGCTCTGGCATCAAAATTGACTTCGCTTTAGTATGAATGAGTTGAGTCATCAACTCAGAATTTTTCAGGGCGCTTGAAGTGAACTGAGTTAAAAGATGCGGCTTGAAAGACTGTTCGGATTCTGAGACGACTGAATCGGAAGGGCGGCGCGACCAATAATCCAAACGTGCTGTAGCACTGTAGTGAATGTCGCCAGAAAGAATAATAACGCGATCGCGCTCTTCAAAAAGCGTCGCTAAAAACGCAGCCAAGCCAGAGGCGTTCATATTCCAGCCATCTCCCACATCAGCATGATAAACTTTGCCCTGCTTCAGGTGCCACTGTTGAATGCGATCGATCGCCTGCAGAGTAAATAGATTAGTCGGCGAAATCGCTAGGGTCGCTTTAATGTTCGATCGCACTTGCTGCAATACCGCTCGCAGTTGCCGCTCGAAGACACTCGGACAGAGTAAGGCTGGCGGAGCAATGGGGTCGCGATCGGCTGGATAGCCGCGCCGAGTACGAGTATCGAGAACAATAACTTCATGGCCGTCGCCTCTAACTGTATAATGCCATCTAAGGGCTTCTGGCGAGCGGTCTAATATCAAAAACTGTCCGTCCAAACGCATTTTGGGAAGACCCGTCAGCGGATTGGATTCGGGTAAACCAAGATAGCGCGCGATCGCCTCCTCTGCTTTCTTATCCCCTCCAGCCGATGCCGACCACTCGCTAGCTGCTTCCAGCAGTTTGGCTCCCAATTGCCCGTCTTGAAATTGCTCTGGCGTATTTCCCCACCCTTGAAAGACAGCATAAGCCAATAAAGCGTTTTGGACTACACGCCGTCCTAGCGGTTTTCCTAATACCCGCAGACACCAAGCCTGATTCAAATACCAATCATCGCTGACATCGTGGTCGTCAAAGATAGTGTATCTGGGAACGTTTGCAAGCGCCCGTCGTACTTTCCAAATCGTGCTAGCAAACTGCTGTAAGTCTTTCAATTCCCGATCCCATTGCTTGGCTGCTTGCCGATCCTGATAAATCTCGCGCCCTTTAGGAAATGGTTCTAACCAAAAAACCTGCGACCAGGCAAACAGATAAATAGCGTAATACTCTCCCAATCCAAACAAATGACTTTTAGCGAATTCTGCTTTGTCGCGAATCCCTGCGGTAAATCCTGCTTGCTCGCATGCAATTTTACTGCGCTGTCCCGGCTTTAACTGTTTTGGGGTTAGATGGGAGACTTTTGACGATGGCAGTAATGGCAGTTGTTCCTGCCAACCGAGTAAAAGGTCGCCAACTTCAGTCAGCGCATACAGCAAGAGATCGGCAACATCGTCGCCATAAATCCGATCGCCTGTCAGAAAAAGTTGATGGGGTCTAAAATCGGGTAAGGCTGCATTATGTTCGAGCAAACTATCCAAAATGGGCAGCGCATCGTAACCTTTGCCATGAGGTTTACGACAAGATCCATACACGATCTGCAATCGCTCTAAATCTTCAGGCGGTAAGGCGAACGTGGGCAGTTGATGCGGGAAATAGCTAATCGGAACTAAAGGCAAACTGGAAGAAGTGAGCGCCTGCTTCAAGGTTTGTCGATCGCCTTCCGTGCGAGTAAAACTTAAATCATACGCATAGAGTTGTCCCGATCGCAAGGAATCGCCGTTGTGCGATTTAGCCGTTACCGCAACTATGTGTAGATACCGACCGAGGGCAATCGTCGTTCGCTCTCCAGCTATCACTAACGCACCGACGACATTCCCACTCTCAGCAGTTTCGTACACCTCGATCGCAACCCAACGCGGTTCTTTAAGGGCAACCCAAACCGTCACCGACTCCGACGAAGTATGGTGCAAGATCGGACCTGCCAGAATCAGAGGCAATCTCTCTAAGCGATCGCGAAAAGAAATCTCGGACATAGTTTTATTGTCGATGAGATATTCAGTCTAGTGCAAGGGAACACCTCTAAGCACGGAAGTTTTTAAGAAGTCGGAAGTGGGGAGAACCGGGGGTGTGGGAGGAAGTGGGAAGTGTGGGAGGGTGGGGAGACGGGGAAATGGGGAAACAATTAACCACTAACCACCAACCACTAACTACTAACTAATCCCCAATCCTTGCATCCAAAATCCTTTCATCCAAAATCAAAGAACTAATGACCCATGACAACTGACCAATCCCTACTAACCACTAACTAAGAAGTTGAAAATTTTTATTGCCTAGATGTAACGCTAAGCGCATAAATTGGGAACGCTTAGGATTAATAGAAATCTCGATAAGAAACCAAACAGCGATCGCTTTATCATGACAAGTCAGTCAAACGCAACAGATCATCTAACTCTTGGCAACCAGTCTGAAACCAAAACGTCACTGACAGCCACCCAACTCCTAGAGAGGTACGCAGCGGGGGAAAGAAAATTTAGACAGGTACAGCTTAAAAGAGTCGATCTCAAAGGTGCGAGTTTAGCGCAGATCGATCTTAGAGGAGCCGATCTCAGTTATGTCAATCTCAGAGAAGCAGATTTGAGCAGTGCTGACTTGAGAGATGCTTGTCTCGATGGAGCCGATCTTTACAAAGCAAATTTAAGTCGAGTTAATTTACAAGGCGCTCGTTTGGGAAAAGCCAACTTGAAAGAAGCCAATCTAACTAGAGCCTCTTTAGAGCAAGCACACCTCGAAGGAGCTTTTTTGACTAAGGCGTTGATGAGTAGGGCTAATTTAAAAGAAGTGCATCTAATTAGCGCTCATTTGAATGAAGCCGATTTGAGATACGCCAATCTCAGCAATGCCTATCTAGATAGCGCTTACTTGATCCAAGCCAACATTCAAAAAGCTAATCTAGAAGAAGCTAGCTTGATAGGAGCGTTTTTAAGTGGAGCCAGCTTGGGGGGAGCCAATTTTCACGGCGGTTACTACACCGATAAAACGAATTTCGATACTTCTTTTGACCCCGTTGGTGCGGGATTGCGGAAAGTCCAAAAGACGACTCTCGAAGAACTCCTAAGCGCTTTCAAGCATCTGAGCGAATCTGCTATTCGTTACATCGGCCCTAAAATGACAGCGAGATATTGGGAGTCTTCTCGTCCCGAATTTGAGTGGCTCCGCCAAAAGTTTCAAGTCGGTTCTTCCGGTCAGATTTCATTTTCTGGCAATACGGCAGAGCCTCTGACTTTTGTCCAATTAAAGTATGGCTATAGATGGGTTGATAACTTCGTCGAGTCCTGCTCTGCGATCGTCCAGGAATTCCCCAATCTCATCGATCGCAGCAAGCTAGAGTTTTACTCGTCCCAAGACAATCGGGAAAATTAAATCAAATCAACTCTCGCACGTCAGCCACTTCCCCTTTAACAGCAGCGGCAACCACCATTGCCGGACTCATCAGTAAGGTGCGCCCCATTGCCGAACCCTGACGACCTTTAAAATTGCGGTTAGATGAGGAAGCACTGATTTGATCGCCTTGGAGTTTGTCAGGATTCATCGCCAGACACATCGAACATCCGGCTTCTCGCCATTCAAACCCTGCTTCGAGGAAGATTTTATCCAATCCTTCCGCTTCCGCCTGCTTTTTCACTCGTTCCGATCCCGGTACGACAAACGCTTTCACGCCTTCTGCCACATGTTTTCCTTTGGCAAATTTAGCCGCTTCGCGCAAATCGCTAATGCGTCCGTTAGTGCAGCTACCGATGAAGCAGACATTCACTTTGGTGCCTTTAATTGGCTGTCCGGGGGTTAATTTCATGTAGCTATAGGCTTCTTGAGCGATCGCGCGATCGCTTTCTGCTAACATTTCAAGAGTGGGAATCGATTCGCTGACCCCAATGCCTTGACCTGGCGTAATTCCCCAAGTTACCGTCGGTTCGATCTCAGACGCATCAAAAGTAACGAGATCGTCATAAACCGCATCGTCGTCGCTGCGAATACTCTTCCACCATTCGACGGCTTTATCCCAGTCTGCGCCTTTGGGTGCAAAGTCTCTTCCCTTTAAATATTCAAACGTCACTTCATCGGGGTTGATATAGCCGCATCTGGCGCCGCCTTCGATGGACATATTGCAAACGGTCATCCTCTCTTCCATCGACATCTGCTCGAAAGTCGTGCCAGCATATTCGTAGGCGTAGCCGACTCCGCCTTTCACTCTTAGCTTGCGAATGATGTGCAAGATAACATCTTTGGCATAAACGCCAGGCGCTAAAGTGCCGTTAACTTCGATTTTACGAACTTTTAGTTTCGATAGAGCCAGGGTTTGGGAAGCCAAGACATCGCGGACTTGAGAGGTGCCGATCCCAAACGCGATCGCGCCGAATGCGCCGTGAGTAGACGTGTGAGAGTCGCCGCAAGCGATCGTCATTCCGGGTTGGGTCAATCCTTGTTCTGGTGCTATAACGTGGACGATCCCTTGATTTCCCGAACCGATATTATAGAAGCGAATTCCGTAGTCTTTGGCATTTTTTTCGATCGCCACCATCATTTCTTCGGCAAGATCGTCTAGAAAGGGGCGGGCTTGGCTTTCTGTCGGAACGATATGATCGACTGTAGCGACGGTGCGTTCTGGATACAATACTTTTAGTCCGCGATCGCGCAGCATGGAAAAAGCTTGGGGACTGGTGACTTCGTGGATTAAGTGCAAGCCAATAAATAACTGAGTCTGACCTGAAGGCAAAATTTTAACGGCGTGTGCGTCCCAAACCTTATCAAATAACGTTCCTTTACTCATGTAATCGGTCTTAACTGCTAGTGGTTAAAGCTTTAAAGATATATTCAATCTTAGCTCTTAATGGATAATAGCGGCATGAGAAAAATATTTTAATTTAATTATTACCAAAAATTTTCTATTTATAGTTATGCTAGTAGCGCTCTTGTTTTCTTAGAATATAACTCAGGAAGACAGTGCCAAAGAATTACTGTAACAAATAAAGTTGCTTATTTACCAGGGTAGTTAATATCTGTAGCAACTCCCAATCTCAATAACAATTATGATTTTAAAATTATCAACTGCAAGATTAATAAAAAAATCCAATGTTTGGAAATTAATGCAATTAAATCAAATTAATGTTGAATGCTATAATTACCTTTTTAATCGTTGCGATCGTTGTTACTTTAATTTGGCTCAGACCTATTTTGAGAGAAATTAGACGCGATCGCTTAAAAAATAAATCTTTCCCCTTACATTGGAGAGCAATTATCGAGCAGAACATTCCTTGCTATCAAACCCTTCCACGTTCCTTGCAGAAACAACTTCATGGACACATAAACGTTTTTTTAGCCGAGAAACAATTTCTAGGCTGTGGAGGATTACAGATAACTGATGAAATTAAACTGACTATTGCTGCTCAAGCTTGTCTTCTCTTACTCAATCAAAAAGGAAATTATTATCCAAAACTTAAGTCAATTCTCGTTTATCCAAGTGCATATATTGTAAAAACCACAACTCCTATTAGCGATTACTTAGTAGAAGAAAAGCAAGAAATTAGACTCGGTGAGTCTTGGTATAGAGATCGAATTGTCCTTTCCTGGGAACAGATAAAATACGATACAAAAAACTGGCAAGACGGACATAACGTTATCTTTCACGAATTTGCTCATCAGCTAGATGGAGAGGATGGAAGTTTAAATGGCGTACCTCTTCTCGATCGCCAATCGGATTATATAACTTGGGCGCGTGTTTTTGAAAGAGAATACAAGCAATTGTGCAGCGATGTCGAACTGGGTTTGAAAACAGTTATCGATGAATATGGAGCAACTAACCCAGCAGAATTTTTTGCAGTTGCGACAGAAACCTTTTTTGAAAAACCCAAACAAATGAAACGGAAACACCCCGGACTTTATACCGAACTAAAACATTACTATAAATTAGATCCACTTGAATGGATTTAGAAACGACAAAAATAATAGTTAGAAACCCAAGAAAAATTAGAGTTAAATCCGAGTTAGAAAATCCTAGAAAGGCGATCGCAGCAGCTAGAGCTTGAAAAAATGCCTTTTAAATCATCAACTATGACGATAACACAAAAGTCTTACAGTTTTTGCAGGCAATTACTCAGATTGCCTCAGAAAAACATAGTTTTGTAGTTAGCAATCTAAATCAAAGTAGTTTGACAATAAATTTGACGATAAAGATGTCAGTGTCAAAATCTAGCTCCTAACCGCGACAATACGGAAAACCGTATCTCCACAGAACTTTCAACTCCTCTAAAATAGTTAATGAACTCCGTCAGGGGTAGCATGATATAAATTAAACGGGTTCTTAAAAGGCTAGGGAATATGGGATTCTTTGATTCAGAAGTCGTTCAGCAAGAAGCTAAACAGTTATTTGAAGACTATCAATCCCTGATGCAACTTGGAAGCGAGTACGGGAAATTTGACAGAGAAGGGAAAAAAATTTTTATCGAAAAAATGGAGCAGCTTATGGAGCGCTATAGAATCTTTATGAAGCGCTTTGAGCTATCGGAAGACTTTATGGCGCAAATGACGGTACAGCAGCTTAAAACTCAACTCAGTCAATTTGGCGTGACACCCGAACAAATGTTCGATCAGATGCACATGACTCTAGAACGGATGAAATCCGAGATTAAAGATTAATTGACATTGTAATTTAGTATTTAGTTAAGTTTGAGTAACATGGTAGATTATTTCCGATTTCTGATTTCCGATTTTTAAGATGATTCTAGGTTTCGATCCAGGGCGAGATAAATGTGGCGTGGCGATCGTAGGATTGGATCGTCAACTTTTTTATCATCAAGTAGTGAGTGCGGCTGTAGCCATTGACACTATCAAATCTTTATGTCAACAATTCGCTATCGAACGGCTAGTCATAGGAAATCAAACGACTGCCAAACAGTGGCGACAGCAATTAAAAGAAAATTTACCCTCCTCAGTATTAATAAAGATGGTAGACGAGCGAAATAGTTCCCTTGAGGCGCGCGATCGCTACTGGCAAATGTATCCGCCGCAGGGATTGCAACGCTTAATTCCGCAAGGCATGAGAGTTCCGCCGCGTCCGGTTGACGATATCGTTGCAATTCTGTTGATTGAAAGATATTTACAAAACGTATAAAACTAAAGAGGAAAGCACAATTCAAGATATACAGGATATAAAAGAATATCAAGGAATTCCGCCAGTCTTTTGACTCACCTACCCGAACAATGTGACTATTTGGCATGAGCCTGATGTTAGTTTGATAGGATTTTAGGGAATTCTATAGGTTGAAGCTTCTAAAACTTGTTTATTTAAGTAAAACGTAGCCATGACGACTGCTAACCCTTCCTCTCAAAGTCCCCTAATCATCAGGGATTTTAATGCTGAAAAACAGGCTGAGTTTTTTGAAAAGCTTAAACAGAATCGATTTAGCGGTCAATTGGTGCTGACAAACCCTAAGGGAGAGAGGTGGTTCTTCTATTTCTACTTGAGTCGAATTATCTACGCAACAGGTGGAATTCACCCCGTCAGACGCTGGAGACGAAACCTAATTACTTATTTTCCCCAAATCGCTTCCCAACCCTCAATCGTGCAGGTCGATCTCGCCAACATCGCCCCCGATAAGTTAAAAATTTGTTGGGAATACGAACTATTGTGTTTGTGGGTAGAACAGCAAAAAATTACGCGGGAACAAGCCGCCAAAATGATTCGCGCCTCCATCGTCGAGATCCTATTCGATATCACTCAGGGAATGGCGGTAGCTTGCGAAATCAAGCCAAATATCTTGCTTCCTCCCAGACTGGTTTTAATCGATGGCGAGCAAGTTATCGCAGAATCCCAGCAGTCCTGGCAAGCTTGGCAAGAAGCCAAAATTGCCGATCGCTCTCCCAATTCAGCACCGATCGTTCGCCAAAGCGAACAGCTGCAACAAAAAACCTCCCCCCAAGTTTATCAAACCCTCAGCCAACTCCTCGACGGGCAACAAACGCTGCGCGACCTGTCAATCCGCATGAAGCGACATGTCTTGCCAGTGATTAGTTCGCTGCTACCATACATCCAAATGGGTTTGGTGGAATTGGTTAGCGTTCCCGATCTTGCCTCTCCCGTTGCTCCTCCACCAACTCCTAGCGGAGGTACGCCAATCCCGATAACTTCTGGCAAAGCTCCCTTAATTGCCTGCGTGGACGACAGTCCCCTGATGTGCCAGACAATGGAGAAAATCCTCACGGCTGCTAACTATCAATTTGTCGGTATTAACGATCCGCTCAGAGCGATCGCCATTTTGCTGGCTCGCAAACCCGATCTGATCTTCCTCGATCTCGTCATGCCGAACGCTAACGGCTATGAAATTTGCGGTCAGTTGCGCCGAATGACCTTTTTCAAAGATACTCCCATCGTCATTCTCACCGGCAATGATGGAATCGTCGATCGCGTTAGAGCCAAGATGGTTGGATCTACGGACTTTATCAGCAAACCTGTCGATCCGGAGATAGTGATCGGTACGATTCGCAAACATCTCAGACAAGAAAGTCCCGCCTAGTTCTCTACCTAAATCAAGATTTAACGGTAGACTAAATTTTAAATTCTATAAAAAACTGTTACGCCGATAAAATTTCTGGGAATGCTATACGTAGCTCTTCTTGAAATCGACTAGCTAACAGCAGCAATTATTTCCAATCTCTGCTCTGATTCTTTTGCGCGTTAATTGAGGTAAATGTCATGGGTACAGCCCTAGTTGTTGATGATTCTCTGACAGAACAAAAAATTATTAGAAGTTGCTTGGAAAAAGAAGGCATCAATGTTCTGATCGCCTCTAGCGGAGAAGAAGCCCTAGAGAAAGTTAAAAGCACTCGCCCCGATGTTATCGTCCTAGACGTGGTACTGCCGGGGCGAAGCGGTTTTGAAATCTGCCGCCAACTTAAAGCCGAAGCCTCTACTAGCACCATTCCCATTATCATCTGTTCGACCAAAGGGAGCGAAATGGATAAATTTTGGGGAATGAAGCAGGGAGCAGATGCCTACATTCCCAAACCGATCGATCAAGCAGAGTTCGTGCAAACCGTCAAGCAATTGATTAAGCAATAACGCTAAAAGTGAATAGCCTATCTATCGATAAATAGTAAAGGAGAAATACTATGATGTCCGATGCGTTCCTGCGGGATCTCGGACAAACTGCCTCAGGATCGGGCGGACGAGGACGAGAAGAGCAGTTTTTGCGATTTTATCTAGAGCCAGATACGAAAGTGATGTTACCAGTGGCTCAATTGACAGAAGTACTTACCATTCCCCTCGGTCAGATTATTCCCATTCCCCACATGCCCGCTTGGGTAATGGGAGTTTATAACTGGCGAGGGGAAATTCTTTGGATGGTAGATTTGGGACAATTGGTCGGACTGACTCCCTGGCATCAGCAATCTTTCAAAGGCTCGACTTACAGAGCCTTTGTTCTTAAGAGCGCTGGCAAATCCGAAACCGCAGCTAAAAGCCAAACCCTCGGTTTAGTTATCAGTAGAGTCGATGATATAGAATGGTGCGACCCAGCACAAATACAATCGCCGCCAGCCTCAGCAGTCGAGCCAGGATTGGCTCCTTTTCTGCGAGGGTTTTGGGTAAAACCCGATGGCGAGATTCTCGTCGCTCTCGAAGGAGAGGCGATTATGGCAGCTATGCCCAAATCGTAAATTCTCACTAAACACAGATAGATGACTATCTCAGACGAGCCTGAGCGACAACAATGAAAGGACAAGTTCTTGTTATGGTACTGCGCTACAAGCCTTTGACTCAGACGAGCCTGAGCGACAACAATGAAAGGACAAGGTTAAGGCTTGTATTTTCAGGTTATTATTTTCAGATTATAAATAACAAATAATGAGATTTTTTAGCCGATGATGTTAATTCGGCAGAAAATACGGGAATTCTATTAAGTGAAACTCTCCAAGTTGCTCAAGGCTCCCCATTGCGATCGCAAGATGACTAATTTACTGAATTTTTGACAAGGTTGACTTTATGACTCAGATTCCTCCTAAATCCGATCCTAAAGATTTTGCTAACAGTCGTCTGCCAGAAGACGATCGCGCGTTTCTGACAGACCAAACAGCCTCTGGCGATGAGCTGCCAACTCAAGCCTTTTACGTCGAATCAGAAGCGATCGCCGATGACAAAGAGCCGCTCCTAGAGTCAGAAGAAGCAGCGATCGAGCCTTGGGAACATCAAGCAACGCCGCGCAAGTCAGGTTGGGGACAAAAGCTGAATCTCAAGACGAAAGCAGCAGTGCTGGCACTGGCGATCGGAATTATTCCCGCCGTAGCGATCGGGTCGATCGGCTACTACGCCGCCTCACAATCGGAAACGCGACAAGTTTTCGCCGCCAAAAAAACCCAAGTCGATGCTCTTTCACAAGTCTTGACCAACTTCTTGGCCGAACGCTACGGGGATATCCAGGTGATGGCTGATTTGTCAGTTCTGGCAGATCCTCGACTTAGAAACACGACATCGCTTCAGGAAAAGCAAGCCAGATTAGAACAGTACATCAAGAGCTATAAAGTCTATGAGAGCATTGTCGTCATAGATATGAAGGGCAATCCCATCGTGCAAGCGGGATCGAATGACAGACCTGCCAATTTTCTTGAGAAAAAAGTCGATTACTATATGGAAGTTCTCAAGACAGGCCGTCCTGCCCACTCGCAACGTCCATCAATTGGGGAGCATCCAGTTTTGGAAGATTTACCATTTATGGGAAAATGTAAAGGGAAATAATCCTGTGCGATCGCTGACAATGAACCAAGAGAAACAAGAACGGATCAAAGCCTGCTTACAAGAATTGTCAACACTGCTGTATGAAGAAGCAGACAAAAGTAAGCTGACAGACCTTGAAGGCATAGAAAAAACAGTTCGCAGTCAAGTATTAGAACTAGTCAGCCCAGAAATAGCCCTTTTTTTATCGAACAAAAAACTGGAACAAAAGTAGGTAAAACTAGGAAAATAAAAAGCCTAGTAGGGGAACTGAAATTAAAAGCCAAACAGCTTATTAGACTAGGTTTAAAGCCAAGAACTCGCCTAAGTCCATTACTTCAAAAGTGCTGTTTGAGGTTATCAGCTAACGAATCATACCAAAAAGCAGAAATCGAGATTGAGGCATTGACAGGAGTAAAAGTTGGTCATTCAACACAACAACAACTAGTGCTGTCACAAGATTTTCAACTACCACTTGCTAAACAATCAGTTTCAGAAGTCAGCGTAGATGGAGGAAAAGTCCGACTCAGGGGTAAACCGAAAGCAGGCTGCCACTGGCGAGACTATAAAACCGTTCGTCTGCAAGGGATTTACTATGGTGCATTTTTTGATGACAACCAATCATTAATTGATTATGTCAATAGCCAACAGTTGTTAGACCCTCTTGTTTGCTTGGGAGATGGACATGATGGTGTCTGGAATCTGGTGAGAGAATTTGGACAAGACCAGTTTTCTCGCTGTGAAATTTTGGATTGGTATCACCTGAAGGAAAATCTTTATAAAGTTGGTGGTTCTTTAAAGCGACTCAAAGCTGCGGAAACTCTGTTGTGGCAAGGTCAGGTAGAAGCGGCCAAGACCCTATTTAATCATTGCCGAGGTAAACAAGCTAAAAATTTCATCGCTTATCTGGAAAAACATCTCCCTCGCATTGTCAATTACAGCTATTATCAGGCTGAACAATTATGTTCTATCGGTTCAGGGGCAGTTGAATCTGCAATTAAACAAATTGGTTTAAGGATCAAAATTTCTGGCGCACAGTGGAATGTTGAAAGTGTCAATCACATCCTCTCTGTTCGTTGTGCTTATCTTAATGGTTTACTTGCTGTCTGATTGGGTGTTTCTTCCAAAAGTGGATGCTCCCATCAATTGTAACTGGAAAATATGCTTTGTTTTTCGCTGCGCCAATCAAAGACTCGGTAACAGGGCAAACCATCGGTGTTATTCGCACTCTCGTTCCGATTAAAGTGGTCGAAGATTTAATTAAACCCTTTACTAATGAAGCCAATAAAATCCATTTGGTAGATAAATCTGGTAAAGTTTTCTTGGCTCCAGAAGGCGAGCAAAAACTGGTGGGTCAGTCTTTAGACAAAGAATACCCCGAATTTGACCCGAAACTATTGACCGATCGAACGGGTTTTACTACCCTGCGAGATGCTAGCAGAAACTCGAACGTTCTTTTAGCTTACTCAAACCTACAAAAACGAACCAACCTACCGGATTTTGACTGGCGCATATTATTGAGTACTCCAACATCGGCGGCTTTTGCTGCCCAAAGACAGTTATTGCTAACTACTTTGTTGGGAACGGGAGCGACTGCGATCGCAGTGGGTATCATCGCCCTTCTTCTCGCCGATCGCCTCACTCGACCGATTATATCGGCAGCTGAAGCCGTAGAAAAAATCGGTCGCGGCGAATTGGATACTCGCGTGGCGGTATCCGGGGAAGACGAATTAGCGGCTTTGGGAGCCAATATTAACGTCATGGCGGCTCAGCTAGAAACGTTGGTGCAGGAACAAGCCGTATCGGTCGAACAAGCTCAGCTCCTCAAAGATATCACAGTTAAAATTTCTCAAGCGCTGGATGTCGATACGATTTTTAGGGCGGCTGTAGAAGAAATTCGCAAGGCAATTGTATCGGATCGCGTTATTGTCTATCTCTTCGACAAAAACTGGAAAGGCACGGTCGTTGCCGAATCGGTGGCATCGGGCTTCCCCAAATCGCTAGGCGCGCAAATCGCCGATCCTTGTTTTGCCCAAAACTATGTCCAGAAATATAAGAAAGGTCGCGTTCAGGCAACGCCCGATATTTACAATGCCGGGTTGACCGACTGTCACCTTGCACAACTCGCCCCCTTCAGCGTCAGAGCCAATCTCGTCGCGCCTATCGTGGCTAGTGGAGAGCTGCTAGGCTTGCTGATAGCTCACCAATGTTCTGGAACTCGCAATTGGCAAGTCGGCGAGATCGACTTCTTCACCCAAGCAGCTATCCAGGTCGGTGCGGCGATCGAGCGTACCAACCTCTTGCAGCGACAGCAAATCGAAGCCGAACGGGCAGGAGTTCTTAGAGATATTACCTTGGAACTGGCTCAAAAAGTGACGAAGGAGGAAATTCTCGCGCAACCGCCACTGGACAAGGTTCGCCATGCCCTCAAGAGCGATCGCGTCATCCTCTATCAGTTCGATAAAACCTGGAAAGGAACGGTCACTGGCGAGTCCGTAGCCGAGGAATTTCCTAAAGCCTTGGGAGCGCAAATCGCCGACCCCTGCTTTGCCAAGAACTACGTAGAAAAATACAAGCGCGGTCACGTCCAGGCAACGCCCGATATTTACAACGCCGGGTTGACCCAATGCCACCTCAAGCAGCTAGAACCCTTCAGCGTCAAAGCCAATTTGGTTACGCCAATCGTGACGAGCGGCGACTTGCTGGGCTTGTTGATCGCTCACCAGTGTTCCGGCACTCGCCAGTGGGAAGAAGCGGAGATTAACTTCTTGGCTCAGGTGGCAACACAAATCGGTCTGGCGCTCGATCGCACCAATTTGCTAGACAAGCAGCGCCTATCCGAGCTAGCACAGCGTAAAGAAAAAGAAAAATTGCAACAGCGAGCACTAGAATTACTCATGCAAGTCGATCCGCTCACCCAGGGAGACTTGACCATCCGCGCCACCGTCACCGAAGACGAAATTGGTACCATTGCTGACTCCTACAACTCCACCATCGAAAACTTGCGCAAAATTGTTTCTCAGGTGAAAGAAGCCGCTCAAAAAGTAGCCCTGACCACCAGTAATAACGATGCCTTGGTCGCTGCCCTCTCCCAAGGTGCCATGCAGCAAACCGGAGAAATCGCCGCCGCCCTAGAACGCATCCAGGCGATGACCAACTCCATTCGCGCGGTTGCCCTTAGCGCCGAGCAAGCCGAAGAAGCGGTAGACCAAGCAGCTCAGACGGTAGAAGAGGGAGACGCTGCCATGAACCGCACCGTAGAAGGGATTATGGCAATCCGTCAGACGGTAGCAGAAACAGCGAAAAAAGTCAAGCGTCTCGGCGAATCGACCCAGAAAATTTCTAAGGTTGTCAATCTGATTAGTAGCTTCGCCGACCAAACCAACCTGCTCGCGCTGAACGCTTCGATTGAGGCGGCGCACGCGGGAGAACAAGGTCGAGGCTTCGCGGTGGTTGCCGATGAAGTGCGGAACCTAGCGCGGCAGTCCGCCGAAGCAACCGCAGAAATCGAAAAAGTCGTAGCGGAGATTCAGGCAGAAACTAACGATGTAGTCGCGGCGATGGAAGAAGGCACCGAACAGGTGGTTATGGGGACAAAACTGGTAGAAGAAACTCGCCAAAGCCTCAACCGCATTGCCGCATCCAGCGAACAGATCGGTCAGTTAGTAGAAGCAATCGCCAAAGCAACCGAAGAACAAACCGAAGTGTCCGAAGTCGTCAGCCAATCCATGACGGGGATTGCCGCGATCGCTAATGAAACCTCATCCTCTGCGACCGACGTGTCAGCCTCCTTCAAAGAACTCCTCGCAGTCGCGCAAGCCCTGCAAGAAAGCGTCGGCAAATTCAAAGTTAGTTAATTGTTAGAGGTTAGTTGTGAGTCGGCAGTCGTTTCTCAGTCCAACCATCGACAACTAGCCTTCGCCAACCAATAGTCCAGCAACTACTAACCGCTAACCATGACCCAGACCCCTCCCAAGCCCAATTTCAAAAAAATCGCTAACGATCGCAGTTTAATATCTCAATCTCCTCAAAGAGAGACGCGGACTCCATCGCCACAGCTAGTGCCTTCTCCAAGCCAAATCGAGCTATTAGAGGCGCCTAAAGAAGGTAAAGCCAACCTTTGGCAAAACCTGAGCTTTCGATGGAAACTGTCGACATTGTTAATTGTTGGGGCTGCCCTGCCAACAATCGGCGTAACTCAGGGAATTGTTTGGTACAGTCAAAAGACCGCTCAAGACACGCTCAAAGAAACGGTCGCATCGAATGCAAGCGGATTCCAAGAAGATTATATTCACTGGGTGCGACTGGAGAGTTCGGGACAGGTTCAGGCAATTGCCGACGTACTTGGGGCAAGCAAAATAGATTTGCAAAATCCCGCACAAGTCAAAGCCAACCAAATGCTATTGCAAAGTCTGATCGTTCCCTCCAAGATCGAACAAGAGCGACTTGACGGATGGAAAAGCTTCAGAATTATCGCTAACGCGCAGGGAAAAACGATCGCTCAGTTCCTGAGAGTTCACAAAGATTATTCCCTAGGAACCGCTGCCGAAGATCGCAGCGAGGCAATTGAAAATGTCTCTTTACCCACAGGAATCGATCTCGGAAATATTGCGATCGTTAAAGAATCCCTACGCCTCAAACGCCCACTCAAGGGAATCGAACTGCTCGATCGCTCGGTCATCCAAAAGTTGGGATTGGGAGAGCAGTTTAAGGCTTCCGATGCTAACAAAGGGATAAAAGGACTGACTGCGATGGCAGTCGAACCGATCGAGGTCAACGGCAAAGTAGTAGGAATTGCGATCGCGGGAGTACTTCTTAACCGAAACAATATCTTAGTCGATACCTTCCGAGAATATTATGGCTCGGAAGCCAGTTTATATGCAGGCGATCTGCGAGTTAGCACGACGATAGCCACAGCCGACGGAAAAAATCGAGCCATTGGCGATCGCGCTGCCGAAGCAGTCAAGAAAGCCGTTCTCGACGGCGGACAAAGATTCCCTTGGCGTGAAGAGATCGACGGTAAGCCCTATCTGACCTATTACCTACCCCTATACGACTATCGACAGGATTTGAATCCCCAGCAAGCCAAACCAGTCGGAATGCTTGCTGTCGGAACTGCCCCAGAGACTTTAAATAGTGCCGTGAATAGCGTCCGCATCGTCGGTTACGGCATTGGCTTAGTGTTCTTGCTGGCGGCTGGCGCGATCGCAATTCCGGTAGCAGGAACATTTTCCCGTCCGCTACGGCGCTTGCAAGATTTTGCTAGAGGGATCGCTAACGGGGAAAAGATCGCTGGGTTAGCAGACACGGCTCGTCGAGATGAAATCGGGGTTCTCTCTCAAGAACTCGATCGCATGGCGACTAAGATGGAGGCTAACCTAACAGCCTTGCGTCAAGAAAAGGCTCGCGAACAACTTCTCAAAGAAGTCACCTTGGATCTGAGCCAATACCCTCAAGTCAAAAACGCTTTCGAGATCGCCTTAGAAAAGCTTCGGATCGACTTGAACGTCGATCGCGCCTTTTTCTATCGTTTCGATGAAGAAACTTTCACAGGAGAGGTCGTCGCCGAATCGGTAGCCCAAGGCTTGCCTCGCGCTTTAGGCGCTCTAATTACCGATCCTTGTTTTGACAATCGCATGGTAGAGGAGTATCGCCGAGGTCGCGTTCAAGCCCTAGCCAATATTTATGAATCTGGATTGGCGGATTGCCACATCAAAATGCTAGAGGCGTTTGCCATCAGAGCTAACTTGGTGGTGCCCATTGTGTGCGGCAGTCGCGGCATTCTAACGGGTTTATTGTCTGTCAACCAGTGTTCGGAATCTAGAGTTTGGCAGCCAAGTGAAATCGAGCTACTAACGCAGATTGCGACGCAATTCGGTTTGGCGATCGACCGGGCGAACTTAATCGAGAAGACCAAGATCGCCGCAGAACGCGCTCAAGCCCTCAAAGACCTTACGCTCAAGATGTCTCAGTCCCTCGAGTCCAAGAAAATCTTTGATACGGCTGTGACAGAGATCCGCCAAGCGATTCGCTCGGATCGCGTCATTATCTATCAGTTCGACAAAAACTGGAAAGGCACCGTAGTTGCCGAATCCGTTGCCGACGAATTCCCCAAAGCGCTAGGAGCAGAGATCGCCGACCCCTGTTTTGCCGACAAATACGTCCAGAAATACAAACAAGGTCGAATTCAACCGACGCCCGATATTTACAAGGCTGGCTTGACCGAATGCCACCTCAAACAACTCGAAGCCTTTGGTATCAAAGCTAACTTGGTTGCACCTATTGTGGTAGGGGAAGATTTACTGGGCTTATTGATTGCCCACCAGTGTTCGGCTCCCCGCAACTGGGAGCCGGCAGAAGTGGACTTTTTGGCTCAGTTGGCTACGCAAGTCGGACTGTCGCTTGAGAGAGCCAGCCTCCTCGAACGCCAGCGCCAGGAAAAAGAAAACTTGCAGCGACGAGCGCTAGAGTTACTAAAGGAGGTAGATCCCGTCAGTCAAGGAGATTTGACAATTCGCGCTACCGTCACCGAAGATGAAATCGGAACTGTAGCGGACTCCTACAACTCCACCATCGAGAGCTTGCGGAAAATCGTAGGGCAAGTAAAAATGGCTGCCAAACAGATGACCGTCACCACCAGTCAAAATGAAGTATCTGTAAAAACCCTATCTGAAGAAGCGGTGCGTCAGGCTCAAGAAATTGCCGATGCGCTGGCGCGAATTCAATCCATGACCAAATCGATTCGCGAGGTGACAGCTAATGCCAAGCAAGCAGAAATGGTAGTTCAACAAGCCTCTCAGACAGTGCGAACGGGCGACGTTGCTATGAACCGAACTGTAGACGGAATTTTGGCCATTCGGGAAACGGTCGTCGAGACCGCGGAGAAAGTCAAGCGCCTTGGAGAATCGACCCAGAAGATTTCTAAAGTCATCGGTCTGATCGGTCGATTTGCCGCTCAAACTCACATGTTGGCGCTGAAAGCTTCTATTGAGGCTGCCCGCGCCGGAGATGAAGGACAAGGTTTTGCGGTGATTGCCGATGAAGTGAGAATCCTAGCCGCGCAATCGGCAGAGGCAACGGCGGAAATTAGCAACTTAGTAACCAGCATTCAAACAGAGACTAACGAAGTAGCAACAGCGATGCAGTCGGGAACCGAGCGAGTGGCAGTGGGGACGAAGCTAGTGGAGGAAACTCGCCAAAATCTTACCAAGATTGCTGAGGCGAGCGCTCAGATCGACCAGTTGGTTAGAGCGATCGCCAAAACCGCCAACGAACAATCCCAAGCGTCTGAAACGGTTAGCCAGACCATGAATGAAGTAGCAGCGATTTCGACCAAAACCTCAGCCGAAGCCACTCAAGTTTCCAACTCTTTCAAAGAACTGCTGACAGTAGCCCAAACGCTACAAGAGAGCGTCAGTAAGTTCAAGGTGGAATAAAATTTTGACTTTGCAGTCTGAATTGAGAGATTTACTCATTAATATTGAGATATTCCTTCTCATTCCTTATCCCCAACCTCTTCTCACGAGCGAAAGATGGCACTAAACTCCGATATCCGCGACCAAGCTTACCAGTTTTTCATCGAAGAAGCACCCGAACTGTTGCATTCCATCGAAAGCGGGTTACTCACCCTCCGAGAAGAACGCAGTACGGCGAAAGTCCACGAAATCATGCGAGCTGCCCATTCCCTCAAAGGGGGTGCGGCAAGCGTGGAACTGAACGCCATCAAAACTCTGTCCCATCGCTTGGAAGATGCCTTCAAGGCGCTTTACAACGAAACAGTTGAAATCGATACCGAGCTAGAAAGCCTTCTCCTAAAAGCCTACGATTGTCTCAAAAATCCCTTGATGGAGCAAATCCAAGTGGGTAGCTTCGATGCAGACGCGGCGCTGCAAGTTGCCGAACCGATTTTTAAACAGCTCGAAGAGCGCTTGGGAGATAGTCTCGCTAACGCGGATCGGTACATTCCCTCCTCTAGCGATTTGGGGATCGATATCGTCTCCTCGATCTTTGAAGTCGATGTCGCTCAGGGATTAGAACGTCTTGCCAATGTCGTTGCCAACCCTCAAAATTACGAAGTGGCTGGAGAATTGCGGGCGCAAGCAGAAGTATTTGTTGGATTTGCGGAGTTGCTCGGTTTGCCTGGATTTGGAGAAATTGCTCAAGTCGCTTTGCAAGCCCTCGATCGCCATCCCGATAAAACTTTACAGATTACCCAACTGGCGCTGGCAGATTGGCAGGTAAGTAGAGAGCAGGTGCTAGCAGGCGATCGCGATCGCGGCGGCAATCCCTCTGAGGTTCTCATCGCTCTGGCTCAAGGCTCGGCAGGAACAGCAGCACTGCTCGTTCATCCCGAAATAGTTGAAACTCAAGCTGAGTTTGACGCTCAATCCCTAGAAGCTTTCTGGGGCGAAACGGCACCTCCAGCACTAGACGATATCTTTGGAACCGTCACACCTGCCCCAGAAACTGCTCCAATTAATTTTAGTACCCCTTCTCTCGATGAAGTCTTCGGTTCGGTCGCTCCTGAAACTACTGAAGCGTCTCCTTCCCTCGATGAAGTCTTCGGTTCGGTCGCTCCTGAAACTACCGAAGCGTCTCCTTCTCTCGATGAAGTCTTCGGTTCGGTCGCTCCTGAAACTACCGAAGCGTCTCCCATGCTTTATTTCACCGAGTCCAAACCCGAAGAACTAGCGGAGAAAATTGATGCAGCCGTTCAATCGGTCGAGCAAATTTTCGATCGCCTGCCGTCAATTGAGGAAACTTCCGAACCTTCTGCTCCCCTCTCTTTTCCACTTCCTACCTCTGCCACTCCTGCGCCGATTGCCGCTAAAACCAATCGAGAAACATTTACCGAGCCGGACAAACATCCAGAACTTCCCGGCGTGTCAGCAGCCAAGGCAGCCTCTAATCTCTCAGTTCGGGTTGACTTCAACCGCTTGGAGCGGATGAATAACCTAGTCGGCGAGCTTTCCATCAACCGCAATAGCCTTTCGCTACAAAACGAGCAAATCCAGGGGGGAGTTAAAGAGCTGCTAGCTCGCTTTGCCCGGTTCCAGAAAATGACCGGGAAATTGCGAGAATTGTCAGATCAGATGCTAGTCAAGCCGATGAATGACGAGCTTGGAGATCTGAAATCGGATCGAGATTCAACCGTCGCTTCGAGTCAGAGTTCGGAATTTAGAATACAAAGCTTGGCTGAATTCGACGCTCTAGAAATGGACAGCTACGGAGCGCTCTATTCGCTGCTACAAGGGCTAGTGGAAGAGATGATTCAGCTCGAAGAAGCCGTCGAAGATATCGTCCTGTTCGCGCGTAACTCTAACCAAAGTCTGGAGCAACAGCGTCAGATGCTCACCAACTTGCGGGATGAGTTGATGTGGGCTAGGATGCTGCCTTTGGGCGAAGTTCTCAACCGCTTCCCGCGCACCTTACGCGACCTATCCACGACTTATCACAAACCCGTGAAGCTCAAACTGAGCGGAACGGGGGTATTGGTAGACAAAGCCGCGCTGGAGAAGCTCTACGACCCCTTACTGCATTTGCTCCGCAATGCCTTCGACCATGGAATCGAACCGCCAGAGGTGAGAAAACAGCAAGGCAAATCAGAAGAAGGACAAATCGAAATTCGGGCATTCCACCAAGGCAACCAAACCATTATCGAAATCAAAGATGACGGTCGGGGTCTGAATCTGGAAAAAATCGGGCAGAAAGCCATTAGCGTTGGCTTGGCAACTCCGGAAGAACTGGCAATGATGACCGAAGATCGCATTGCCGAGCTGATTTTCGAGCCAGGATTCTCTACCGCCAGCCAAGTTAGCGAACTGTCGGGACGAGGAGTCGGTCTCGATGTGGTTCGCTCTCAGTTGCGATCGCTCAAAGGCACTGTCGTAGTAACCTCTACGCCTGGAAAGGGAACGACTTTTACTTTGCGTCTCCCCTTAACCCTGACGATTTCTAAATTGCTGGTTTGTTTGATGAACCAGGAAGTAACCGGACAAGCAACTGCCGTGGCTTTGCCCTCCGACAGTATCGAAGAAATTATTATTCCTACTGGCGAGCAAATTAAAAAATCGGGCAGTCAGCGCTTTTTGCATTGGCAGCAGCAAATTATTCCGATTTATCGATTAAACGAACTGTTGACCTATAATTGTGCCTTGCCAGAAATTACGTCCAGTAAGGTACTCAGCTCGGTGCCCACCCCCGATGATTGGGCGCTACCCCTCCTGCTGCTGCGTCGAGGACAGCAATTATTTGCCTTGGAAGTCAATCGCTTGGTGAGCGAACAAGAGTTGGTTATCAAGCCATTCGGAAGCGCGATCGCTTCTCCTAGCTATACTTATGGTTGTACGATTTTGGGAGATGGCACCCTAATTCCGGTTATCAACGGAGGCATCCTGCTAGACCAGTTCCTAGAACCCGAAACAGCCAAGGCAGCAATCAAATCGGCGTTCTCGGACAAGCAACAAATTGCCAATGCAAAATCAGCGCCAACGGTTGCTCAGGCAACTACTATTCTGGTGGTGGACGACTCGGCTACCCTACGCAGAACGCTTGCCCTTACCTTACAAAAAGCTGGCTATCGCGTCGTTCAAGCCAGAGACGGACGCGAGGCGATCGAGCAATTGCAACAAACTGCGGGCATACAACTCGTTATTTGTGATGTGGAAATGCCCAATATGAATGGCTTTGAATTTCTCGGTCAGCGCCGCCGCGATCCCGAAATGACTAAGATCCCAGTCGCCATGCTGACTTCCCGCAGCAGCGACAAACACCGCCAGCTGGCTATGCATTTAGGAGCTAGCGCTTATTTTACCAAGCCTTTTATCGAACAACAATTTTTAGCAGCTATCAAAGACTTGCTCGCTCAAAATTCCTCTAAAGCTCTTACCGCCCTAAGATGAACGATCTCTCTAACAACCAATCTCCCAATATCGGACTGCCAATCGGACAGAGCCAACGATCGATTAAATTACTGACCTTCAGTGTCGGCAAACTGAATGTTGCTCTACCCGTCGATCTCGTTAAGAAAGTTGTCAATTACACTCCCATTTATGGAAGCGGACTCAGCCATCTAGGAGTAGCTCGCATTGACGATCGCGAGATTACGGTAGTTGACCTACACAAGCGCCTATTTAACGCCAGCCAACTCATACCATCTGGATCGCGCGGTTATCTCATTATTGCCAGGAATAGCGTTGGCGAATCTTTTGGGATTTTGGTCGGGCAAGCCCCATCCTTGCATGACGTGCCTATCTCTCAAATTCGGGCACTACCTGCTTCTTATCGTCGCGCCGATACGTTGGAGATTGCCAGCCACGTCACGGTTATTTCTCACAAAGAGGAATCGCTGACAGTTTTTATCCTAGAAGTCGATCGCATCGTTCCACCAGTTTCTGGGATCATTTCTGCCTCGCCCCAGCTCAGTTTTCCCTTTTAGAGAACAAAAAGGTAAAAGTAAGGTTTTCCCTTTTGCCTTTTACCTTATTAGGATATTAGGATGCGGATGGCGAGACTTGAACTCGCACGGCAATAGCCACACGCACCTCAAGCGTGCGCGTATACCAATTCCGCCACATCCGCAAGCGCCTTTCAAGCATAGCATATCTAGGATCTCACAAGCAATGGTAGGAAAGAATGTACTAGCATAAAAATTGCCGTAAACGCTGAGGTATCAACAATGAAATTGACCAGTCCCGCGTTCGCGCATGAAGGGAAAATTCCTCCAAAGTACACGTGCGATGGAGAAAATATCAATCCCCCACTCGTTATATCCGACGTTCCTGCCGAAGCGAAAAGCTTGGTGTTAATTATGGACGATCCCGACGTACCAAAACGCCTGCGAGCCGATGGTATGTGGGATCATTGGGTAGTCTTTAATATTGCGCCCAGTTTAACGGAAATTCAAGAGGGAAAAGAACCACCGGGGGTTCATGGCATCGGCACTAGCAAAAACTTAGACTATTATGGTCCTTGTCCCCCAGACCGAGAACATCGCTACTTTTTTAAGCTTTATGCTTTGGATACTCGGTTAAACCTTCCAGAGAAAGCAACCAAACAGCAGGTGGAACGGGCAATGGAGGGTCACATCTTAGCCAAAGCAGAACTAATGGGAAGGTATGAAAGAATTAGAAACTGAAGAGAAAAAAAAGATCTCACTTGCCAAAAGTTTTGCTAGTATGTAATTGAGATCGTAGTGGATCGACCTAAACCCTAGATTAAAGTGGCAACGCCTCTTAGAGGAGGCAACGCCAAACCAGGATCTGAGGAAGAGGCGACTAAGGTAAGGAGAAAGCGAGAAGCTGGCGATCGGTTCCAATTAGAAAAGGTTACGGAGGGAACCTTGGAAAATCAAACAGAAATGATTTGACGGGCTGAGTCTATAAGTGACAAAGCCCGTCAAATTATTGTGCCTAATATTCCTAGCTTTTTAGTGACTGCTTCCATTCTTAACAAAAGCCAGGGTCAAGCTATCGGGTGCGAGGAAGTGATTGAGATGGTAAGCTCTCTCTTCTGTTTCTAAAAGGATTTTTTCATACAAATAGCGAGTAGCGCGATCGCCTAAACTTTCTGCTTGAGCGGCTTGACGGCGTATGAGTTGGATTAGCGCTTGTTCGGCTTCTAGATCGTGCTCTATCATCCGGCGGCAGTCATAGGCGCCGTCAGGTTCGGGAGAAAAACAACACAGTTCTGCCAGCTTAGCAAAACTAGCGGCTGGAATTCCACCCAATCCATTTAAACGCTCTCCAAGATCGTGTACGTGTTCCTGTACCGCTTCATAGGATTCTTGGAAGAACTCGTGCAGTTGATAAAATTCGGAACCTTCTACAATGAAATGATGTTTTTGATATTGAAGGTATAAAGCCTGGAAGCTAGCAAGGGTAATATTTAACCCCTCACAAACTGGTGCTGTTACACTTTTGTCTAACAAAACCGGATTGTCGCCAACTTCGCCAAAAGCACGCAGTAAACCTTGAGCTGTAGACATAGTTGCGTTCTCCTCTCGATTTGAGAATGCCTTTAGAAATATTCTAGTCTAAGCAGATCGCTTGAAAGTGTAAAGAAAATCACTGTAAATCTTAAGGTTTAAAACTTTTTTTTACCAAGCAGCCAACTGGCACCGAATATCTTCTTAAAAACTACTTGAGAATAATTAGCATTTATAGATATACTCAAACTGGAGGACATAAATGCCAAAGATTATCATTTAGTTAAAACAATGAACGGAGTCAATTCACAATTAGCATCAAGTCACGTTGTCAATGTCAACTGGGCAGATCGATGGGCTGTCTATCGCCGCTTGCAAGAGTTGCAAATTCCTTGCTATTGCAGAACCGATCGCCCTTTACAAGTAGCCATTCACAGTCCCACAGCTGCCATTCAGCTATGGAGCGCAGTCAGACAGATCGCCACACCTCGCTGCGAATTAGTCCGTTGGTTAAATGGCTGCTGGCATCTGGAAAGTAATGTCAACGAGTAGTGCAATTTAAGTCTGGTGAAAAAAATGTCAAGTGTTATTCCCGAAGTCTCGGACTTTAGCCTGGTCGGACAATTACTAGGTTTTATTATTAAAGATAGTTATAAGATTAAGTATCTAAGAATAGCTTTTGCCGATCGCGAATATCGGGTCAAGCCAGCCAAAGAAATTCGCGAGCAGATCTTAGAAACGATTGTCCCCGGTAGCTGGGTTGAAGTACGGGGAATGAAAAAGCAATCTCGTAAGACGGGTAAAGTCAAACTGAAAGCGAATTCCGTCAAACCAGTTAAGAGCAACAATACTACTTCAATTCCAGTTTCTGTTTCCGAATCGCCGCCACTGTCCAAAGCCAGTATCTTAGTGTGTCAAAAATCGAGTTGTTGGAAAAGAGGAGGTCGAGCGATCTGTCAGGTATTAGAAGAAAGCTTGCGCGATCGCGGTTTGGCGGACAAAGTTCAAATTAAATTAACGGGTTGTCTCAAACAATGCAAACAAGGTCCCAACTTGGTGATGATGCCGGGTAAAGCGCGTTACTGCCAAGTCCGACCGGAGCGCATTCCAGAATTGTTGCAGGAGCACTTTGCTTCTAGCTACAGCGAGGTAAAAGCTTGAACGATCTTACATCCGCAGGCGATCGCCATTTTTTAGCTGCTCGTTTTGTTTGTCGCTATTTTGGAGGCTTTCCGACCATTGCTTAGCAAGGGTAATCATATCCGACGGCATCATTACAATTGTTGTCGTGTTGTTTTCTGCCCCAATTTCCGTTAGCATTTGCAATCGCCGTAACTCCAGCGCTGCCGGATTTTCCATAATTTTTTGCGAGGCTTGCGCTAACTTAACTGAAGCTTCTTGTTCGGCTGAAGCTTTGATAAGGCGAGCGCGTTTTTCGCGTACCGCTTCCGCCTCTTTCGCCATTGCTCTTTGCATTGCTAGGGGAATTTCTACATCTTTCATTTCTACCCGTTCGATTTCGATACCCCAAGGTTCAGCCATCTCATCCACAATTTGTTGAACTTCTTGATTAATTTTGTCCCGATTTTGTAGGACATCATCGAGAATGTTCTGTCCGACAACGTTTCGTAGTGTGGTCATCGCAGCCTGATAAACGGCTACTTGATAGTTCTCAACCCGATTAATTGCTTTGGAAGGATCGAGAATCCGATAGTAGAGAACTGCATTGACTTTAATCGTAACGCTATCAGCCGTGACCGTTTCTTGAGGAGCAATATCAACGGTTTTAGTACGGACATCCACTTGAGCTTTTCGATCTACTAGGGGGATAATCCAATACATGCCCGGCCCTTTGATGTCGTTGAACCGTCCCAGACGAAAGATAACGCCTCGCTCGTATTCGCGATCGATTTTGATGCCGCTAACGCCAAAGAGAAAAACTAAACCAACTAGAGTGCCCAAAATCGCTTCCATATTCGACTCCTCGAGTGCTCTAAAGTCCTTTTTGCATTCAGATTCGAGATGATTCCATTTTAGAAAGCCTGAGCGTGGGAAAGCGATAGCTTAACAAAAAGATCGGTAAATTTTATATTAATTGTTTGTCTACCTACTGTGTCAATTTTGTTTTGCCTGGTTTTGGTAGTGCGAAAGATCCTTCGCGTCTTGCTCGCACGAGCGAGACGCTCGTACTACGATCGAATCAAACTTGACAAACAACTACCTACTGACTCCCATGCCACCTGAAATCCAATGGTATCCCGGTCACATTGCCAAAGCAGAACGACAGCTCAAAGAACAACTCAAGCGCGTCGATGTCGTGCTGGAAGTATTGGATGCCAGAATTCCCCTCGCTTCCCACCATCCTCAAGTTGCCGAATGGATTGGCAGCAAACCGCGAATCTTAATTCTCAATCGCGCGGATATGATTCCCGAATCAGTGCGTCAGGCATGGCAAGCTTGGTTTAAGCGACGGGGAGAAGTACCTTATTTTACCGATGCCCAACAAGGTCAAGGTATTAGAGCTGTCAGTAAAGCGGCGCAAGCGGCAGGAGTCGAGATGAATCGGAGACGGCGCGATCGCGGCATGCGTCCCCGTCCCGTTCGCGCAGTGGTCATCGGCTTTCCCAATGTCGGTAAATCAGCGTTGATCAATCGTTTGTTGGGGCGTAAAGCCGTTGCTAGCGCCCGTCGTGCGGGAGTGACTCGCCAACTGCAATGGGTGCGGATTTCTGAGTCAATCGAGCTACTGGATGCGCCTGGGGTCATTCCTTCCAAGCTGGACAATCAAACCGATGCCGTCAAATTAGCCATTTGTGAAGATATTGGCGAGGCAGCTTACGACAATCAGCACGTCGCCGCCGCTTTAGTCGATCTCTTGGTTGCGTTAGCCTATGAAGAAATATTGCGATCGCGCTACGGATTAGATCCCCTCTCCATGACTGGGGAAGAATATATTCACGAGTTGGCAAACAGTCGCTATCAAGGAGATGTTGAAAGAGCAGCGCTTCAGTTATTAAATGATTTTCGTAAAGGATTGATGGGAGCAATTCCTTTAGAGTTACCGCCGACGAATTGAGGTTATTTTAAGCAAAAACTGACGAATTTGGTGAGTTTCCCTTTCCCCTTTTTCAAGAGGGAATTAGGGGATGAGGGCAAAAGCGCTCTAGACGGCTGTTTTCTCCTGCCAATCGGGCCTATCCGCACCGCCTAACTTAGTGACTATGGGAGAATGGGTTGCCAGATGAGCGGCTAATTGCGCGTTAATCTGGTCGCGCACAATTTGACGGTAGTCATAAAAATGTTCTATGAAAGCACAAACTTTTATATAGTGATCGGTAACGCGGGGATTGTATCGGACGATTTTAAACAAATTAATCCAGAACTTCCAGCGCGTCTTGCGAAGCATCCCCTGTCGCCAAATTAAAATGAGTAAGGCGCGAATTTCTCTCAACCTAAGCCGAAACTCTCCAGAATGCTTGGGCGCTCTTAGCTTCATAAAGTGACGGAAGGTGCGATCGAGATAGCGTTCCGGATCGTAGAGTTGCCAAAATCCCTCGATATATTCGCGGGCAATATCTTCGATGGGACGAGTCGGCACGAAGTTCATGAGCGTCGTCTGGTTCATTCCAGATTTTTCTGCGAGCAGTCGTCCTTCTTTCTCCAGTCGATGCCAGAGAGCCGTATTTGGAAGTGCCTGCAACATGCTGAACATGGCGACGGGAATGTCTGTCTGTTCGACAAAGCGAACGATGCGATCGCCCGCCCCTGGTTTTTCGCCATCGAAACCAATGATAAATCCCGCCATAACGCGCAATCCAGAGCGCGTAATCTTTTCTATGGCTTCACTCAGGGAGTTACGAGTATTTTGAAACTTTTTGGTTAAGTTTAAGCTGTCCTCATCTGGCGTTTCAATCCCCAAAAAGACATTGGTAAAATTGCACTCTGCCATCAGTTCCATCAGTTCTGGATCGTCGGCTAAGTCTACCGAGGCTTCAGTCAGAAACTTAAAAGGATATTTCTTTTGAGCCATCCAGACTTTCAACTCTCTTAGTAACAACTTGACGTTGCGCTTGTTGCCGATGAAGTTATCATCTACCATAAAAACGGAACCTCGCCAGCCGAGAGCGTACAGGCGATCGAGTTCTGCGAGAAGTTGTGCTGGCGTTTTAGTCCGGGACTTGCGACCATAGAGAACGATGATGTCGCAAAATTCGCATTGGAAAGGACAGCCGCGCGAAAATTGCAGCGACATATTGTCGTAGGCATCGAACTCTAATAAATCGTAGCGAGGAATAGGGGTTTCGGTAACGGATGGTTTCTCGGTTGCCCGAAAGGTTCCGTTCGTTTCCCCGCGCGCGATCGCTTCTACCAATAAGGGTAAAGTGATTTCGCCTTCATCAAGAACTAAATAATCTGCTCCTGCCGCTTTCACTTCGTCGGGAAGGGATGTAGGATAAGGACCTCCCGCCACCACTGGCTTTCCTCGTCGCTTTGCTTCTTGGATTTGGGCGAGCATGTCTTCTTTCTGGACGATCATACCAGAGACGATGACCAGTTCTGCCCAATCCCACTCATGTTCGGTCGCCTCGCGAACGTTGCGATCGACTAATTTATACTCCCATGCTTGCGGAAGAATCGCCGCAACGGTAATCAAACCGAGAGGAGGTAATAATGCCTTCCGATTCACGAGGGCTAAAGTTTTCTCAAACGACCAAAAACTCTGAGGAAATAGGGGATATAACAGTAAAACTCTCATGTAGCTTGCGCTTTTCCTTGCTTTGCTTAGTTTGAGTTTTTCAAGCTTAACGTATTAGGAAGCTTAACGTATTAGGAAGCTTGTCCATTGTTCCCAATATAAAGATTCTTTAAGCCAGTCTTTGTCAGGAATATCTTACTAGATGACTCGGACTGGCGACAGAAGTGACATACACAAAGACAGAGAAGGAAGGCAGATGGTTCCTGTGAGTCTCGATTTATTATTTATGCCTTACCAAATAGATCTGTCATCTTACCTCAAAAAGCTTACTATCGCAACTCTCCAGAGATATTTGACAAAAAGCTAGCAATTGTTTAAGAAAAGTCTTTTTTATGGTTAACAACTTATAAGTTTGCGAGTCGGACACGCTTACTTGAAATACGCCTTCAAAAACCGGAATATATGTATATTAATATCTGGCTAGGGATATTATGAGAGAGACTAGCGAGGTTGCAGTCAATAAAGTTTTTTCCTAGAATTTTTAGAGAAAGATTGGTATTTTCCCTGCTTAAATTTTTCCTTGCTTTTTTACCTTTTTTCAATAACCTATTATGAAGAGACTTGTTTGGTTTCTTAAGAAGAAATTGATTATCGCAAATCTAAAATTCACTTTTTAATTTCTAAAACCCCCAAAATTAAAATATTAAGAAAGAAAAATAAATTATCGATTGCCTGTTTCTATTTAATCCGCAATTGAGTAAAATTATAAGCTACATCAACCGTACCCTTATGCCCTTATGAAACCCCTATGTTTATTCAAGACGAAGAAGTCCCTGGCAAATCGAAGGCTGTAGCTGGCTGCTTTACATAAGCAAGATAAGCACAACCCCAATTTCCCTGATGAATTCAGAAAATAGTCTATTTTCTTGGGAGAGAGCGATCGCTGCTGACCAAAATACTTCTAGCTGTCCACAAACCATTGATGACAGACTTGGCTAACGACTTAACAGTTACCCAAACAGCCGCATTACTGGCTCGTTATGGGTTTGAATTGAAAGGATATACCGCCCTAGAATTAATCGACCAGTGGCTGCGACTATATCCAGCTAAATGGGTTCGCTTAGCTGTCATAGAAGCTCTCTATCAAGGACGTTACAAAGCGATTTCAGTGGAACATATACTTAGCATATGGCTGCGACGAGGACAGCCAACCTTTCACTTTTCCTATGAATTTGAACGTCTCGTGTTTCGGGTTCTTCCTCCCGCTAGCGAATCTAAATCTGCCTCGGATGCCATAGAAGATTCAGAACGAGAGAACAATGAATTAGTCGCTCGCCTGCAAGAAGTTTCTAAGAGATTGAGCCGCTTCCATCAAGCGATCGCCAAGAAGCCGTCTACAGCCAACACTACTCCCGAAGAGTCGTCAACTATTGCTCTCGATCGTCCTACCTCTCAACAGCCAAGTCAAGTTAGCGCTCAAGAGAATACCTTTCCAGAGGCAAAACCGCAACAGAAGTCTTCCTCTTTGCCGAACAAGGAGTTTAGACTGTTGGCAAACAAGCGACGAGCCATTCACGAATTTACCCCAGCGATCGACCGATCTGATTTTTACTCTAAGCTCAAGGCAGTCGTTCGACAAGAATCAGACGAAAATTCTGATTGAAGAAGAAGTCAGGAGCACAGGAGCAAGAAATTTCGACCTCAGCAGGTAACTTCTCTTTTAAAATATGTTAAGAACCTGAAAGGAAAAGACTCAATGCGCGTTGCGATCGTTGGTGCAGGATTAGCAGGAATGGCGACAGCCGTCGATCTAGTCGATGCGGGCTGCGAAGTAGAAATTTTTGAATCTCGTCCGTTTGTTGGCGGCAAAGTCGGCAGTTGGATCGATACTGACGGCAACCATATCGAGATGGGATTGCACGTCTTTTTTGGCTGCTACTATCAACTGTTCGACTTGATGAAAAAAGTCGGTGCTTTTGAGAACTTACGGCTTAAAGAACACACCCATACCTTTATAAACGACGGGGGACGAGTTGGAGAATTGGATTTTCGCTTTATTACGGGCGCTCCCTTCAACGGACTCAAAGCCTTTTTCACCACTTCCCAACTTTCAACCGTCGATAAAATCGCTAATTCGATCGCGTTGGGAACTAGCCCATTGATTCGCGGTTTAGTAGACTTTGACGGGGCAATGAAAACAATTCGGGATTTGGACTCGATTAGCTTTGCCGACTGGTTTCGCCGGAAAGGCGGCAACGACGGAAGCCTCAAGCGGATGTGGAACCCTATCGCTTATGCCTTGGGATTTATCGATACCGAGCAAATTTCCGCTCGCTGCATGCTGACCATTTTCCAGTTTTTTGCGGCAAGAACGGAAGCCTCAATCCTGCGCATGCTGGAAGGGTCTCCTTCTGAATACTTACACAAACCCATTATCGATTACATTGAAGCGCGCGGCGGAAAAATATATACCAGACGGAGAGTGCGGGAAATTTTCTACCAGGAAAAAACAGGACAAATGCAAGTAACTGGGATGGCAATTGCCAACGGCGAGACGGAAGAAACCATTGTTGCCGATGCTTATGTTTGTGCTTGCGACGTTCCCGGCATCCAGCGCCTTCTACCGCCAGCTTGGCGCAAATGGACTGAGTTTGACAATATTTATAAACTCGATACCGTTCCTGTGGCGACAGTGCAACTTCGCTTTGATGGATGGGTGACAGAATTACGAGATCCGCAGGCACGCCAACAATTAGAAAAAGCTGTCGGAATCGATAATTTGCTATACACTGCTGACGCTGATTTTTCTTGCTTTGCAGATTTAGCACTCACCAGTCCGGGAGATTATTATAAAAAGGGACAGGGATCGCTGTTGCAGTTAGTGTTAACCCCTGGCGATCCTTTTATCAAAGAGAAAAATGAAGCGATCGCCCAACACGTCCTCAAACAAGTTCATCAACTCTTTCCTTCTTCGCGGGAGTTGAATATGACGTGGTATAGCGTCGTTAAGCTAGCCCAGTCTCTCTACCGCGAAGCGCCAGGAATGGACCCTTATCGTCCTCCACAAAAAACTCCTATCGCTAACTTTTTCTTAGCAGGTAGCTATACCCAACAGGATTATATCGACAGTATGGAAGGTGCTACAATTTCTGGACGGCAAGCGGCAAAAGCGATTTTAAAGGGTGCTGAGATCTTAAAAGTCAACGCGCAACCATCAACCGCCGGATAATCTGCCGATCGCCGACTCGCTAGTCGAAAATAGAGTAGATAGTTAAATCTCTCCCCATCTATCCCAAATCAAATGACGAACTGGTTAGAGCATACCGTCCAAATTGAAATTGACGTTCCTATCGAGGTTGTCTGGAATCTCTGGTCGGATCTAGAACAAATGCCGCGTTGGATGAAGTGGATCGACTCGGTTAAAGTTTTGGAAGACAACCCCGAACTTTCTCGCTGGAAGCTGGCTAGTGGGGGTTTCGAGTTTACCTGGCTTTCTCGCATCCTCAAGTTAGTGCCGCATCAGATCATCCAGTGGGAATCGGTCGATGGTTTGCCTAACCGAGGTGCAATCCGTTTCTACGATCGCCATGGTAGCAGTATCGTTAAAATGACCGCAGCCTATGCCATTCCCGGATTTTTAGGGAAATTAATGGATAATTTATTTTTAGGACGGATCGTTGAGTCAACCCTACAAGCCGATCTGGAACGCTTTAAACAGTACGCCATGCAAAAGCAGGCTCAGTCTAAGTAACTAGCGACCTGTTATCATAAGTCCGAACTCGGAAGGCAGTTAGTAGAGTTAGTAGTCATTTTTCTCCTCTCTAATTTTGGCGAGATGGGATGGTTCGCTGCTTCTGGGGCAGTAATGCGAACGGAACTAGGCGCAAACAAAAATGTCTTTTCTCCAATCCATAGAGTACGACCGTCAATGGCATGGGTGCCGCCTGCCATCCAGTCAATCACCCTTTGGGCGGTTTCGGAACTCAAGCGGTTGAGGGTCAATACGACCATCTTTCGATTTTGCAAAGCTTGCAATGCTTTGACGGTTTCTCGTTCCGATTTCAACTCTATTACCACCACTTCGGGATTTCTGCTTTCAACTCCTCTCAAGTCTATCAAGTTGTTTTGCCTCATTTTTTTCGGTTGACTGACCAAACTTCTGCTTGTTTTTTCTGATATAGTACAAAAAAACTAACTCAAGGCTAAGGAATGAAAATAATTCACTCTAAAACAGCTTTACCATAGCCCGATCGGTTTGCGTCAATCGAATTTTTAATAATTCACCGTTTTTTGCTCCTCAACTGCTCAGTCCTGATTTTTGCCTCTATATTAATCGACAAAGGGATCGGGAGCAATCTACCGCCTGAATTATCTTTTTTATGATGGGAGCGCCTATTCAAAACGATCCCAATAGTCTTCTGAGGATTCGGGTTCTAGTTCCCAGCGTATGCGATCGCGTCGTTCCAACTTGTCTCGCGTGCGGATAGGTTCCCCATCGACTGAAGCAATCCCCATCGACTGAAGCAGTTGTTCGGTCACGCTTTGGTCGGGCGTAGGAGTCTGTCCGCCGACGGCTTCTTCTCCCACGACTTCAGCTTGATACCAATCGTCGTCGAGATCGCCCCCCGTTACGTTAGTACTAGAGTGACACTCGTAGATAAACGTCTCCAAGGTGCGTCCCATTCCCAGATCGCGATCGACCAAGCCCTCAAAGATTAGCTCTGCTTCTTCGGTTCCAATCAGATCGGCTAATAACATCTCTTGAGAAATAATTTCTGGCGCTGCTTTAGGCGAATTGATAGGTTGAAAAAAATTACTATCTTTCATGGCGATCCCTCCTGTCCCTCGATCGTGAAGCATTAATTGAGCCTTTAATTCAATGTTATTAACTCGATGAGGCAACCAATTCTTGCCGATAAAGACTCTTAACGACTCGAAAGGAAATTTCATAGAAGATAACAAGCCTTACTCTTTTGGTTCTATGGCTGAGATCACATCGCTCTTTACTATGAAATCACTGCCCTTTCCCTTTAAATATTGGACGATCGAGCTAGAAAGTAAAACGATTGAAAACCCCAGTTTCTCCTGGAATTTTCATAGTTTTCACGATTTCTATCGCCAATCTAACTTGACAAGAATGGAAAATGAACTTTATCTCGCGCGACTAAAACAAGATGTCGATACCTGGAATCAATGGAGAAAAGGCAATAGCCAACGGATCGACCTCTCTCGCGCCCAGTTGAGGGGTGCTGCTCTCAGACGAGCCTGGCTCAATAACGTCGATCTGAGCGAAGCCAACCTCAGCTGCGCCGATCTCAGAAGAGCGCGTCTGTGCAATATTTGCGCGATCGCAGCCGACTTCACTGAAGCCAATCTCAGTCGAGCATCTTTGCAAGATGCCGTTCTCAAAAGAGCCAATTTTGCGAAAACTTCCCTAAGATGGGCTTGTTTAATTGGAGCCGATCTCAGCGGAGCTAACCTAGCAGGAGCCGACTTAACGGGAGCCGATTTGACCAATACCGACTTGAGTGGAGCCAACCTGACGGGGGCTGAACTGACAGGCGCAGACTTGAGTGGAGCTTCTCTAATCGACGTGCAAGCGTGCGGTACCAATTTTCAAGGAGCAATTTTCACCGGAGCTTGCCTGGAAGATTGGAAAATTGACAAGGCGACGCAATTAGACGAGCTAATTGGCGATTACGTTTATCTCGAATCCGGTCGGCAGCGGCGCTTTCCGAGCAATGGCAGCTTAGGGCTAGGAGAAATCGGTCAGCGATTGCAAAAACTTTTAGGAAAGATCGAGCCTTTAGGGACGTGATGCTCCACGGCGGCTAGAAGCCCCGTGGCTTTTTTTGAGCAATCGAGAGAGCCAACGAACGCGATTTTTTAGATAATAGACTTGTTGCGAAATAAATTTCAAATTCAAAGCTTTAGAGTTCTTAAGTTTCAAGCTTGTAATAGGATAGGAAGAGATATTTTCTATATCTTTTCGATGTTCAGCGCGATCGCCCTACTATTAGGATTGTTTTTCCATACATTATCGGCTATTTCGCAACAAGTCTAATAGTTTTGCTTCCACTGGACATTTAAATCTTTCAACTGACTTTGACTGGATAGAAACCCAACACGCCTTAATTGTCTTTGGTGTTGCCGGCTTGCTAGAAATCGCTGGCTACTACATCTTGTTGCTACTCCTGCTACCTTTGTTGCTGGGACAGTTCTAACTGCCTCAGTAGCTCCTCAAATGAATCCAATTATCCAGTGGACTTTGGCAGTTGTTGCCAGGGGCGGAACGGATCTTGGCAACGATTAAATTAGCGATCGCTGCCATCTTGTCTGTGCTTGCCCTAACTGTAAAAAATTTTCCGCTTGCCGCTAAGCACTTCAAAAACAATTCTTGGATGGGCGAAATGGTAAAGCGAAGAAAAAAGATTTCTGCTCGGACTTTGACAAACCTGCCCCAATTTTAGCGCTTGAAAGTTGACAAAATGAAAATGGGCGTAAGGTTTTTTCTAATACAGATACTTTCGACCTAGTCCCAAAATATTTATGACTATAAGGCCACAAGAAAACATTAAAGGGACGACCTCCAAGTTTTTCCTTATATCTATAGGTATCCTTGTCATACAAACTCAGCACGGCTTTTAGTCGGTCTGCCAGTTTCTCACAGCCAGTAAAGTTGTTAGATGTATAGCATTGAACATCGAGCTGGTTACAACCCGTCTGCGGTACTAATGCCGCCTGGAATGGCTGAATGCTGCAAAAAATTGGTTGACTGTATTGAAAACGGAGAGCGCGGAAATCTGCTAGAGTGTAATGAGCAAAAAAATGATCGTCTACTTGAATCCCATCCCCATGACGTGCTTCATGAATCAGTTCTGGCACCCTTAGAGAACGATACTGAGGAGACTGAATCCAGACTATAGGTTTTAGTCCTTGCTGTCGTGCTATCTGGGCAGTCTGTTGCTGAACTGCATCGGGCACATTGCGAAAATCTAGAAAGACCACCTTGTAGTTTTGCCCTTGGATGTCAGCCATTACCTGAGCAAGCGTGTTAGTAGACGAGTGAAACCGAATCTGCGGTTGAGAGAGCCAAACTCCATTGGGGGCTGCCATTGCTAACTCGGAACCAAGCACTATTCCTATCGTCGTTCCACAAAGTTTTGCCAATATAGATTCAAAACTTCGGCGAGCGAAGCGGTTATTTTTAACAATTTTTGTCATCCCTAAAATCGAACAAAGATCTTTATTTTTTTGAACAAGGCTATAATAATAGATTACCCAACTGAAGTAGTTTTTTAACACGATTTGGCAAGTTATCGAGAATTAAGCTCTAAAAACGAACACTACGAGTGCCTACTGAAAGTAACTCTTGCCATCCAAGGCACTTCCTAAAAAGACTATGAGAGGGTTTTTATCAAAGAAATGGGAGGATGGTTAAGTAAGGGCAGCTTGACAATGGCTGAAATTGAGTCTGAAGCTATTTATGACTCTCTAGGCAAACAAACCGTCAATCAAATGATGCAAATCTAAGTACAGGACAAAAATTGTAGGCAATGAAGAAAATCCCGATGATTGGGCAAAGAAGGGTTAAGAATCAGATGACGAAGATGCTCAAAGCTCAAGCGGAAAAGACTCCGGGCACGACGACCATGTTTTTTGAGCGGAATCGGATGAAGCTTGGGAAATTGTTATGAGTACTTATCTTCTCGTCAGTCTCCATTTGCCAGCACGTCAAATCACAAAATCTTCTTTGATGCTAAAGGTATTGTGGGCTATTCGAATGCTAAAGCGTTTTTGGGCTTCGCCCCTAAAGCGCGGTAGCTGAATGAAGTTATCTTGATTTTGCGATCGCACTTCCCGCAAAATTTGCCCCGATTCATTGAGCAATGCTAGCGTCAAGTTATCGGGAAGCACGGTTTCCTCTCCCATCGGTTGAAGCTGGATGCGAATGCCGATTTTTTGGTCGCAATCTTGAGCGATCGCGACTAGCAAAGCCACCTGTTTTTGAGATTCGGGCAGCCGAATCGCTTTGAATCGTTTGGTGGTGTCTTCTCCTCTCAGGTGATAAATACTGCGCAGCCGAGGTAAAATTCTGGGGTTTGCGATCAGGACTTCTACGGGTTGCCAAGCCTCCTCAAAAGCATAGTCGAACCATTGGCTGAGGTTAGTTGGTTGTTTGGGCGATGGCGTTAATTCAATCGTATCTTCAAATGCAGACGACAATTTGAGGCGATGAGAAACCTTGCCGCTAATTTGCTCGACGAGCTGGCTGGTGACGTATTCCATTACCATGGGCGGGAGGGCGAAAAGAGACTTTCCGGCTTCGGATGTCGTGGTTTTTTCGAGCAGCGATCGCTGCCCCAGAGAGGCAAGAGCTTCTAAGAGTTCGCCTTGGGAGATAGGTAAGCTCAGATTGGTTGCTAGGCTAGAAAAGGAAATCGGTCGTCGCTCGATCGCCAGCCAGTAGAGAACTTCCCGCTCCAACTCCGACAAGCGTCTCCTCAGCGGCGCTAGCAGTTTGCCAATATCCCCGAAAACAAAGATTTCTCGTTCTAAAAATTCGGCGACATTGCCATTAAATAAGTCGCAAATGAGTTTGGCAGCCAGCTTGAGCGCGGCTGGATTGCCCTGATAGCGTTCGACGAGCGATCGCCAACTGCTAGAATCACTCAGTCCTTCAGCTTGCAAAATTTCTCCGGCATCGGAGATCGATAAGCCAGATAAAATTAATGAACGCACGGGGGCTGATTCTCCCTCCAACAAACCAATCTCTCTCGGATTTTCTAGACTGGTGACTAACAAGCAACTCTGATGGGATTCTTCTCCGACTCGCGCAAACAGTTCGCCGTAATTCTCGTAACCTTCCCGATAGCGTCCGGCTAGTTGATTGGGTTGTAAAATGGCTTCCACGCCGTCGAGGACTAGCAAACAGCGCGACGAGCGTAAATAACCCATCAGCGAAGATAGTGAATCGTCTTCATATTCCGATTGCGCGCCAGAAAACGCTTTTTGCAGGCTGGCAAGCAGTTCTTTGAGCCTAGGAGCTTGACTCAAAGAGCACCAGAGCGTGCAGTCAAACTGTTCTCGAATTTCTTCTGCCAGTTGTCTGGCGAGAGCCGTTTTGCCAATGCCGCTAATGCCTCGTATGGCGATTAGATTACAGCCATCTTGTATCCATTGTTTGAGGGTGGCTAGTTCTTCAGTTCGACCGAAGAAGACGGATCGTTCCGGCGTTTCGTTCCAATTGTGGCATGTTGCTATTTCTGAGGTGACATGCCCGTCCAATTCTTCATAAGAGATCGATCCAATGTTTTTCTCATTTGGATTTTCTTGGATTAGCTGCGATAGGGTTGTTTTGACTGGTAGGGAAAACAAGCGTCTCTCCAAAATGACCCGAAAATTGGTTTTGCTAACTTCTTCTCCCAAAACTCCTGAAAGCATTCGCCAGAGCCGAGGTCCAATGTCGCGCATGAGGTAATTGAGACTGTACTGGGAGTTTTCTGCCATTTGGTCGTAGGTCATTCCTTGCCAGGTTCCCTCAAGGATGATTACCTCTGGGGCGCTCAGGTGTCTGCCTGCTTGCTGAAAAACGATAGCATCTACAAAGTTCAGGGTTTCTTCAAAATTCATCGATCGATTAGGGTAGGGAACTTTACTCCATGTAATTTTAGGCAATATTCACTCAAGCATAACTTGGCTCGGCAGCCTCTGCTATTAGTTTATGGTATAGTATGCATAATTCATGCTCGAAAACTCCGATAATATTTGCATTATTTCCCTTCAACATAACTCACCTCATAAATTATGTTGAAAAAATCTAGGCAATTTACCTAAGTAAGTTTTATGATGCAAGTAAGGCAGAAGAGAAAGGAGAACGATTGATGAAAAAACGATATTAGCTCAAAATCTATCCTAGTCATAGGTTTTCTAGCTTTTAAGAGGATATCCCAAAAGTCTATTTTGTCATTCTGAGTACAGTGGAACGTAACGAAGAATCTCTGTTTGGAGTTGGTATACTAGATGGATTTTCAAGTCAGTAGAATACAGAATTTTTTCCCTTATCCCTTTCACCCAATCGACCAATTTGGTGTCTCATCTAACCGAAAAGTGCTATAAGACCATCTCTAAAAAAGAACGCTACAGATGCTCGAGGGAAAAAGTCTTACACCCAGAGCGGCTGGCTAATTGATAATTCGCAATTGATAATTCGCCATTAAAATCTAAAAACATTGAATTTCTAGCTAGAATCTATCTCTATTTCCCAATTGCGAATTGATAATTGCGAATTGCGAATTGCTATAAGATATTTCGCTTCGCGATCGCGACGCTCAACATGACATTCTCTACTTTTGGGACAACCTGTAAGGAGTTAGACACTGAGGCAGCATTCAAGCACTAACCAGATAGATAAAAAGTTCGGAAAAACGATCGCTTTTTTTCCATCCCGCTCGCTTGTTAGCTCCGCGATTTATTCAATAGTAATAATTACAAAAATTCAATGAATAAAGACAGCGATCGCGCCGCAAAAGCCGCGTTTACAATTTTTAATTTGGATTAGTTTTTTGAAACCATCAAAGAAATTTATTCAACTCAAACAAAACACCTCAAAAATTCCACTGTTTCTTCTGTCAAAAACGACTTTGGTGTTTAGGAAGGAAGTCAGCGATGTTCTATTGCTGCCTCATATTTCAAGTCATCTTCATTCGACTAGAGAAGTATTGCGGTCCATTTTAATGGACTCAATCTGTAAGCTGGGAAATTAATTTCCATGCACCTGTTGCGAAACTGACGATTGAATTTAACTATCGTGTTTTATTTCTTCACCATTGTTTAAAAAACTTTGCATACTGCTTTGAATTATTTTCTGTGCCGTGCCAAAAGAGCTTAAAAAACATTTAGTATCGCTCTCTCATGACAAAATAGTGATAGGTATTCTATGACAAGCAAAATTAATATGACACAAGCAACGCAAGCAACCATAGAATCAATCCTTCAGGAAAAGCGTTTATTTGCGCCCCCGCCGGAGTTTTCTCAAAAAGCTTATGTGGGCAGCTTCAGCGAATACCAGCAGCTTTATGATAAAGCCAAAGCCAATCCAGAGCAGTTTTGGGGAGAATTAGCCGAGCAGGAATTACACTGGTTCCAGAAGTGGAACAAAGTTCTCGACTGGCAACCCCCCTTCGCCCAATGGTTTGTCGGCGGCAAGATTAACATTTCCTATAACTGTCTCGACAGACATCTCACCACCTGGCGCAAAAACAAAGCGGCTTTGATTTGGGAAGGAGAACCCGGAGACTCGCGCACGCTGACCTATGCCCAATTGCATCGGGAAGTTTGCCAGTTTGCCAATGCCATGAAACAATTGGGCATTAAGAAAGGCGATCGCGTCGGCATTTATATGCCCATGATTCCCGAGGCCGCGATTGCAATGCTAGCCTGTGCGAGAATTGGTGCGCCCCATAGCGTTGTTTTTGGCGGTTTCAGTGCCGAAGCCCTCAAAGATCGACTCGTAGACGCGCAAGCTAAGCTGGTCGTTACCGCAGATGGAGGCTATCGCAAAGATAATATCATTCCCCTCAAAGAACAAGTCGATCGCGCCCTAGCCGATAACGGCGCGCCAACCGTGGAAAAGGTCTTAGTCGTTCGACGCAGCCAACAACAAATTCTTATGGAACCGGGGCGCGACCATTGGTGGCACGACCTCAAACAAGAAGTATCTGCCGATTGCCCTGCCGAACCAATGGACAGCGAAGACGTGCTGTTCATCCTTTACACCAGCGGTAGCACGGGCAAACCCAAGGGAGTCGTTCACACTACCGGAGGCTACAATCTCTACACCCACATGACAACCAAATGGATCTTTGATATCAAAGATACCGATGTTTACTGGTGTACGGCGGATGTGGGCTGGATTACGGGTCACAGTTACATTGTCTATGGTCCCCTATCAAACGGTGCGACGAGTCTAATGTATGAAGGCGTGCCCCGTCCTTCCAATCCTGGCTGTTTCTGGGATATTGTCGAAAAATACGGGGTAAATATCTTCTACACCGCACCAACAGCAATTCGGACATTTATTAAGATGGGCGAACACCTACCCAAAGCCAGAGATCTCTCTTCCTTGCGACTGTTGGGAACGGTCGGCGAACCGATTAACCCCGAAGCGTGGATGTGGTATTACCGCGTTATTGGCGGCGAACGGTGTCCGATTACCGATACTTGGTGGCAAACGGAAACGGGAGGTCATATGATTGCGTCCTTCCCCGGTGCTATTCCCATGAAACCGGGTTCTGCGACGCTTCCTTTTCCCGGCATTGTTGCCGATGTCGTGGATTTAGATGGCAATCCCGTTAAAGGTGAAGAAGGAGGATACTTAGTCATCAAACATCCCTGGCCCGGTATGCTGCGTACTGTTTATAACAATCCCGACCGCTACCGCAGCACCTATTGGGAACACATTCCGCCCAAAAACGGACAATATTTTTACTTTTCTGGGGATGGAGCGAGAAAGGATAAAGACGGTTACTTCTGGATAATGGGTCGCGTAGACGACGTAATCAATGTTTCCGGGCACCGTCTGGGGACGATGGAAATCGAATCTGCCTTGGTATCTCATCCTGCCGTCGCTGAAGCGGCAGTCGTCGGCAAACCCCATGAGGTGATGGGCGAGTCAATCGTTGCTTTTGTTACCCTAGAAAGCAAGCATAGTCCTAGCGAAAAGCTGATCGACGAGCTGAGACAACACGTCAGTAAAGAGATTGGTCCAATCGCGCGTCCGGGAGAAATTCGCTTTACCGATGCTTTGCCTAAAACGCGATCGGGTAAAATTATGCGTCGTTTGTTGCGCAGCATCGCATCAGGTCAAGAAGTGGCAGGCGATACCTCGACGCTAGAAGACCGCAGCGTACTCGATAAGTTGCGCGGTGGCGCATAAACTTATTTCTTTAAGGGGGCAATTCAAAACGGTATGCGATCGCGCTTTATGGTTATTAACGCGATCGCATCTTAAATTGCTTTAATATTAACCCAGCATAATAAGTCTAAATAAGAGGTGATTCGATCGCACCAAAAGAAGATTGGCTATGAAAAAAGTTGCAGTATTTGGCAACACTGGAGGCGGTAAATCAACGCTAAGCAAGAGATTATCGGAAATTACTGGTTTGCTACTTCATGTCTTGGACAAGATTAAATATCAATCGGAGGGTCGATTAATAGTTACCGTATGCTTTGGTTATGCCACAAATATTTGACCCCAAGATATCGTGAGTATATCAAGCAGGCTCAAAGCACCAAAAGTGTTTATTACATCAGATCTACTCAACAAATTTCACAATTTTTTTTTGAATTAATTGAAAATGATGCCAATGCTGAAGATAGTTCGCCAACGTAACTATATATTCGACAGCACAAGTGCGAACTAATCCCATCATAATGATATTTAGATAACTAACGATTCGGCAGTGAAGCCATTAAAACGGTTAGAGGCATAGGCTATCGACTGTGTGCTATTTGAAGCTTGGCAGTGGGGTTTGAGGAGCGATCGCGCCATTCTTCGACCCTTCGGATCGATTAGTCTTCTTGATACTATTGAGAACTTTTATCTTTTATTCTTTTATTATGAGCGAAACTTCTATTCGTCCTGCTCGAATCAATAAAGTCATTCCTAACTCTATTGCAGCCGAAATTGGATTTGAACCGGGAGATGCGATCGTTTCTATTAATGGAACTAAGCCCCGCGATCTCATTGACTATCAGTTTCTTTGTGCGGATGAAATTTTAGAAATTGAAGTAATCGACGTTGCCGGAAAAACTCATCATATTGAAATAGAAAAAGACTACGACGACGATCTGGGATTAGAATTTGAAACGGCTCTTTTTGATGGTCTCATTCAATGTAATAATCGCTGTCCTTTTTGCTTTATAGAGCAACAACCACCAGGAAAAAGAGATAGTCTTTATCTCAAAGATGACGACTATCGCCTGAGTTTTCTTTATGGAAGTTATTTAACACTAACCAATTTAACCCAAAAAGAATGGCAGCGCATCGAGCAAATGCGCCTTTCTCCTCTCTATGTCTCCGTCCACGCCACAGAACCAGAAGTTCGCATTCGCCTCTTAAAAAATCCCCGTGCAGGACAAATCATGGAACAGTTTCAATGGTTTCAAGAAAGGCGCTTACAAATTCACGCTCAAGTCGTTGTTTGTCCCAGTATTAACGACGGAATTCATTTAGAAAAAACTCTCTTGGATTTAGCCTCATTTCATCGAGGAGAAATTCCTGCTGTTGCTTCTGCTGCGGTCGTTCCTGTCGGATTAACTCGCTTTCGTCCTACAGAGGATGAGTTAATTCCTGTCAGCCAAGAAAAAGCGACAGAGGTTATTTCTCAAGTTGAGAAATTGCAAGAAAAGTTTCGTCAAGAATTTGGCAGTAATTTCGCTTGGCTAGCAGATGAATGGTTTCTCATTGCTCGACAAGAATTGCCGCCAGAATCTCACTACGAAGATTATCCTCAAATTGGCAATGGAGTAGGTTCGATTTGTCAGTTTATCAAACAATATCAAGCAACTGCGAAAAAGATACTTCCTGCTCAACTAAAGAAACCTCGAAAATTTACTTGGGTGGTAGGAAATGCTGTTGAAATTGCTTTTAAACCTTTGGTAGAAAAGCTCAATCAGGTTAAAGGATTAGAGGTAAATTTAGCTCCTTTGCGCAGCAATTATTGGGGACAAGAAATTACTGTAACTGGTTTGCTCACCGGACAGGATTTAATAGAAGGATTAAGAGAAAAGGAGTTAGGAGAAGCGATTTTATTGCCATCGGTTATGCTAAAATATGATGAGTATAAATTTTTGGACGATTTAACAGTAGAAGAAGTCGCTAGCCAATTAGGAATTAAAATTTTACCCGTCAATGGAGTTGAGGAATTTCTTAAAACTTGTATTAGTTATGAGTGAGTGGCAATCTGTGAGAAGTTAAGCTCATTCCCTTTTCTTAGCTTTGTCCCTTGTCATTTGTCCGACGTTCCCCTGGACGCAGGTTCGGGGGGCTGCGTCGGCTTCGTCTTTCCCCATCTTCCTTTTAACCAATGACCATCGCTTGAGGTGATTGGGAATTATGGCTCTCCTAACACGATCGCGGAACAGGTTAGTTGATGTACTAACCTGTTAGTGATATTGTTAAACGCAAATCCTTCCGCATTAGTGATATTTTTTTGAGAGTTCAACACGACCAAATCGAACTGTTGCGAGCAATCCACGATCGCTCTGACGGGATCGTTGCTGGCGATCGCTCTGGTTTCGATCTTAGTTTGAGGGGCAAATTCGGAGATCGGCGATCGCATTTTAGACTCAATCTTGCTTTTTTGCCCGCCTGAAAGCCTGCGATCGCAAACCTGCAACAATGTCACTTCAGCATCGTTGGCATGTGCCAAAATTTGGGTAAAATAAACTTTTCGGACGACTTGCGGGGAATCATTTTCTACAGGCACCAAAATCCGCCGGATTTTAGTCGGAGAAGTCAACAAGCGCGTAGCTGCTACCGGACAGTGGGCGGTGGAAAAAACCCTGTCAATAATACTGCCAAATAAGCGAGTTCGCAAACCCGCTCTTTGCCCCCAACCCATGATGATTAAACTGGCTTTTTGTTCTTGACTGGCTCTAGTAATACCTTGAGCGACATTATCATCAATGCGTAACAGCGGTTGGGCGGAAACATCTAATTCTTCACTGATAGCGATCGCCTTTTCTAGTAACTCCTCGCCCTGACGTAGGGCTGTTTGCACTTGAGAAGCTTCCATATAAGGATTGTCGGTTACGATCGACAAAGGAACGATCCGTCCGCCTTCGTGGCGAGTTAGTAATGCCGCCATCTCGATTAAATACCGCTCAGTTTCAGGGTTGTAGACGGGAACGACGACTGTAAACGGCTCGTCTTCACTCAAGCCTGTTTTCCAGCTAAATAGCTCTGTAGCCGCCTTGGAGTTAGTTTCTGGTAGGGAAAGACCGGGTGCGGTTTTGCGGACGATTAGGGGAGAAAGAATGACCGTCACCAACAGCATTACGACCACGCCATTTAACACCTCTTGCGAGACGATCCCAGCCTGCTTGGCAACCAGCGCCGCTGCCAGCGTTGCCGCAACTTGCGGCAGTGACAAAGACCACATAGTCAGCATTTCGCGCCAGTTATAGCGGTAAAGCAGTTTCGCTCCTAAGGCAGCCGTAAATTTGCTGGAAATTAATCCAACCGTCATGGCTAGCGATAGCCAAATCGATGACAGACTGCTGATGAAGGCTGGAATATCGACAATCAAGCCAATGTCAACAAAAAAAATAGGAATGAAAAGGACATTCCCAACGAAGAGAACTTTTTCTTTGACGCTGCTCTCGCCGAGAACGTCATTGACTGCCAGCCCTACCAAAAAAGCTCCAACAATCTTTTCTACGCCAACTAATTCTGCCCCGAAGGAGGCAAGAAATACGGCTAGCAACACAAATAAAAACTGGTTACCTTCATCCGCCCCAGAACGGCGAAAAAATTCTCGTCCGGCGCGATCGAAACCAAAAAGCACAACTACAGTGTAAACTGCAAGCGATCCTAATAGAAATAGCAAGTTAACAAGGCTGAAATTTCCTTTATTAACCCCCACACAAATTGCCAAAACGAGCAAAGCGCCGATATCGGTAAAAATAGTGGCAGCGATGGTTACGGTAACGGCTTCATTGTTTACAACTCCCAAACGGCTAACAATGGGATAGGCAAGAAGCGTGTGAGAAGCTAACAAAGAACCCAATAAAATTGCCGCATTCCAATCAAAGTTAAAAATTCGACCGATCGCAATTCCAGTAATTAAAGGAACTAGAAAAGTCAAGCTGCCAAAGCCAATAGAACGATATTTAACTCGACGAAATTGTTCGAGGTCGATCTCTAGTCCGGCGACGAACATTAGATACAGCAATCCAATGTCCGACAGCAGCGTCATCATTTGCGATTGGGAGTCTAGTATTTTTAGTCCGTTAGGACCTAGTACTACACCTGCAAAGAGTAACCCTATCATTCCAGGGAGCCGCAGTCTCTCGAAGCATAGAGGTACGACTAAAATTACTGCTAGGAGAATAGCAAAAGTAATGACCGGATCTTCATGTAAAAAGTTTATTAATTGCTCCATAAATTTAAAAGCAAATTTATAATCTTCAACCAAAAATGGCAAATAAAACTTATTAATTTTAATTTGTAAGCATGCTTTACTCTAATTTCTTTTTGAAATTTTCGCCACCGTATGAAGTGTGACCTTATAGCAGTTTTCAGTTAGATGAGAGACGGGCATTGGTCGATTGGGGGAAGGGGGAAAAAATCCTCTATTCTACTCACTCGAAAATCCGTCTCAATATTGGCAACAGATGAATCTACCGCTTGACTTCTGTCAAGGGTAGGTAGTTTAGATTAGGAGATTGATGGACACGTAGACACGGGGATAGGGAAGCACCGAGAAGAGGTTGGCTCATGCTCCGCGTTAGTGCGCAATGCTCTTCCCTCTCGAAGGGTGCTTCTCTGACGAGCGCGTCGGCTCCTACTCTCGATGTCTGTCTCTTGGCTACTTCTCGTCGAAAACCTCCCCCTATGAAGGGAGGTTGGGAGGAGCTTTGTGGTGTTACGTTCTTTTTAGAACCTAACTAGATTACTTGTTCTTCTATTTCTAGATTAAACAACATTTGCAAAGACTGAATGCATCGCCGACGGGCTTCGATATCTTGCTGCGCCCGCAGCTGTACCATCGGTTCGTGAAGAATTTTGTTAACGATGCCTCTCGTGAGCGCTTCGATGACTTCTTGGTGTTTTTCGGCGAATTCCGTACCCAAGCGCGAGAGAGCTTTTTCTAGTTCTTGCTCGCGGATGGTTTCAACTTTGGAGCGCAAACAACTAATAGTGGGAACGGTTTCGAGAGATCGCCACCACAACTCGAACGCTGCGATTTCTTCTTCTAGCAGGGCTTCAGCTTCTTGTGCCATTTTACGGCGGCTTTCGTAGTTCTGTGCCACTACTGCTTTGAGATCGTCTACGTTGTAGGACTGAACGCTTTCCATTCCCCCAACATCGGCATGGACGTTGCGAGGCACGGAAATGTCAAATAACATTAACTCGCGATCGCGAGTTAATGAGGCTTCTAATCGCGAGCGATTGATAATCGGTTCTGTGGCGGCGGTACTGGTAAAGACAATATCCGATGCGGCTACCGCACTCATCATTTCTGTCAAAGGATAAAGTTTGAGTTGCGCTTCTGGAAACTGACTTGCCAATTCTTCGGCACGCCGATGAGAACGGTTAACGATGCAAATCTGTTGTGTTCCTTTTGCCAACAAGTGCTGAACCAACAAGCGAGACATTTTCCCCGCACCAATAATACAGACGCGACGGGCGGCTAAATTCTCGGCTTTCATGTGCGCTAATTCTACGGCTGCCGAACTGATAGAAACTGCGCCAGTACCGATATTCGTTTCGCTGCGGACTCGCTTGCCTGCCGTCATCGCTTGTTTGAAGAGGCGATCGAGGATTTGTCCGAGACTTTGATATTTTTGTGCCAATTTATGAGTATTTTTAACCTGTGCTAATATTTGTCCTTCCCCTAACACTAGACTTTCTAGTCCTGCTGCGACTCGCATCAGATGGCGTACTGCGTCTTGGTGCAACAAAATGAACAAGTACCGCCGCAGTCGGTCGAGGGGAATGTGACCGATCTCGGAGAGAAATTGGTTAATTTCTCGCACGCCCTGGTCGGTTTCGGTTGCGATCGCGTAGATCTCCAATCGGTTGCAGGTGCTGATAATCGCAACTTCAATGATGTGAGGGTAGCTTCGCAGGTGAGCTAGGGCGCTTTCTAGCTTGGCTTCTTGAATACTCAATTTTTCACGAATTTCCACGGGGGCTGTCTTGTGACTCAGACCCACAACAGCAATATTCATGTGTTCTCCTAGAGTTTTTTGTCTTCCGTTGCTCGAATTAAAACTACAGAGGAACTTACAAGTCTCTAATCTTTGCAATTTAAACGCGATCGGTTCTTAGAGAAAGGATTTGAAAACAAACTTTATGAATGAGACAACACGATCGTTAATTCTCGATTTCAATTAATGAGTTAGAGGTTAGTTGTTAGTGGTTACTTCCTACTAACTACTAACGACTAACTAATTCCTAACGACCTATCTCAATTGTATTGTCTTGGGCTTCTCAAACATGTGAATCGTATCGACAAAGCGGGCTGTCATCGACTGGGAGGAAATAACTAAGCTTTGCGTTCTCGCGCCGCCATGGAAGAAACGAACGCCTTCCATTAAAGTACCGGGGGTAATGCCGCAGGCAGCAAATAAAACTGTTTCTCCGCTTGCCAGTTCTTCTGCGTTGTAGCAGCGATCGGGGTCGCTAATGCCCATTTCTTTTAGACGAGCGATGTTGCCTTCCTTGCTCTCGCCGATCAAGCCAGTCTTGACGATTTCGGGGTCGTAGATCAACTGTCCTTGGAAGTGACCGCCCAAGCAACGCATTGCTGCTGCGGAAATTACGCCTTCGGGCGCTGCACCGATTCCCATCAGCGCGTGAACGTTTGTTCCTGAAAACGCACAAGAAATTGCTGCCGAGACATCACCATCGCTAATGAGTCGAACTCTCGCGCCAGCTTCTCGAATTTCTTGGATCAGTTCTTTGTGACGGGGACGATCCATCACGATGACGACCAATTCCTCGATCGCGCGATTTAAACACTCAGAGAGGATTTTGAGGTTTTCTGTTGCCGACTTGTTAATGTCTACATGACCTCTAGCTGCGGGTGGCGCTGCTAATTTTTTCATGTAAAAGTCTGGCGCAGCAAACAAACCTCCTTTCTCGGAAATGGCTAGTACTGCCATAGAACCGTTTTGTCCGTAGGCGACTAGGTTGGTGCCTTCGCAGGGATCGACGGCAATATCAATCTCGATCAGTTCGTCTGGATTACAATAGTCTTTGGCATCTTCGCGGGTACAGATGCCTACTTCTTCTCCGATATAAAGCATGGGGGCTTCATCCCGTTCGCCTTCGCCAATGACGATGCGACCCCGCATATGGATTTTGTTCATCCGCTCCCGCATCGCTTCTACGGCTACGTGGTCGGCGGTATTTTTGTCGCCTTTGCCCATCCACTTGGCTGCGGCGATCGCGGCTTGTTCGACAACTTCAATAATTTCTAAACCCAGCGTACTTTCCACGGAATTTTTCCTCCCAACAGCTTATCTAGTTATTTGGTTTTCCTGGCGTTGTTTGTTCGCTTCACAGTCAAAAGTCTATCAGACAGTGGGAACTCCTTGAAATTAAGTCTAGTCTTGCTAATTGTTAAGTTTTTCTACAAAGAAGGTTTAAAAACACAAAAACCCGCCCAGGCGGGTTTTTAGCAGCTCGAACGAACAAATTAAGATTTCGATTTATGCCCAAGGATCGGGCATGTGTTTATTAGATGGCGATTTGGATGGTTCGACGGGTTTTGGTGCAGGTTGGTCTCCCACAGAAAAATCAAAAGCGATCGTTGCTTTCCCAGGATCTAATTCTTTGTGTAAATCTTCCCACTCTCCAGAAGCGTTTAATTCTTCATAAATCAGAGACTCTTCAGCAAAGAGATTGTCAGCAATTACGGTAGCTTCTTTATCGCCTGCAAATCTTCTGCCAGGTTGCTGTTGATGACCCATCTGCCGCGACTCTTCGCTGAAGAAATCTTCAGAAATCATGGTAGCTTCTTTATCGCCTGCAAATCTTCTGCCAGGTTGCTGTTGATGACCCATCTGCCGCGACTCTTCGCTGAAGAAATCTTCAGAAATCATGGTAGCTTCTTTATCGCCTGCAAACTTCCTTTTGGGCGAGGATTGCATTTCGGGTTCTTTGACAGTAGTGCTTTGAGTAGAAGTTCTTGACGCGGCATCCAACTCTCTTTTGAGTTGGTGAAATTCGCGGGTGAATGTTTCGAGCAGATTCTCTAAGATTTGCAGGCGTTCGTAAAGATTGACAGAAGATGCCATAATCGTAGTCTCCAAAGAAGATGGGTAAGTTCTGTAGTTGGTTTATTCTTCTCTACCTACCAGAATTCCCAGAATCTCCCTCGAAGTTACCAACAATTATTTTTTCTCTTGGCAATTTCCAAGTCGTTCAAGCGCGATCGCGAAGCGCTTACGCAGGCGATCGCGAGTCCGGAAGAATTTCGCTCATCTGCCCCAAATATTTTCTTAAATAGGGAGAAAATACTTCATAAATCAGCGTTATCGGCTTGCTATCGTGCCAAAAGAGGTAATGACGACCCCAAAAAGGTCCTTTTTCGCCGAATGCGACTTCCAATTCCTGGGAATGACCGTAATAGATGCCCTGAATATCTCGGTATAACTCGGCATGCAAGCGCGAGAGGCTTTCCCAAATCGGCAGAGAGCGATTCTGCAAATACTCGTCTACATGGTTGGCATCCCACCAAGAGGCTGCATATGCTAATCTTTGTCCTGATGCTGTGCGCAACCAAACCTGTCGTCGCAACCTCGGTTCGGGAACGGCTTTTACCTGATTGGGCGCCCTGTCATCGTCGGTTCCGATGAAAGACATATCGATGACATCCACTTCTGTTTTCTCTCTCGTCAAGAGTTGTAGATGACGAGTCGGCGAACCATCTCCTAACAGCAATATTTGCCATGTCGGTGCTAGTTGAGCGTGAGGTAATCCCTGGCGAACAACGTCTTCACCTCCCTCCCAGATAGGGGTTAGAGAATACCATTGAGATGCTCGCGTCGTTTCATCATGAGGTTTAAAGGTAGCAGTCAAGGCTCTTTACAAAACTTAACTCTTCGCTAAGCTTATGATAGCAGAAAGCAAGGGATTGGTGAGAAGGGGACTGGGAGAGCTGGGAGTGTGGGGGGGGACAAGGAGACGGGGAGACGGGGAGAACCGGGAGGGGGGAAAGACAAGGGAGGAAACTAACCACCAACCACTAACCACTAACTAATTCCCAATCCTTTCATCCAAAATCCCAAATCCAAAATGATATAATTTCTGCCTTCTACCTTCCGACTTCAGCTACATGCCCATAATTTCGTACCCGGCATCCACATAGATAATCTGTCCGGTGATCCCGCTGGCGAGATCGCTACAGAGAAAAGCGGCTGTATTGCCAACTTCTACTTGGGTAACAGTTCGTCGCAGGGGGGCGACTTTTTCTACATGGTGGATCATATCTAAGATTCCCCCGACGGCTGAGGAAGCAAGCGTTCGGATGGGTCCGGCAGAAATCGCATTAACGCGGATATTGAGCGGACCTAATTCTGAGGCTAGGTAGCGAACGCTCATTTCTAAACCAGCCTTGGCAATTCCCATCAGGTTATAGTTGGGAATCACTTTAACGCCGCCTAGATAGGTGAGAGTGAGAATGCTTCCTCCCTGACTCATTAAAGGTTTGGCTGCCTTTGTTAAACTGACAAGAGAATAGGTGCTGATTTCTAGGGCTTGAGTAAAAGCGGCTTTGGGGATCGCGCTAAAGTCGCCTGTCAATCCTTCTTTGTCAGCAAAAGCAAGACAGTGAATGAGGATATCTAACCTGCCCCATTTTTGCGCGATCGCTTCGAAGGCAGAGGTAATTTGATCTTCATTCTGTACGTCGCAAGGAACGAATATACTAGGATTAAGGGGTTCTACCAGTTCGCCAACTTTTTTTTCAAAACGCCCTTTGTCATCTGGTAAGTAAGTGACACCGATATTCGCGCCAGCTTTGTGGAGTTGCTGGGCAATTCCCCAAGCAATAGAGCGATTGTTGGCGATGCCAGTGACTAGCGCATTTTTTCCGGTTAAATCTAACATGATCTTGAATCTTTAAATTTGAGCCGCTCAATCCTCCTATTACTAGGATTGGCATGTATAATTTTTGTACGAAAGCGGAAATTATTGCTCTCAATACAATTATTTTGAAGCAAAAAGTACCAGAAACTTTGGCAATTTAGATAAAGTGTTTTATCTATCTCCTAAGTTAAAAACGCCATAAGGATAGTCTACAACTCACTTTTCCATTGTTTTAAACCCGTGATGGATCTGTCCCTGACTCAAGATAAACCGCTAGCAGCCGTATTCCGACAAATTGGTGGCGGAGGCTTTCCTCCGGTCGTCGAAACGTTTGAGCGAGGAAAAACGATTTTTTTCCCAGGCGATCCTGCCGAAAGAGTTTACTTTTTGCTCAAAGGAGCAGTTAAGCTATCGAGAGTATACGAAGCTGGGGAAGAAATTACTGTCGCCTTGTTGCGAGAAAATAGCGTGTTCGGAGTATTGTCTCTGATTACGGGACAGCGCTCCGATCGCTTTTATCATGCCGTTGCTTTTACGCCTGTAGAATTGCTTTCTGCCCCTATCGAGCAAGTAGAGCAATCGCTCAAAAGCAATCCCGAACTGTCGATGTTGATGTTGCGCGGGCTTTCTTCTAGAATTTTGCAGACAGAAATGATGATCGAAACCCTCGCTCATAGAGATATGGGTTCTCGGTTGGTCAGTTTTCTTTTGATTCTCTGTCGAGATTTTGGCATGCCGACTACCGATGGCATTCGCATCGATCTGAAGCTATCTCACCAGGCGATCGCCGAAGCTATTGGTTCTACTCGCGTGACGATTACTCGACTGCTCGGAGATCTGCGCGATCGCGGGATGATTTCCATTCACAAGAAAAAAATAACCGTTTATAATCCAGTCGCTCTCAGCCAACAGTTTACTTAACCGATCGTCTCGAATGACTAGCGCCTACGTCCTAATTGCAGCAATTGTTATTTTGGGAGGCTTAATTGCTGTATTGGGCGATCGCTTAGGCAGCAAGATCGGTAAAGCTCGCCTGACACTATTCGGTTTGCGTCCTCGTCAAACGGCGCAGTTAGTCACAGTTTTGACGGGAACGTTAATTGCTCTTTCGACGTTAGGAATTTTGTTTGCCCTCAGTAAATCTTTGCGTCAGGGGGTGTTTGACTTAGATCGGATCCTCAAAGAGAAGAGAGAAGTTGAGAGCGAGTTAGCACGAGTCAAACAACAAAGAAATCAAGTCGAACGAGAACTTTCTGTTGCCAGAAGCGAACAAACAACTGTTGAAGGTCGCCTTCAAGAGATCAATCAAAATTTCGTTCGCGCGCGATCGCAATTGAAAACGATTTCTAACCAAGCTAGGACACTTCGAGAAGATATTAAAACGCTACTGGCAGAGAGGCAGCAGCTAGTTCGGCAAAAAAATGACCTATCTCAACAAATTGCTCGATTTCAAGAACAGCTCAAAGTAAAAGACAGAGCCTTAAGCGAACAAGACCAAAAAATTGCCCGACAAACTGAAATTTTACAACAAAGACAAACTCGCCTTCAGGAATTAGAAAAACAGCAAAGTTTACTTCAAGGAAAAATCGACGAGCAAGACCGGTTAATCGGACAATTAGATAAGTCAATTTCTGACAAAGACCAAAGTCTTAAAAGCAAAGAAGAACAACTCAAAGAACTAGAATCCCAACAAGCATTTCTCAAGCGAGAAGTCGAAGTTTTAGAAGACTATTATCAGACTTATCAAGAATTACGAGAAAGGAGAATTGCGATCGTCAGAGGTCAAGTTCTCTCCTTTGCTGCCGTTCGCATTGTCGATCCCAATGCAGTAGTGGGAGCGATCGATCGCCTTTTAAGTCAAGCCAATCGTACTGCTATTTCTGCTACTCAACCCAGCAATGAAGAAGTTCGAGAACGAGTCGTTAAAATTACCAAAGCCCAGGTCGAACAATTAATGGCGCAAATTAAGGATGGGCGAGATTATGTAGTACGAATTCTCTCGGCAGGAAACTACGTCCAGGGGGAAAAGGAAGTGCGCGTCTTTGCTGATGTCGCTCTCAATCAAAAGATATTCGAGCAAAATGATATCATTGCGACTATCTCGGTCGATTCAGTCGATGCAAAAGAGCTAACCGAAGCCGCTCTCCAAAATCGACTCGATATTTTATTGTCGGCTTCGCAATTTCGCGCTCGTCGCTCTGGAATTGTCGGAGATATTCAAGTTGAGGACGGTCGCATTAAAAAGATTTTGAATTTCATCGAGCAACTCAGTCAATCTAAAGATGTCCCCGATGAGATCAAAGCGATCGCATCGGAGACAGCCTATACAGCAGGTCCGCTTAAGTTGCGGTTAGTCGCCCTCAAAGACAGCAAAATTCTTTTCAGTACTTATTGACATAAGGGTATGGCAGTGCCATACCCTTATTAATCGAGCTAATTTTGAGGATTGGGATCGGTCACTGCTTCTGGCTGTCGATTTTGCAATCGCTCGTTTTGTTGGCGCTTGAACTCGTCAGCTGCATTTCTAATGCCGGAATCCGTCTCTTGCTGAAACTCGCCCATACTGCGACCGCGATTTGTATTGGCGCGGTGAATTAAGTCAAAAGCGTCAAAAGAACCGCTACCGATATTACCGCCCAAAACATTTTGTTCGTTAGATTGATAGCCGTCGCGATCGCGATTATCCATCGAATTGACGGACTGAGCTAAAGTTGACTGTCCGAAAGCGACTGTTGCTCCCAAGCAGAGACTGAGAGCGATCGCTAGTGTTTTCAAGGTAGAGTTGTAGCTTTTCATAATAGATAAACCATGGAACCCAGAGAGAATTTTTTAGGCAAAACGGCGACGGAGTAAGGGTTGAATTGCTAACAATACTAGCGCATCAAAAGCTACCAAAATTAGCAGCGTGCCGCTAAAATCAAGCGATGCCCAGGGCGTATGCAGCACTACGCTATTAAATGTCCAGTCGTTGTTGAGATAGAGATAGCGAATCGGATCGATCGCGTAGGTTAGGGGATTGAGACTGGCAACGATTTGCAACCATCCTGCCATGAACGAAAGTGGCGCTAAAGCAGTACTGGCAAAGAGCAAAGGCAAGTTAGTGACAAAGATCGCGGCAATCAATTCGATATGACCGGGCAAAGCAAACGCCAAACCCAAACTCAATGCCGTCACGCCTAAAACGATTAGAAAGACGATGAAGGCAATTGTTCCCAATCCGGCTAAGCTGGGCAACCCCGCCCCCAATAAGGCGCTAGCTCCTACAATAACAGCCGTTTGGATAAAGCTGAGGGCGATGATATAAATCGTCGAAGCTGCGACAATCGAATAGCGCGAGGCGAGAGGCGCGACTAAAAGGCGGTTGAGGAAACCGAATTCGCGATCGAACATGACGGGCAAACCTGCATTCAACGCGCCCGAAAAAGCCGTAAAAACGATGATTCCAGGAGCGAGAAATTTGGCATAACCGAGGTCATTTCCGAATAACCCTTGCGGGGCATTGTCAAACAACGCGCCAAACAAGATTAACCACATAAATGGTTGAATAATCCCAGCGATTAAGGTCGAGGGACGGCGTTGCAGTTGAATAAACAGGCGTTTGGTTAGGGCTAAGGTTTCTTGTAGAAACTCTCCTAACCCATTGCCAGCTTCATCTACTTGCTTTCCCATCGCGGGATTCGGCGCTAAACTCGGCTCAAATTTTGACGGTGTAATCGTTTGACTCATAGCTTTATCTTTCCCTATCTAATTTCATCATTGAGCATTCATTTCATTTCTTGTTTTTTCTCTGCCTTAAGATCGCGAGTGCCGACGGCAGCTAATTCTGCATCTAATAAAGTCCGTCCCGTGGCTGCTAGATAAACATCGTCGAGACTGGGACGCGATTGTGCCATGCTAAAGATAGGCAAGCCAGCTTCTTGCAAGGATTGTTCGATCTGGCTGAGAGGGTTGCCCCCAGAAGTGACGATGAGGTTGAGGGAATTTCCTTGAGCGCTATTGATAATAACTTCTTCTACAAATGGGAGAGCTTGTAAAATTTCTTGAGCTTTTTGCGCTTCTTGGGCGGGCGAGAATTCCCGAATGCGCAAGGTAACGCGATCGCCGCCAACTCTATTTTTTAATTCCGATGGCGTTCCTTGAGCAATCACCATTCCTCGGTCGATAATCGCCAAGCGATCGGCAAGCGCGTCGATTTCTTCTAAATAATGACTCGTAATTAACACCGTCGTTCCGGCTTCTCGCAGCTTGCGCAGGAAATCCCAGACGACGAAACGACTTTCGATATCTAACCCGACACTGGGTTCGTCGAGTACCAGGACTTCGGGTTGATGCAGCAAACCTGCCGCCAAATCGAGGCGCTTGCGGATTCCTCCCGAATAAGTTCCCGTTTTCTTATCGGCATATTCTTCTAAACCGAGCAATGCGAGCAATTGCGCGATGCGCTCTTTAGCTTTATCCTTGGGCAAGTGGTAGAGCGCTGCTTGCAACTGAAGTAATTCCCGTCCCGTCAGGACTTTATCGAGCGCTACTTCTTGCGCCACATAACCCAGTCGCCTGCGTGCCGCTTTGGGGCGATCGATGACGGAAACTCCGCCAACCTCAATTTTGCCAGCATCGGGCTTAGTCAGGGTACACAGACAGCGAATCGTCGTCGTCTTCCCAGCACCATTAGGTCCGAGTAAGCCGAATATTTCTCCGCTTTGGACTTTAAAAGAAATATCTTTAACGGCTTCTACAAAGCCGTATCGTTTTTTTAGCTGTTCGATGATAACGGCAGGAGCCATAAATGTTTCCGTGCTTGGACAAGCTATACAATTCTCAACATTTTCCTCTTCCTATTGTAGGCGCTTGACGGGCAAACCGAAGCGATCGCTAAACTAATGCGACTCTCGAAGCATTAAACTACTCCAATTTTGGAAGAGCGATTGCGCCGGGCGCAGCGCCTTCCAGGCGAATCGCGCTTGTGGGTTCGGTGCGGCGCTTGAGATAAGCTAGAGCTAATGGCTTAATCGACCTTTTTTGCCGCCTATGCATGACTTCTCTGCTGTACCTTCTGCCCTCAGTTCCGGTTGCCTATACAAAGTTGGTGGAAGTCTAGCATTCGATCACCCTACCTATGTAGAACGAAGGGCAGATAAAGAACTTTTAGATGCCCTCAGATTGGGAAAGTTTTGCTATGTCTTCAATTGCAGACAAATGGGCAAGTCTAGCCTGCGCGTGCGTGCCATGCATCGGCTTCAAGCCCAAGGCATGAGTTGTGCATCGATCGATCTGACCAGCTTGGGAAGCCATGTTAGCCAGCAGCAGTGGTATAGCGGGATTATTACGCAGCTATGTTTGGGTTTTAATCTGACTGAAAAAATTAATTTAAAAGCATGGTTGAGAGAGAGAGAAGAACTTCCTCCCATTCAAAAATTGGGACAGTTTATTGAAGCGGTAATTTTAGTCAACTGTCCGGGAAAAAAAATTTTCATTTTTATCGATGAAATTGATAAGGTTATCAGTCTTGATTTCCCTCTAGACGATTTCTTTTCCTTAATTCGCTTCTGCTACAATCAGCGGGCTGAAAATCCGCAATACAATCGCCTAGCGTTTGCCTTATTTGGGGTTGCCACGCCTTCGGACTTAATACGAGAGAAAACCCAAACGTCCTTTAATATCGGAGTTGCGATTGAACTGACGGGTTTTACAATCGAAGAAGTTCGACCCCTAGAGCGAGGATTAAAAAACATTGCCGAAAATCCTGGCGCCGTTCTCAAAGAAATATTGTATTGGACGGGAGGACAACCTTTTCTAACTCAAAAGCTTTGTCAGATCGTCGCTACGGCTGACACTTTCATTCCCTTAGGCGATGAAGCAGAAATTGTCGAAAAAATAGCGCGCGATCGCATTATTGAAAACTGGGAATCCCAAGACGAACCCATCCATCTGAAAACGATTCGCGATCGCCTTTTGGTCAACGAACAACGCGCCGGCGCGCTTCTGGGATTCTATCAGCAAATCTTGCAACAAGGATTCATCGAAGCAGACGGCAGTCCCGAACAAAGCGAATTGCGGCTATCGGGGTTAGTCGTCAAGCGCGATGGGAAATTACAAGCCTACAACCCAATTTATCAAGCCGTTTTCAATCGCCCTTGGGTAGACAAACAATTAGAAAAGCTGCGTCCTTACGCCGAGGCACTCGTCGCTTGGCAAGTTTCTCAATATCAAGATGAATCTCGCCTGTTGCGAGGGCAAGCTTTAAAAGACGCGCTAGCCTGGGCTGTGGGAAAAAATCTTAGCAATGTAGACTATCAATTTTTGACCGCCAGTCAAAAATTAGACAAACGAGAAGCCGAACGCAAATTAGAAGCCGAACGCAAAGCCAACAAAATTTTGACCGATGCCAACGAAAGAGCCACGCGCATGATTCGCATCGGTTCTGCTATTTTAATCGTTTCTGTTCTAGGATCGGCGATCGCGCTCTCGACGGCAATTTATGCCTTCAACAAGCAGCAACAAGCTCGCCTCGGCACCCAGCTTCAAAAAATGGGGGATACGGCGTGGCGGCAGTTCGAGTTCGAGCAACTCGAAGCCTTGCTCACCGCTATGAAAGCGGGACAAGAATTAGAAAACCTGATTCAAAAAGACAATCGTCCCTTGCAAGACTATCCTGCTACCAGCCCCATACTCGCTCTGCAACAAATTCTCGACACCATTCAGGAAAAAAATCAGCTAGAAGGACATCAAGAGACAGTCAACAGCATCAGCTTCAGTCCCGACGGGAAATGGATTGCTACTGCTTCTAGAGATGCAACGGCTCGGTTGTGGGATCGACAAGGTAACGGGCGCGTTATCTTTCAAGGACACCAAAGCGATGTCTATAGCGTTGCTTGGAGTCCCGACGGACAAACGCTGGCAACGGCTTCTAAAGACGGTACGGTCAAACTTTGGAACTTACGCGGGCAGGAACTAGCCACGTTTAAAGGACACGAAAGTTCGGTCTATAGCGTTGCTTGGAGTCCCGACGGCACGAGAATCGCCACGGCTTCGAGAGACGAAACGGCTAGGATCTGGGATTGGCAGGGCAGGCAGCTGGCGATTTTAGTAGGACACCAAAGGTCGGTCGATGATATTAGTTTTAGTCCCGACGGGAAACAGATAGCAACTGCTTCCAGAGATGGAACGGTGAGGCTGTGGAACTTAGAGGGCAAACAGTTGGCAATTTTTCAGGATGTTACCAATGCTTTCTACAGCGTCGCTTGGAGTCCAGATGGAAAGCATATCGCTGCCGCCGCTAGAGACGGTACGGCAAAAATATGGGACAGACAGGGCAATCCGATCTTGACTCTAATAGGACATCAAGAATTAGTCAATAGCGTTGCCTTTAGCCCCAACGGAGAGAAGATAGCAACGGCTTCGAGCGATGGAACCGCTAAGCTGTGGGACTGGCAAGGAAACGTGTTGGCAACGCTTGCAGGACATCAAGAACCTATCTATGATGTGGCGTTTAGTGCCGACGGACAACAAGTGGCGACTGCCTCTAGCGATACCCTTGTTAAGCTATGGCACCTCAAAGAGAGACCCCCAGGAGAGTTTAAAATCATAGAAGATACCGTCACTAGCGTTGGTTTCAGTCCTGACGAACGGTTAATTGCGATCGCTTCTAAAGATGGTATGGTTTATTTGCAAGATTTGCAAGGCAATCTCAAACATCAGTTCAAAGCTCATCGCGATCGAATTTACAGCATTAACTTCAGCCCCGACGGTCGGCAAATTGCTACTGCCTCAAGCAGCGGGATCGTCAAAATTTGGAATTTGCAAGGCGAAGCGTTAGTAGAATTAAAAGTCAATTCCGTTCCCGTATACGGTGTCAATTTTAGTCCTAACGGGCAGTTGCTGGCGATCGCATTTAGAGATGGCGATGTCTGGTTATGGGATGTAGGAGGAGATCGACCCAAGAAAGTCACGAGTTTCAAGGCGCATCGGGAAGCGGTTTACAGCGTCAGTTTCAGTCCCGTTCGCTTGACGCTTTCCCCGGAAGTCGGACAGCAAATCGTCACGACATCCAGAGATGGAACGGCTAAGCTGTGGGATTTGCAGGGCAATCTATTAACCGAGTTTAAGGGACATCAGGATTTAATTTACCGAGCCACCTTTAATCCCGACGGACGCACCATTGCTACCGCCTCTAGAGATGGGACGACTAAGTTATGGAACTTGCAAGGCAACCTAATCGCTGACTTGAAAGGCGATCCCTTCCCCGTCTACAGCGTCAGTTTTAGTCCCGATGGAAAAAGAGTAGCAACGGCTTCTAGCGACGGGACGGCGAGAGTTTGGGACTTACAAGGAAATCTCAGGGCAGAGTTTAAGGGAGATCGAGATTTGCTCTACGGAATCAATTTTCAAGCCGAGCGATCGCCTTTTTCTAAAAAAGATAGCCAACAGGTGGTAACGGTTTCCAGGAATGGCACGGTTAGACTTTGGCAAGTAGAAGAAGAATTAGCGAGATTGGAAGGTCTTCTCGAACAAGGATGTAAGTGGTTGGACGATTATTTAGTCAGTCATTCGCAAGAACGAGAAAAGCTAAAAGTTTGTTCTCAATCGGCTTTTTCTAAGTAGTCGTCACTAACTGCCATCTCTAGAAGGCATGAAAATCTATTTTCCCGTAAGTCCTGATAAAATAGGTCGGCACTTTCTCATCCCAATCTGAAAAATCTTGGCTACAAATGGGTTTTTAAAACCTTTATAAGATTCGGTCTTTCTCAATCCAAAATCCCAAATCCCAAATGGTATCATGTCCCAATCCCCCATCTACCAAAAAGTTGTTTTCTGCGACTTTGATGGCACTATTACTGCGATCGAAACCTTTGCGGGAATGCTCAAAGCGTTTGCCCCAGATTTATCGGCAAAACTGATGCCCCAAATGTATAATCGCACCCTAACGCTACGAGAAGGCATTCGCCAACTGCTAGAATCGATTCCCTCCTCTCGCTATCCCGAAATCCTTGACTATGCCTCGGACAAACCCATTCGCCCCGGATTAGAGGCTTTACTAGACTTTCTCGATCGCCAAAACACGCCTTTTGTCGTTATTTCTGGCGGACTGCGGGGAATGGTAACGAAAGTCTTATCTCGCTATGGACTCTTAGAAAGAGTAGCTGCCATCTCTGCCGTAGATATCGACACCAGCAAAGACTATCTGCAAGTTTACTCGGACTATGAGGGAGAGACGGAATTAGTTGCTAAAGTACAAGTGATGGCCCGATATCCCGCTCAAGAAACGATCGCGATTGGCGATTCCGTTACGGATATCAATATGGCACTGAAAGCCGATTTGGTTTTTGCTCGCGATCGCCTCATCGATTATATGGAATCGGAAAATAAACCTTATATTCCCTGGAACGACTTTTTTGAAATCCGCGATTTTCTGCAAAAGCGCCTACAACAGTCCTAGATCGTTGAAGCAACGGCGCGTCAATGTTATTCGGGCAGAAGCATCTTTTTCTTTACGAATCTCTATATTTGTGGCAAAAAAGTAAACATTTTTTTCTTTCTCTAAGTACCCAACCAACCATCCGATTTGGGGTTTCACGCTATCGTCAAATCCAATCCAACCCGTCTTGCCCCCGATCGTGTGGTCATTTGTGTTCCGGGATCGATTGTGTTGAAAGATACGATCGCGGCTCAAATCGTAGATAGGAATCGATCCTTCAACCTCCAGTTCTTGAAAATGCCGTCCAAAATTGGGTTGTTGAGCAACCTCTGCGCGTTCGGAAGGCTGAATCGCTGGGTTGGGCATTGTCAAAGCCGACCGGATCGGCTGAAATAGAATGAAGATAAAGCAACCTAAAGCGAGTACGATCGCGATCGCTAAATACGAGCTTCGGTTGATGATTTCATGAGTGAATGAAATCGCGAACAGCTTTAAACTACACTGTTGGATGCTTCGATTTCGGAATTTGCAACGCGGCATTCCCAGAATATCCGATCGCTGTATGGGCGGGTTTCGATTGATTCGTGCGAACAAGATTGATGATTTTGACAATTAAACCCGCCTCTACCACTGATAACCGATTACTGATTGCTGATTACTGATGGACCCCGATCCCCGTTTTGCTTTGATTGCTTCTGCTCGCCAATTCTATCAACTCGGTTGGATGGTAGGAACGGCTGGCAATCTTTCTGCTAAGCTGCCCGATGGCAGCTTCTGGATTACGGCTAGCGGAAAAAGTAAAGGACAATTGCAAGAAGATGACTTTGTTCGCGTGACGATAGACGGCGAAGTCCTCGATTTGTGCCATCCGAGCAACCGCCCCTCGGCTGAAACCAGCATTCACCAAGCCATTTATTCTCTGTTTCCAGAAGCTAAAGCTTGCTACCACGTTCACTCCGTCGAGGCGAATTTAGTCTCTAGCTGGGCAGCGGGAGATAGCTTGTCTTTACCTCCCCTGGAAATGGTTAAGGGGTTGGGGGTGTGGGAAGAAAACCCCGAAGTTGCCATGCCAGTCTTTGAGAATTATCTCGAAGTTCCTCGCATTGCTCGTGCCATTCGCGATCGCTTCTCGGTCTCCCCACCCCGAATTCCCGCCTTGCTCATTCGCCATCATGGGGTTACCGTTTGGGCAGATTCTCCCCAAACGGCGCAAAATTACGTTGAGGTAGCCGAATACATCTTTCGCTATCTCGTAGCTGTTCGTCAAGGCGATCGCTAATCGGTTGCGTCTCTATCGTTTTTCTGACTTTAAATCCCTCGCTCCACTGCTAATTTCGCTTGGTTAAACTCTTGTTTGAGACGACTCTTGAGCTTTTCAGGTAAAGGACGGTTTCCATAGGCAGTGTAATACCCTGCCAAGGAATTTAATGCCGTCTGCATGGTAGTGAAAGAACGAAGTCCGTCCGATTTGTCTTTGCGCCGATAGCGAGCGATATAATCGTTAATTTGTTTGCGTGCTAGCGATTGGATTTCTGCTTTATTAGGAGCATCGGGGGATAAGTCAATCGCTGTCGTCAACGTTTCGATTACATTTAGAGTATCTTGGCTGTAATTGCCGGTTAATCCCCCTGGACTGGACGAACAACCGTATAAACCGACGACAACTACTAATACTAAAGCCAGAAAACGCGATAGGTAGGATTTTAAATGCATGATTATTAAGTTTAATCAGACTAACGATATCAAGTTCCACTTATCCTACCATTATTGGCGACTGGCAATAGGGGTTTAATGATATCAAATCCGGTTGAACGACCACAATAACAAGTAGTGCGGCAAGCGTAGCATATCCGTTAGGACATACGTCCCGCTCGCGACCTAGATAGTCGCACGACAATATTATGACTGATTAAACGGATTTGATATGAGTAGTTAGTGGTTAGCGATCGGTAGCTTGTCTTCTTCTTCAGAGTCTCTCTGTCCCCCAAGTCTCCCCACACTCCCCCCTCACCCTTCTTCTGGTTCTAACTCTTCTAAAATCGTAAACTGTACGTGATTGATTGCTAGCTCTCCGATCGACACCTTTTCTTTGGGCACGAGAACGCCTTCGCTTGTTAAGGTTTCAAAAGGAATCCCTTTTGCCATTTCTGCGTGATACCAAGCCAACCCCATAAAAAAGCGAGTTGGATAGGGACCTCCGTCAACCATGTCATCGGGGTTGGATTCCATTGGCAGCCACCCGAATCCCGGCAGGTAAAACTCCATCCAGACGTGATTGAAATCGGGTTCTAGGGGAACACCACGCTGGAGGGGATAGGGAGGGCATTTATAACGTCCGACGGTGCGGCAGGCAATGCCATTGAGTCGCGAGAGAGCCAGCAGCACGCCCAAATACTCGCCGCAGGAGCCTACGCCCCGTCTAAGGACAATATCTGGCGTATCGATGTGGGGTTTAATGCCGTAGGAAAGACGATCGTAGATGTAATTGCGAATGCTGTACATTTTGCGCAACAGATTGGTTTCCCTGCCGATCGCTTCGACTGCCGCTCGACGGATAATATCCGTATCCATTGCCAAATCGTCATTATCGACGAGATAGCGGCTTTGAAATTCTTCTGGCAGTTCCGGCAGATCTTCGCAGTCTTTAGGTTTAATGCGATATTTAATACTCCAGACTTCCAGCAATGCCTTCCAGCCAAAAATATGGCGATCGCGATCGGTTAGTTGGTCGAATTTAAACACCGCTACTCGCTGTCCGTCGCGAATTTCTTCGGTAAACGGCAGTCCGATCGCTTCAATTTTTCTGACTTTCTGACGCGGCGTTTCCGCAGGAAGGGCAATGCGCCATTCTAGGTTATTGAGTTCGATCGGATCTAAGGGAGCTAGTTCTTCGACGTAGGACATCTCTACCAGATAGCCGTTGGAGAGGGCGTAGCGCTTATCTGGGTAATAGTGGAAATGTAAGGGATGAATGAAGGTGCGATCGCGGTACTGGAGTTCGCGTTCGGGTTCGGCGTTGGGATTGTCTCGAATATAGGGTTCCCAATGCGAGTAAGCAACGTAGAGCGTTTCTTTGCCTGTTTCTGGGTCGATATAAAACGTTAGTCCCGTTGGCGACTCAAACGGAGTCAACACGCTAAAAATGACTTTACCTGTTGCTCGATCCAAGCAATAGACTGTCTGTTCGAGGGTATCGGAAACCCACAGTTCCTCGCCTTTAACCGTAAGATTTTCTACCCCGATTCCAGGCGCATAAAAACGGGTAATCTGCTTGCCCGTCTCGCGACTGAAGACGAGAATATCGCCTGTCTTTTGGCAAGTCACGTAAACTGTAGACTCCCAAACTGCTACCCCATTAGCTGGGTAAGACAGTCTAACAAACAGTTGCGGCGTAAAATCGCCCTCAACAAGAGAGCAGAAATAAACGCTTTCTTCCGTTGCAAACCAGAGTACATCGCCAGCAACTGCCAAACCCGTTGCCCCGACAAAGTCCTGCCAGTGCTGGGGGTTGAGGATTTTCGTGTTGTTGGTGGAGGGATTGATTTCTAGGAGATAGCCATTTTTGGCGTCGATCGCCAGCATCGCGTCTCCTCGAAAAGCAATGCCGTGGATCGATGACGCAGCAATGGGTCGAATCGTTTTTGCACTAAGTTGGTTTTTGAGTGAAGTAGGGGTGGTCAGATCGGGAATCATGCTTCAATATTTGATAAATGCAGTCTTCTATAAATCGCTGCAATCCCTTACCTTATCAATCTTAGACTTTCTTTGAATGCTCATTTTGAACTTATTTGCTTGAAGGGGTGAATATTAATTTTTTAAAACTTTTTTGATTAAGAATTATTTTATAGTGGGTCTAGAAGAATTATGAACATTGTAGGGCGATCGTCCGAAGAGCGCGAGCAAGACGATCTCACTACTTTTCACACATTAAATAGACTTACTATTTTTATTTCCTTCTTGGCAGCCTTGCGATCGTCTTCAATCGCTTGTTTGATTCCTGGTTTGCTTCGAGTCATTTATGACGAGCTAGACTGGAAAAAATTAGGATCGTTTTAGAATGGTTATGTTAGCAATTTGGTTGATTTATATAAATTTTTATGAGAGAGCGATCGCGAGAATGCTTGATGTTTCTTAATATTTGTTAGGTTATCAGTTGACCTTCAAATAGCATATTTAGATTCGAGTAGATTGCCCGTGACTACATCTTATTCTTCCCATTGTTTGCCCGTACAGCAACAATCTTGGCATACTTATCCAGTTGAAAAAACCCTAGAAATCTTAGGCAGCGATGCCCAACAAGGACTGACAACTGATGAAGCCGAACAGCGCCTAAAGCATTACGGAATTAACGAAATCCAAGAAACGGCGGGTCGAAGTAACTGGGAAATCTTACTCGATCAATTCAAAAACATCATGCTGCTGATGCTGATCGCTGTCGCGATCGTCTCTGGAGTTCTGGATGTGGTCGAATTACAGAACGCAGCTGCCCCAAAGGAGGGGGTTCCTTTTAAAGATACTATTGCCATATTATTAATCGTCATCCTCAACGGCGTTCTGGGCTACTTGCAAGAAAGCCGTGCCGAGAAAGCCTTGGCCGCACTCAAGCGCCTTTCCTCTCCTAAGGTACAAGTCATTCGGGACGGGCAAAGGATAGAAGTTGACGCGCCGACGTTAGTACCGGGAGACATCATGTTGCTCGAAGCGGGAGCGCAATTGTGTGCGGACGGGCAAGTCATCGAAGCTTCAAGCTTGCAAGTGAGGGAATCGGCGCTGACGGGAGAGGCGCAGGCAGTACACAAACATCAAATTAACCCTGGATTAGCCGAAGATACCCCTTTAGGCGATCGCCGCAATATGGTCTTCACGGGAACCGAAGTCATTCAAGGGCGTGCCAAGGTTATCGTCACTAGGACGGGCATGGAGACGGAACTCGGTAAAATTGCTCAGATGCTTCAATTGGTAGAAACCGAAGCCACTCCCCTGCAACAGCGAATGGGGCAATTAGGCAACGTCCTAGTTTCCGGCTCTTTGATTTTAGTCGCACTCGTCATTGCCATTGGAGTCATTCAGGCAGGTTGGGGACAATTACAAAAATTGGTAGAAGTTTCCCTGAGCATGGCAGTAGCCGTCGTTCCCGAAGGCTTGCCTGCCGTCATTACCGTGACCTTGGCACTGGGAACGCAGCGCATGGTCAGGCGCAACGCGCTGATTCGCAAATTACCAGCCGTAGAAACTCTTGGTTCTGTCAACGTCATCTGCTCGGATAAAACGGGAACGCTCACCCAAAATAAAATGGTGGTTCGAGAAGTCGATCTTCTTGAGAGCGGCTTCCAAGTGACGGGAGAAGGATATGCACCTATAGGAGAATTTCTCGATGAAGACGGGCGAGCGCTCGCGATCGAAAACTATCTGGAATTGCAGGTATTGTTAATGGCTTGCGCGCTATGTAACGACGCTCAACTTACCCAGCAGGGACAAGAGGAATGGAAGATCGTTGGCGATCCCACGGAAGGGGCATTGCTTGCCCTAGCAGGAAAAGCAGGTTTCCATCAGCAAGCCCTCAGTCGCCACTTCAAGCGAGTGGAAGAAATTCCTTTTTCCTCCGAACGCAAGCGGATGAGCGTTATTTGTTGGTCTGGGAATTGGGCGATCGGCGACCGGTTGGCTGAAAGCTTATCGCTAAAAGCTGTAAGCTATTTAATGTTTACCAAAGGCTCGCCAGAGTTAGTCTTAGAGCATTGTCAATTCTCTCAACTCGGCGATCGCATCCTGTCTCTGACCCACGAGCAACGACAGCAAATTCTCCAAATGAATAACGACATGGCAGGGCGCGGGTTGCGAGTGTTGGGATTTGCTTACAAACCTCTGGAAGCTATTCCAGAGGTTGACTCGGCGGAAACAATCGAACAAAATTTGATTTGGCTGGGGTTAGTGGGCATGTTAGATGCCCCAAGACCAGAAGTCAAAGAGGCAGTCGCCAAATGCCGCGAGGCAGGCATTCGCACGATAATGATTACCGGAGACCACCAGTTAACGGCGCAGGCAATCGGCAAACAATTGGGAATCATTCAGGAGGGCGATCGCATCCTCACGGGACGAGAGTTGGAAAAGCTCTCCCAAAGCCAGCTAGAAGAAGAAGTCGATCGCGTTAGGATCTATGCCCGCGTCGCCCCCGAACACAAACTGCGGATCGTACAAGCGCTTCAGAAGCGAGGTAAATTTGTAGCCATGACGGGAGATGGGGTAAACGATGCTCCCGCGCTCAAACAAGCAGACATCGGCATTGCCATGGGAATTACCGGAACCGATGTCAGTAAAGAAGCGAGCGATATGGTTCTTCTAGACGACAACTTTGCCACCATCGTTGCCGCTACAGAAGAAGGCAGGGTTGTGTACAACAATATACGTCTTTTTGTCAAGTATATTCTTGGCAGCAATATCGGCGAAGTCATTACCATCGCTGCCGCACCGCTTTTGGGAGTGCCAGACGTTCCCCTAACACCGCTACAAATTCTCTGGATGAACTTGGTTACGGATGGATTGCCTGCCTTGGCGCTAGCGGTAGAACCCGCCGATCCCAATATCATGCGCCGTCTGCCTTTTAGTTCCAAAGAAAGCATTTTTGCTAGAGGATTAGGCTCTTACATCATTCGTATCGGTCTGATTTTCTCTATTATTAGCATCAGTTTAATGATCTGGTCGTTTACCCAAGCCCGCCAAGTCGGCCATCCCGATAGTTGGAAAACGATGGTATTTACAACGCTGTGTCTGGCGCAAATGGGTCACGCGATCGCAGTTCGTTCGAGTACTCGGCTTACTATAGAAATGAATCCTCTCTCCAATCCCTATTTACTCGCCGCAGTCATGATAACAACTATCTTCCAGTTAATGTTGATCTACGTCGAACCCTTACGAAGATTTTTTGGCACCCAGTTTCTCACCATGGAGCAGTTACTTATCTGTATAGGCTTTAGTACTTTAATGTTCGTGTGGGTTGAATTAGAGAAATTATTGATTCGTTGGTTTCTTTCCAGAAAGAGAGCTAGTTAGGGGGAGCGGTTGGGACTGAAGTAAAAAAGCCACCCTTAAGAGGTGGCAAAAAATGAGAAAATATGAACTCATCAACGTCAAGCTAATCGCTTTTACGCATCGTAGTAGAGCGCAAACTCGTAGGGATGAGGACGCAGGCGCATCGGGTTTACTTCGTTGTCGAGTTTGTATTCGATCCAGGTTTGGATGAAGTCTTCGGTAAAGACCCCCGAATCCGTCAAGAAGGCACGATCCTTTTCCAAATTCTCCAAAGCAGCTTCTAGAGAGCCGGGAGTAGAAGGAACTTTAGCCAACTCTTCGGGGCTGAGATCGTAGATATCAACATCTAAAGGATCGCCCGGATCGATTTCGTTCTTAATGCCATCAATACCCGCACAAAGCATCGCAGCAAAAGCCAGATAAGGGTTACAGGTAGCATCGGGACAGCGGAACTCCAGACGCTTTGCCTTGGGATTTGTGCCGGATAGGGGAATGCGAATAGAAGCCGAACGGTTTCCTTGAGAGTAGGCAAGGTTTACGGGCGCTTCAAAACCAGGCACCAAACGCTTGTAGGAGTTGGTTGTTGGGTTAGTTAACGCTAGGAGAGCGGGAGCGTGTTTGAGCAAACCGCCGATATAATTCAACGCCATCTTGCTCAAGTTAGCATAGCCGTCGCCCCAGAAGAGGGGTTGTCCGTCTTTCCAGATAGACTGGTGAGTGTGCATCCCAGAACCGTTGTCGTTGAACAGGGGTTTGGGCATGAAAGTGACGCTTTTGCCGTACTTCTTGGCAACGTTTTTGATGACATACTTGTAGGTCATTAGGTAGTCAGCCGCATCAATCAGCGTAGCAAAGCGGATACCTAACTCATTTTGTCCTCCAGTTGCTACCTCGTGATGGTGCTTTTCGATAGGCACGCCGCATTTGCCCATCGTCAGCAGCATTTCGGTACGCATATCTTGCAGCGTATCCGTGGGAGCAACGGGAAAATAGCCCTCTTTATAGCGAGGCTTGTAACCCAAGTTGCCGCCTTCTTCCATGCGACCCGTATTCCAGCGACCTTCAACGCTGTCTACATAATAATAAGCTTGACTTTCGGTTTGATCGAAGCGAACGTCATCAAAAACGAAGAATTCAGCTTCAGGACCAAAAAAAGCCGTATCGCCAATGCCAGTACTTTTTAAGAAATCAACGGCTTTTTGAGCAATAGAGCGAGGATCGCGAGTATACCATTCCCCCGTGCGAGGCTCTTTAATGCTACAGATCATGCTCAAGGTTGGCTCTTTGTAGAAGGGATCGATCCATGCAGTTTTTGGATCGGGTACCATTGCCATGTCGGATTCATTAATGGCTTTCCAACCCCGAATGCTCGAACCATCAAAAGGAACCCCATCAACGAAAGAACTTTCGTCAATTTGATTTCGATAAAAAGAGCAGTGCTGCCAGATCCCCGGCATGTCAATGAATTTGAGGTCGATTATTTGAATGTTGTTGTCTTGAATCATCTTCAAGACTTCTTGGGGCGTTTCGGGCATGGATGACTCCTTGCGGATTTAACTGTATTTTATGTCTCGAATCATTCATCGTAGAGAGAGGCTCGCTCTTGGTTTGTATTATTTGATACAAAATTTTCTATCTCGATCGCACTCAAATCTGTAAACAATACAAAAATGTATTTAACTATACTAACTATTGATTGTTGGGCTTTATTTATGAAGAAATCTATAGAAAAGTAACGATATTGTCAAACAACATAAATGACTTACTCGAACGAAGTCTATAGCAGTTCATCCCTGTGGGATTATAAATAAATAGATCGAAACTCAAGGGTCAGCGTGAAGAGATTCGCGCTGCTTCCTTAAGTTTGTAAGCCACTAAAAAAATTGCTGTTGGGAGAAAAATTTAATGCGAGATGCAGTTACTAAGCTGATTAGAAATTATGACGTGACAGGACGTTATTTGGATCGGGATGCAATGGACAAGCTGAAGACTTATTTCGAGTCTGGCACTGCCCGCATCACCGCAGCAGCCGTCATTAATGCCAATTCTCCTGTCATCGTTAAAAAAGCGGGTTCTCAACTATTTGAAGAAGTTCCAGAATTGATTCGTCCTGGAGGCAATGCCTACACGACTCGTCGTTATTCGGCTTGTTTGAGGGACATGGACTACTACCTGCGCTATGCCAGTTATGCGCTGGTTGCAGGAGATACTAACGTCTTGGACGAACGGGTGCTGCAAGGATTGCGAGAAACCTATAACTCCCTGGGAGTGCCCATCGGACCAACGGTGCGAGGCATTCAAATTATGAAAGAAATGGTTAAAGAGTTGGTCTTTGAGGCTGGAGTATCAGATACTTCTTTTGTAGACGAGCCTTTCGATCATATGACCCGCGAGTTGAGCGAAGTTTCAGTTTAAACTCGTAACAGAAAAATTAGTGCGATCGCAATGGGAAACTCCAGAGAGCGATCGCCTTTTTCTTTACAAAATGTAATCTTTTGCGTCGGAGCCAGCTGTTAATTCAGTACAAGAATAATGTTTATAATCGCTACGATCTTGACTATTAATAGGTTGGGGCTAGCCATGTCGGATACCATGCTACGCCAGAATATTATCTTTCGGTTAGCCAAGCTTTAGTATCTACCTTTGCAGAGTTCTTAGAAGCAGAGTGGACGGTACAGATGCAACGAGCTTGGATCGAGATGTTTGAGACGATTGGCAAACTCATGTCAGACGAGTCTTTCATGGGCGCGAATGGCGAGTTGAGCCAAGTTGCTGCTTAAAATAAAAAAATAGAACGCGATCGCCCGACAAAAAATTAGAGGGAAGAGATTTATTTCTCTTCCCCCTTGTTGGTTTGGCTGCTTGGCTTGAGAATTCTCTTTTAGCTTTTTGCGCAGCATTTGTTGTTGTTTTTTCAGTTGTCTTTGTCGTGCCGAACCGCCTTTCCCCTTATCGTTGCGTCCTTGGCGACGCGGCGACTCCCATCGTTTTAGTCGCTGAGTCACTAGATTACTCCATTATCTTAATTTTGTTCTTTCATAATTCTATCCCATTACTGGGCAGATAGTCTATAGTTCAAACGCTGACCGGACTTCATCGAGCCAACCCAGATTTCGTATCGTCCTGCTTTCCAGTCACTGTCTTCGATGCGAGCATCTTGGCTGTCATTGGTGCCGAAGTTACAGCGAATCGTATTTTTATCCGGTCCTCGAATAACCAGGGTGGTATCTTTTCCACCACTGTCTACTTGCAATGCCAGTTTCGGAAAATCATTTTCCAGTACTAAGATATGATCGGGGTTGGGCGCACCGTAGCCAACGCAAGGTCTGCGATATCGATCTGTGTTGGCAATGGACGAGAGAGAGTAAGAGCCGCTAGTGTAGCCGCTAACGACAGCCGTTGTTCGATCGAAACCGCTAGCCAGCTTTAATTGTCCGAAGTTAGCTCCTTGCGCGATCGCGGGTGCAACCCCTAAAATCATTAGTAATGGAAACCAATATCGACGATTGAGTAGGGGCATCGCGCTTATTCTCCGAATCGCGCCAGACAATGAAAGGCGTGTTCGAGAAAAATAGAATTTTTCCCGAAACTTTTCAATTTTGCCTTTCTTACCTACTTTTGTAATTGATTTTGACCCATTAATGGGAAAATAATAGACAGTAAGATTTTTGCCACAAGGTTGAGAAGATTGAGAGCTTCATGCGGTTTCGTCGAGGTACTCTTCGTCTAGGGTATCTAACTCCTGGTCGGTTTCAACTTCGGTACCCTCAAAGATATCCTCTTCTACATCGAGTAAATCCGATAAATCTATACTATCGAGCAACCGATCTTCGGTTTCTTCGCGTTGGCGAGCAATAAGACGACCATGGGCTGCTAACCAATCTAGATGCGAACGATCTCGATTGAGGGGAATTACTCCTGCTGGTGCGTAACGCGGTTCTTGATGCAATGATGGATAATTTAACATAAGCCGTTCCCTGACAAAGTCTACTAAACGACCAAACTGCACTCAAACTAATTTCATAGAGAAATAATCTGCACCGAGATAGAAACGTGGCTGCTATCTCGATCTCGATTTAAAGCACAGTAATGAAAAAAACAGAGCGCTAAAGGCGCAATAACGTCTCTCAGACTCTAGCTTTCGAGGACTCTACTTCTATTCTATTGCGCGATCGCAGGTTTATGTAGGTCCCAAGAAAGAGATACAGTCAGTCCCACAGATAGGAGAGACTTCTGAGACGGGGGGACTGGAAGACGGGGAGATAATTAACTACTAACCACCGTACGGGCGAGTTTATCTAAAAACGCTAGAGATTTATCTACACTTACTGCGAAAAACTCACCCCTCGGATTTAAAATAGTGAAGTTGCACTCATATGCTAAGAAAAGCCGTTTTTTATTTAAACTTACATCTTGTACCAGTCGCATTAGCCACCAGGAAATAAATTTCCTGGCTTACATGTAAAGTCCATTAAAATGGACTGAATAAATATTTAGTCGTCTTAAGACGACTTTATACTTTATATATGAGGCAGCGATTTTAATCGAGGGGCGGGTTATTGAGAATGGTGCAAGATCTCAGTTTAAATCAACTTCACATCAAGAATTTCCATGACAGCCACATCAATTAAAACGCAATTGAGATTAGCTTCTTCTCTGATTGATGGCATACTTTCCATCAAACCTTTAGCTAACCTAGCAAAACACCAAGCCCGCAACATGATGATTAAACGGGCAGAAAAAATTGGCGTGCCTTGGCGGGAAAACGTACAAAAATTGCGATCTCACGACTGGGAAAGCGAACTCGCTACAGTAGACAACTCCCAATTAACCTATCCCGATTATTATCTGTGTTCCTTCCATGCTTACGAAAAAGGGAATTTAAACTGGGATGCCGCCTTAGAATTAGAATCGGCTGCTTATGCTGTTCATGCCACAATTTGGCAAGGTGCAGGGATTAATGGAGATCCAAAGCTTCGCCAGAGTTATCATGATGTCTTAGGGGCACAACTCTCGATCGAGCCTCAAGATATTTTAGACATGGGTTGTAGCGTAGGACTGAGTACCTTTGCGCTACAGAAGGTTTATCCCCAAGCAAAAATTACTGGCTTGGATTTGTCTCCTTATTATCTAGCCGTAGCCCAATATCGGGCTAGAGAACGCAACGCCAGGATTGATTGGATACACGCTGCTGCGGAATCGACAGGTTTACCGGATGCTTCTTTCGATCTAGTCTCTGCTTTTTTGATGTTCCACGAACTTCCTCAACAAGCAGCCAGGGAAATCTTGCGCGAGGCACGCCGATTGTTGCGGCCTGGCGGATATTTCACTCTTATGGATATGAATCCTCACTCTGAGGCGTACAAGAAAATGCCGCCTTACGTTTTGACGTTACTCAAAAGTACGGAACCCTTTCTCGGTCAATATTTTGCTTTGGATATCAAACAAGCTTTGCTTGAAGCGGGGTTTAAGAACCCTACTATCATTCCTAATAGTCCTCGACATCGTACCGTCATTGCCCAAGCTATTTGAATTTTGCGTTCTCAATAATGGTATGATGCCGGATTATCGGTTCTAATGGGGAGCAGCCATTAGAGGTAACGGGGAAAGTTTGGTGCAAGTCCAACGCTGTCCCGCAACTGTGATTTGATTTTTGATTTTGGATGAAAGGATTTTAGATTTTGGATTGGATTAGTAGCAATCTAGTGAGTTATCAATCCAAAATCGATGAGTCAGGATGCCCGCCGATAAAAGAACTGGCATTTTTCTATCTATCTGCGAGGTACAGAGGATGTTCAATTTAACAGTTGGTCAACGGTGGTTCAAGATTGGTACGCTTTCCACCATTGTCGCAATCGCGTTTTTGGGCTTTACTCAACAGGCGATGGCGCACCACGCTATCGGAGGGAAGACGCCAGCTAACTTCTTTGAAGGGTTTATTTCGGGGTTAGCCCATCCGATTATTGGTTTGGATCATTTTGCTTTTGTGGTGGCAATTGGCGCGATCGCGGCGGTTGTGGATCGCGGCATTTATATTCCCATTGTTTTTATTTTAGCGACTCTGCTAGGAACGGGAATTCATCTGCAAGCAGTTAACTTGCCTTTTCCCGAAATTATTATTTCTGCATCGGTCGTACTTTTTGGAATCTTGTTGGCACTAAGAAACATAAGGGTGAATCCGCCTAAATTTTATGGCATTGTTTTAGCCGCTTTAGCAATTGTTGCCGGAATTTTTCACGGTTATGCCTATGGAGAGTCAATTGTTGGGGCACAAATGACTCCGTTAGTTGCATACTTAGCAGGTTTTGCAATTATTCAAATCCTCGTTGGCAGCATAATCTGGGCGATTAGTAAAGTGATTTTAGAAAAATTTAGCGATCGCGCTTTTCCAGTCATGCGATCGCTAGGGTTGGCTATTAGTACGATTGGAGTCATTTTTTTAACGGCTTCGATGATTGGTTAATCAAACGATTTAGAGATAGATCGCTTATCTAAGGAACGAGGAGTTAGTAGAGGGAGTTTTCTGGTTCTAAATCCCCTATTTTTGTCGCTTATTTCTTCTAGAAAGAGCAAGAGAGCATACATTCCAAGGTTTAAGAACCCTGACTTTTTCTTCACTCTATCGGGTGAAGATACTATACTATTTCCTAATAGGCAGCTACCAACAGTAGAACGCATTGCCAATAGCTCATTACTGTTGCCCTCGCTCGCAGTGGCTAACAGGTTGTCTGAGAAGTAGAGAATGTCATGTTGAGCGGAGCGATCGCGAAGCGAAACATCTGAGTATACCAACTCCAATCATAGATTTTTCGTTACGTTCTCCTGCACTGAGAATGACCAAATGGACTTTTGGGATGTCCTCTACTACGATTGAGGCGATCGCAATTTTAACTTAAGTTTAATAATTTCTCTAACCTTTTAAAAATCAGTAATATCTGTATGAATACCATCAAAGAAGCCATTAAATCTATCTTGAATCAATTACCAGATGATTGTTCAATTGAAGATATCCAGTATCATCTATATGTCCTGGAAAAAGTCCGTCAAGGACTGGATATCGCAGATACAGAAAATGGGCTGAAACAGGAGGAGGTCGAAGGGCTTCTAAGAAAATGGCTTATCGAGTAGTTTGGTCTTCTAAAGCAGTTGAAGATGTAGACGCAGTTGCCACGTACATAGCCCGCGACTCGCCTTCCTATGCGGCAGCGGTGGTAAAAAAGATTGTAGATACCACCCGCGACCTCATCGAATGTCCTTGGGCTGGGTCGGTCGTTCCTGAATTTAGCGACCCAGCTATCCTAGAAAAAAACGCCTATACCTATCGCATCATCTATCGGGTAAAAGAAGAAATCGTGACGATCGCAGCTGTAATCCACACTAAGCGGTTGTTGGGGTTGAATGGATAGTCCCAGCCAATCTTCGCATCTGAGCGATCGTCGATTTCTTGCCCGAATCAAGGCTGTCCGAATTGTCGCTGATATACTGCTTCTTCTTTCTCCGATTCGATTTTTAGATCGCAAAGAGGACGGGCAACGCATAGTAACACGTAACCTTCGCTTTGCAGTTCGGGAGAAATTCCCATCGCATCGCCGCGATCGACTTCTCCCTGAAGAATTTGAGCGGCACAGGTGGTACAAACCCCGGCATGGCAAGAACTCGGCAAATCTATCCCCGCAGCGTAAGCCGCTTCTAAGATAGTTTGCTCCTCTGAAACTTGGATGATATGGGTATTGCCTTGGTGACGAATTTCAACAGTATGAGTTTTGGACATAAATCGCGCAATAATCTGGACTCCATCTCGATCTAATGTATCGTTCGAGACTCCATTCTATTGTTAAGAAAATTAGCTAAATCTAAAGCTTGATTGCAATATTTCAGTTTGCTATTCAGCAGCTCGAAACGGGGTGCTATGTTTGAGAACACTATTTTCTCTCGTCAGTCATTTAGCTACTGGATAGAACGTTTATGTACAAAAAAAACACGGATAAAGATTTTGTTGGGGCAGCATTAACTGCTGGGTTAGGTGCTGGGGTTGTGACTTCCTTTGCCGTCAGCCAAGGACAACATCCCCTAATTGCCTTGGCAATCACTGCTCTAGCTGCCTTGTTTGCTGCGATCTGTCACAAATACGATTTGATCTAATTTTAAATTATTTTAATCTTTCTGGCTGAGATAATCTCCCGATTTTCCGCCAGTTTTACTGAGTAAGCAGATTGACTCAATCTGCATTGACTTTTCTAGTGCTTTTGCCATGTCGTAGAGCGTTAGAGCAGCTACTGAAACGGCTGTCAGGGCTTCCATTTCTACACCCGTTTCTGCTTTAGTGGCGACGGAAGCCCGAATTTGGTAGCCGGGGAGTTCGGCATCGGGAATTATTTGAACGTCTATCTTGTGCAAAGGTAGGGGATGGCACAGAGGAATCAAATTTGCAGTCTGTTTTGCTGCCATAATCCCGGCGACTTTTGCCATTCCTAAAACGTCTCCTTTGGGGGAATTTCCTGCTTCAATCGCTTCAAAGGTATGTTTTGACATCCGCACCCGACCTGCGGCTATGGCTTCCCGTCGGGTAGACTGTTTGTGGGAAACATCTACCATCTGGGCTTCTCCTTGGGCATTAAGATGAGAAAGTTTTCGATCGCCGGTTAAATCTTGTGTCATCGCTAGAATCTTGTGATAGTATGATTACTGTTGAATGAAACCAAGGGCTTGTAGCTTAGTGGATTAGAGCGTGTGGCTACGGACCACAAGGTCGGGGGTTCGAGTCCCTCCAAGCCCGTAAGAAACAAATATAATACCTTAAAAGCAAGAAGCGCGATCGCTGAGAAGATTTTTCAGAAAGCACTCTTCTCAGGAGAGGGTTTTATCTGCCTAAATAGAAAGAGTACGTCCTTTATAATCAGTGACCAGCTGTTCAATCCACTGGTCACTGGTTATCCCTCTTTTGTTAAGTTTTCTTTTTTCCCTAACTTACGAACAGGAAATTAATTACAAGAACAGTTGTTGAGAATGGTGCAAGATCTCAGTTTTAATGGACTTATGCTATTAGCCAAGAAATAAATTTCTTGGCGAGATTTTAATGTTTACTGGTTATGGTAAACAAGATATACAGCTTCAACAATTTGGAGTAAGGTAGACAATATTGCCTACCCTACGGATTACTGCAAGCTTTCAACTAACTGTTTCCTGGCAGTTTCTAACGCTTCTTTCAACTTACTCGGATCGCGTCCGCCAGCTTGAGCTAAATTCGGTCTTCCACCGCCGCCACCGCCACAGATTTTGGCGATTTCGCCGATGAATTTACCGGCTTGTAGGTTCTTATCTTTATTCACTTTTTGACTAAAAGCAGCAACTAAACTGACTTTACCTTCTTCAGGAACGGAACCTAAAACAACAGCAGCTTCGCCGAGTTTTTGTTGCAATCTTTCGGCAGCAGTTTTCAGCGCATCAGGATCGATATCTCCCATTTCTGCAACTAAAACCTTATACGCGCCGACTGACTCTGCTTGTGCTAATAATTGGCCGGATTTTGCGATCGCGAGTTCTTGTTTGACAGCTTCTAATTGCTTGTGAGTCGCTTTTAATTCTGCTTGTAAACTGGTGATGCGATCGCTGATTTCTTCGGGTTTAACCTTAAAGCGATCGCTCAACTCTCTAACGATTTTATCGCGCACGTTTAGATATTCTAAAACCGCAGGACCAGCAACCGCTTCTATCCGCCGGACTCCAGAAGAAATCCCAGTCTCCGAGACAATTTTAAACAGTCCGATTTCTGCGGTATTTCTCACGTGAGTTCCACCGCACAATTCCATCGAAACGCCGGGAATATCGATGACTCGGACTTGTGCGCCATATTTTTCCCCAAACATCGCGATCGCGCCTTTGGTTTTTGCTTCTTCTAGCGGCATAATAGAAATCTGAGCATCGTGCGCCTCAGCAATCCAAGTATTAATTTGTTCCTCGATTTGTTGTAATTCTTCCTGAGTTAAAGCACGAGGACAGTTAAAATCGAAACGCAAGCGATCGAAGGCGACTAAAGAACCCGCTTGAGAAATCGAATCATCGACGATCTTTTTCAGCGCCGCTTGCAATAGGTGGGTTGCGGTATGATTGGCTTGGGCGCGACGACGACAAGCGCGATCGATTTGTGCGGTGACGGTATCGCCTATCTGGATAATACCCCGTTCGACGCGACCGAAATGGACAAAGAAATCCGATTCTTTTTGGACATCTTCAATACGGACTAATAAATTTTCTCCAGTTAAATAACCTCTATCGCCAATTTGTCCCCCAGACTCTGCATAGAAAGGCGTTTTATCGAGAACGATTTGAACTTGCTCTCCTGCTTCTGCTGCTTCGACGGTTTTTCCGTCTACTAAAACAGCTTCGACTTTGGCAGTCGATTGAGACTGAGTATAGCCAACAAATTCAGTCGAATGAATATGTTCTGCCAGTTTATCTAGGCTACCTTGTACGGTGAGGTCGATGGTTTTGTGAGATTCTCTGCCGCGTTGGCGCTGTTTCTCCATTTCCCTCTCAAACCCTTCTACATCTACAGTTAAACTATTTTCTGCGGCGATTTCTTGAGTCAGTTCTAAAGGAAAGCCATGGGTATCGTATAACGTAAAGGCATCTTCGCCAGAAATCTGTTGTTTTTCTTTCTGGAGAATTTCTGTAAGTAGTTTTTCTCCTTTTTCGATAGTTTTGAGGAAAGCGGACTCTTCTCGTTGCAGTTGACCTTTAATATCTTCTTCTGTTGCGATAACGTTAGGATAAACGTCTTTAGCCAGCGCGATCGCAACTTCAGCAACTTGAGGTGTAAAGACGCCTTCGATCCCCAGCGAGCGTCCGTGACGCACAACTCGACGAATAAGGCGACGCAATACATAACCGCGACCGATATTCGATGCGCTAATCCCATCGGCAATCATATGGACTACAGCGCGAATGTGATCGCCAATGACTTTTAGAGATACTTTGGTTTTCTCGTCTGCTTTTGAATAATCAATCCCTGCAATCTCCGCCGCCGTTTTAACGATGGGGAAAATTAGATCGGTTTCATAGTTATTGGGGACTTGTTGCAGGATTTGCGCCATCCTTTCTAGTCCCATTCCCGTGTCGATGTTTTTGCTTTGTAAGGGAGTGAGATTTCCTTGTGCATCGCGATTATATTGCATGAACACCAGATTATAGAATTCGATGAAGCGACTGTCGTCTTCTAAATCGATGTTCTCGTCTCCTAATTCTGGGTGAAAGTCGTAATAAATTTCCGAACAGGGACCGCAAGGACCTGTAGGGCCCGATACCCAGAAGTTATCGTCTGCCCCCATACGCTTGATCCGGTGGGGAGGAATGCCGATTTTATCGTGCCAGATAGCGAATGCTTCGTCATCTTCTTCAAAGACGCTGGGAATAAGACGTTCTGGCGGCAAACCAAAGACTTCGGTAGACAGTTCCCACGCCCAAGCGATCGCCTCTTCTTTAAAATAATCCCCAAAGCTAAAGTTGCCCAACATCTCGAAAAAGGTATGATGTCTGGCAGTGCGTCCTACATTTTCGATATCGTTGGTACGGATGCATTTTTGGGAGGTGGTGGCGCGAGGATAGTCCGGTGTCTTTTGACCGAGGAAGATTGGTTTAAACGGTAGCATTCCAGCGATAGTCAGCAATACCGTCGGATCTTCTGGAATAAGAGAAGCGCTGGGTAAGATTTTATGCTGTCGCTGTGCATAGAAGTCTAGAAATTTTTGTCGGATTTCGCTACCACTAAGATACTTGGGCGTATAAGACATTGGCTTTACAAGTCAAGAGAATTCCTGCAATATCTACTATTTTGGCACTTGTGCAAAGGTTGGAGAGAGGCAACGGAAAAGTTTAACGCTATGTAAGAGGACATCCCAAAAGTCCATTTGGTCATTCTCAGTGCAGGAGAGCATAACGAAAAATCTCTGTTTGGAGTTGGTATACTCAGATGTTGAGCGGAGCGAGCGCTCCGCTCAACATAACATTCTAGACTTTTGGGATGACTTGTAAGAAAATAGGCAATCTTTTCACAATCTAAATTGCATTAATTTAGGGAACAGAGATCGAGGAAAAGCGATCGATGAGTACTGAAGATTCGATAATAAAGTACGAAACATAGATAATTACTAGATGATGTTGAAAAAGATTGTCAGTCATTGGTGGCGGAGTGTTATTTCTATTCCCGTGAGTCTAATTGTTTGGGAATCGATGTCTCCACTAACTCTTGCTGCGCCGCCGAGAAATCCCGACCAAACGATAGAATGCGAGATCTTGGTTGTTGGCAGCGGACTAGCGGGAACGGCAGCAGCTTATGAAGCCTTATTGAAAGGAAAAACCGTTTGTTTGACAGAAATTACCGACTGGGTAGGAGGACAAATTTCTTCTCAGGGAACCTCTGCCCTAGACGAACGTCAAACCCAGCGAGAACGTCTCTTCTATCCTCGCGGCTATCTAGAATTAAGAAAGCGGATCGAAGAGAAATACGGCAAACTCAATCCTGGCAATTGTTGGGTTAGCGAATCCTGTTTTCTTCCTAGCGACGGTCATCAACTATTGATGGAACAGTTACAGGATGCCGCCCAAAAGGGCGAAGGAACGTTGAAATGGTTTCCGACCACCGTTATTAAAGAGTTAGAGATCGGCAAAGTCCCGAATGGGGGAACGGGGGAACAAATTAAGGGCGCGATCGCCATTCAACATAGCCCTGCCGAAGGCGCACCGCCTCTCAATAGCGAACCCCTCTCGAAAACTATTGAAGATGCCTATCGCTACGACAATTCCCCCCGCTTCAAGAAAACCATCATTCGCTTCGTTCCCAAAGCTTCCAACCAACAAAAACCCGCTGACTGGTACATTATCGAAGCGACTGAAACCGGAGAAATCGTCGGTCTAGCAGACGTTCCCTATCGCTTGGGCATCGATCCTCGCTCCTATCTAGAACCTTCCTCCTCTAGCGCGACTGCCGACCCCTATTGCACCCAGGGATTTACTTACACCTTCGCCATGGAAGCGACCGAGGAATCGCAAAAGCATGAGATGCCCCCATTTTATCTCCAGCACGCCCCCTACTTCAGTTATGAATTAGAACGTCTAGCCAACTTCAATTTAGTTTTCACCTATCGACGCATTTGGAGTCCGCAAGAAGGACAATCGGAAACATTTGGCGGCATTACCTTTGATGCCCCCATGCCTGGAGATATTTCCATGCAAAACTGGACGTGGGGCAACGATTATCGTCCGGGAACCTCTCAAGATAATCTCATCTACACCCGCGAACAACTCAAAGCAACCGGACAATTAACCCCTGGCGGTTGGATGGGAGGATTGCGGACAGAAACCCTCCGCAGAGGTGAAGACCACGCCTTAGCATACTTTTACTGGCTGGTGATGGGAACGACCGATTCTCAACTGGGAGATGGCGTGAAAAAACCCAATCCCAATAATCGTTTCCTCGCAGGATTGGATTCTCCTATGGGAACGGCACACGGTTTGTCTAAGTATCCCTACATGCGCGAGGGACGACGAATTTTAGGAAGACCTTCCTATGCCTATGCAGATGGTTTCTCGATTACAGAAATCGATATTTCCCGCCGCAACTATCAAGATGACTACTATCGCCAAACCCTATCCCCCGAAACTTATCGCCGTCTGCAAGCGACTTTAGCGGGATTAGAAGGATTAGATGTCATTGGCGGCAAGGTTTCGCCCGATGCCGTCAAGCGGCGCAAGCGTTCTACTATTTATCCCGATTCGGTGGGAATCGGTCACTACGCGATCGATTTCCATCCCTGTATGACTCAATCACCCCCAGAAGCCCCCGGAAATACGGAACGAGAAGGAGAACGTCGAGGCGCAGGACAAGCTTATCCTTTCCAGATTCCCCTGCGGGCGATGATTCCCCAGAGAATCGATAATTTGTTAGTGGCAGGAAAAAGTATCGCTGTCAGCCACATTGCCGCAGCAGCCTATCGAGTCCATTCCTTTGAGTGGTCGTCGGGGGCGGCAACTGGTATCACAGCAGCGTTTGTGCTAGATGATGGCAAAATTTTGCCTTATCAGCTAGTTGACCAAACCCCGATTATCAAAGAGAGAAAATTACTCGAACTCCAGCGTTTATTAAATAAAAGCGGTAATCCGACTGCTTTTCCAGATACTTCAATATTCAATGAAAATTGGGATGAGTGGCAGTAACTGGGGATTAGAATGTTGTCCCAATCCCCAATCTCTTAACGATTCAGAAAGCGGCTGGCAAACGAAAGGGCATCTCCGATATCGACATCTCCATCGGAATCGCTATCTAAAAAACTGCTGAGTACCGAATTCCCGGCGGGCAAACCAGAGGCAGCACTAGCTTGCTTGCCCGATTGCAACAAGTTCAGAATCACTGGAACGATGAGTGGCAGCATAGATTGAATAGTATCTGCGTTTAAACCAGTTTTTTGGGCTGCATCTTGGGCGATGTGTTGCTGCTGTTGTGGGCTAAATAAGGCTTGCACGGCGGCTGGATTTGCTTGCGTACCGCTAAATTGGTCGAGGATGGCTGATATTTGTTGGGTACCGCCTGCTGCCTGTTGCTGCTTGAGTGACGAACGAACGTAATTGCCGACAACCGATGTAACGGTTTGGGCAACGGAGGGATCGACCCCTTTACTGCTAGCGAGTTGTTGCACTACACCTATAATCTGACCGATTTGGTTGGTGTTGGCTTGTTGATTGGGATCGTTAATGGCGTTGATAACTTGGTCAAAAAGTCCCATAATCTCCTCGATTTTAAGTTTCTTCCGAATGATACTAAAATATTCGGGTATATTGCAGTGCAGCCGCTTTTGTTAAGCCCTCCACGGCATATTTACTCGCAGTATAGAGAGGGACACTCGGCATCGCAACTACACCAAGAACAGACGATGTATTAACGATCGTGCCATTGCCCTGACGCAGCATTTGCACGATCTCATGCTTCATCGACAACCAAACACCTTTTACATTAACATTCATAATGCGATCGTATTCAGAGTCCGGTTGGTCAATCAGCGAGGTATTCTCGCCATAAGTTCCCGCATTATTAAACGCAATATCCAGACGACCAAAAACTTCAACTGTTTTGTCAACCATTATTTTGATATCTGATTCTTGGGTGACATCTGTTTGAATAAACAATGCTTCTCCGCCAGCATCTTTAATTATTTTGACTGTCTCTTCCCCTTGAAGCGATCGACGACCAGCGACCACTACGTTGGCTCCTTGCTGGGCGTAAGCGATCGCCGCCGCCCGACCAATTCCAGAGGTTCCACCTGTAACGATTGCGACTTTATTTGAAAAAATCATCATACTGAAATTCGCTTGATTGAGTGCAATTTCATTATCAACGGGCTACAATCTAGAAAATAAGTACATACTTGAAAGTGCTATACATACCCAAAAGTGCGTGAGATGATAGAACCTCAATCTCGACCTTGTGTCTTAGACCAAACATCTGATGTTCGTCAGGTGCTCGATCTGATTGCTGATAAATGGACGGCCTTAGTGATTCTGTCGCTATCTAGGAACACAAGACGATATGGTGAATTGCACCGTGAAATTGGCGGAGTGTCTCAGAAAATGTTGACTCAAACCCTACGCAATCTGGAAAACAGCGGGCTGATTCATCGCAAGGTCTATCCGGTTGTACCGCCAATGGTGGAGTATTCCTTGACTCCTCTAGGTGAAACGCTGGTAAACCCCCTTAAAACTCTCTGTAATTGGGCTTCAGAACATTTTCATGAAGTGGAACTTGCCAGAGCAGAAGCAGTTGATAGCAAGAAGCCCGATCCAGTTATCGCTTGAACGTTAAAGCCGCGATAGGGATATGCTGACAGTTACAATGCAAACACGATCGCCGTCCGCTGAAGCGCGTGGCGTTATCTTAACTTGATAAATACTCTCTAATTCCCGAAAGTTGATGCACTCCAACTACCATGCAAACCGTAGGGAATATGATGCGTCAGATGCACTCGTGTAAGGGGAGCTTTATTTAAATCTTGTCCGTCGAGGATGACTACATCCGAGCAATGGCGACTGGAATTGTAAACTAGAGTTAGCACCCAACCTTCATCGTCCACTTTAGCATCGGGTCGAGGAACGAAAATAGGTTCGCCAACATAGCCTTTCGGTGCAAACGAGTGAAGTTGACGTTCTCCGGTTTGCCAGTCGATCTTGAGAATCGCTTGTAGGGGTGCATTGCCCGTGGCATCGTGCGCCGCACCGAGATATAGATAGCGATAGGAACGCCCCACTTTGTCGGGATGGACGGCTGGAAACTCGCAGCAACGACTTTCCAGCATTTGGCGCTGCACTTTTCCATCCTTTAGGTTCAGGGTAAATCGCCACAATTGCCCTGGTGCGAGGGCATCAAAATCTACTTCTTTGTAGCTAACATCGGGATTGACCTGGGGTAAAGACTCATAGCAGATCGAGTCAATGCAAATGCGATCGCCCGACTCAAACGCATTAGCATGGTGAAACACAAAACCTGACGGCGTTTCAAAGGTTTTTACTTCTTGGTAAGGCGCAGTCCGAGGAATAACGATAATATGAGTCGATCGCCCCGGTTGAAATTGGACGCATTCTCCTGCACCCCGAAATCCGAAGAGAAAGGGAAGGGGATTAAAGGTCACTGGATTTTGAAAGAAAATGCAGTAGTGTGGCGTAATGGCAAAATCGTGCATAAAAGAAAAGCCCGGAATGCTGTGGGCGTGGCGGCGCAGGAGTTTGCCCTGGGGATTGAATTCGTAGATGGTAATCTTACTCGAAAGCCCTGTTTTCACCGAGAAATTGACCAAACAGGGTTCGCCCCCATCCGCTTCGCAACTGGGATCGATGCAAGGATGGGCAGAAAAAGCGTCCCCAGGTTCTAAAACTCCATCCAAGTAGTCCAGTCCCAACGTTTCCAGCGTAGCGGGATCTAGGCGATGGGGTTCGGCAGCTTCCCACAGAGCAAGTAATTTATCCCCCCAATAGATAACGTTAGTGTTGGCAATATTTTTAAGTTTGAGATCGAAGGCATTGCCCAACCAGCCGCCAGGTTTTTGGGTGCCGAAAACGCCGCGATACAAGATCTTTCCTGCCTCTCGTTCGGCGACATAGCCTTCTGTACGGACGAAGCGGTTGCGAAAATGGACGCGACCGTTTTGAAAGGTAATAGCGCTTACCATTCCATCGCCGTCAAAGGGATGTCGAAGGGGAGTCCCGTGAATATCCAGCAATCCAGGTCCGTTGCGAAATAGCGTTCCTTCTAGATCGGCAGGAATTTCTCCATCAATGTCATCAACCCAATAGCTGTATTCGTTGGGCTGAGATTCGTATCCTTTTTGCCAGTCTTGACGATTGTAGGGCTTTTCAGAAGAATTGGGAATGGTGAATTGGGAATTGAGAATTGATATCATCCTTCTTCTTTGGTGGTAACGAATTCTGGAACTAAGTCGGGCATAAAAGGCTGTTCTACGATCGCGCCTGTCGCATGATGTTCGTAGACTTCTGCTAGTGGTAGGGAGCGATTTATCGAACCTTCAGAAGTCGATTCTTGCGGGTCGCCTTTTGGCAGCCAGTGGATAAAGGGTAAGGGAAGGAGAGTCGAGAGATTAGTAATTAATACCAACAACCACAGCTTATCGAAGTTATTTTCCGTGACTCCCAACCAGTGAGTAAGTATAGCTCCCAGTTCTTGAGATAATAAGCCTGAAAGATTCCAAACCGACATCAGCAAGGCAAACAGGGAGGCTTCTATGCCAGGAGGACACAGGCGTGCCGAAAGCACCAGAACGGGCATGAAGGCGATTTGTCCGATGACGGTAAGGATCAGGCTATCTCCCAAACTGAACCAGCGATCGTCGATGCCCAAAGCGCGGTTAGCATGCGTCACTAAAAGCAGGCTGGTCATTCCCAACAGGGTAGAAATGACGATACTCCAGCCCAAAATTTTCCGAAACGGAACGGTTTTCAAGAAGCGTTGAAATAGCCAAACTCCCAACAGAGTAGCCAGACTGGTAACGAGGCGCACGCGCCCTAAAAATTCCGGTTCAAAACCGAGTTCGTTGGTTGTAAAAAAGAAAAAAGCCGAGTCAGCGCTGGGAGTCGCCTGCCAGAGGAAGATAAAAGCAGTTGGCAAGAGAATGGATTTTTGAGCGATCGCTCGCCACAATTGCTTGATTTGGTGCCGTATGCCTGGCGTTTCCGTTGCCTTCTCAGATTCAGAGCGATCGCGGCGATTGACTTTTTCTTCGGCAATTAACCAAGCTACGGCAGAGACTAGCAGCGGAAAAGTGGCGGTAATGCCAAAGACAGTCCGGCTGCTAAAATGCTCTAGCAGCAAACCGCTCAAGTAAGCCGTCACCAATCCGCCCAAGGCTGAAACTCCCCAACTGAGCGATTGCAGAGAACCTGCTTGCCCCAGAGATTCTTTCCTCGCCCGTTCTACGACCAGGGAATCGACAATCACGTCGCTGATGGCAATGGATAGGGAAGCCCCCAGAATCGCTGCCGTCGCCGCCCAAGGACTGTTGACGACCGTGGCTAGCGCTCCCCAGGCAAGTGCGCCTAGAATGCCCGAAAAGACGAGATAAGAGCGCCGACGATAGCCAAACAGCGGCAAGCCATCAGACAGAAAGCCAAACACGGGTTTGATCGTCCACGGTAGGGCGGCAACGCCTACTAGGGCTGCCACTTGAGCGGGACTAAGACCGAGGTCATCTTTGAGAAAAAAGCTGACTGCCAAGCGCGACAAGCCAAGAATTCCCTGAACGAAATAAACGCACAAGATGGCAATCAGCTCAGGGGTTGGCTCGTTGCCAAAAAGAACTTTATTTTTCAAGAAGGTTTTGAACCGCTCTAATTGAGAATCGGAAACAACCATGAATATTGTTAAAGATTTATTACTTTTTATATCATAGATAACTTTACTGGGATTGTCTGTCATTTATCCTTGATTGACGGTGGCGAACTCCCAAAAATCTCCTTTTGTTAATTTATGTTTATTAAAGAGGCTTCTACCTTTAGATAGATTGCGATCGCTAAATTATTTGAAGCGGTATTTTATAGGCTGAATTTAGTCAATTTAATTTTTGATTTTAAAGGGATTAAAAAGATTATTTCTGGAATATGAAGGTTTTTAGGAGAGAATTCTAATAAATATACTCTCTCCTATCTCCGCATGGACAGATTTGAAAACTGCCTCTTGTTAAATACTCGCTAATCAAGCATTATTGCATCCTCGCTGTCTCTGACGCTGGTAGACAAACCAAAGACAGATCGCTCCCGCAATCATCAGCAACCATTCGGCAGGTTCGGGAACGGCTGAGACAGTATTCAAAGAGCTAGGAGAAGGTAATTGTTGGTCTTCAATTTCTCGCTGGAAGCGATCGCTCCTCTGTTCTGCCTGCCGCAGGGCTTCTTGCTGGCGAGCGTTTACCAGCACGATCGCTGACGAGTAGGAAGTCACAATTTCGTACTGCTTGGCGATCGCGTGGATAGCATCTAACTCCCGAACGTCATCGGGTTTGGTCGTTCGGCTCAAGTGCGCGATCCACTGTCGCGCCGCAATAGGACTGAATCCCTCGACTGGAGACGGTGGTTCGCTAGTTTTCTGCAAAAACCAGGCATAGCCATCGACTAAGTTGATGGCAGACTCGCCCAAACTAGGTTGCGTACCCAGTCGCCGCACGACCTCTTGGACTTGAGTGGCAACGCCGCCGCCGCTATCCTGGATGGCTTGAAGTGTCGCATCGTCGTATGCGGGTTGGAGTCCGCCCAGATGGACTAGCCACAGAGGAGCGGGCATTTGTAAGACCGATTTGCTATCTTGGGTCAGTTCGTAGCTACCCGAATCCGTAAGGATCAGAATGGCATCGTAAGCCCTATCGCCGCGCAAAGCCAAGAACTGCTCCAGCATTTCTTTGGGTTGCAGGGTTCCATAGAAGGTTGTTTGATTCGCTGCGAATTCCGGCAAGCCATCCAAACGTTTGGGTTGGGCTGGTTTGGTTGCCGTTAGATAAAGATCGGCTTGGTTGTGTTTGAGAACGTTATCTTTGAGCCAGCGGAAAGTCTCAACAGTTTCCTGACGATGGCGATTCATGCTGTAGGAACCATCGAGAATGATGGCAAACCGTTGATTTTGAGGAAGGCGATAGGAGGAAGCGAACGGTTTTGCGAGAACGCGATCGCCATCGGGTAAAACGACTTCGTGGCTAACAGCTTGCGCGTTTTTTGCCCTCAAAGTCGCGGGCAACCAGCGATCCCCAGCTCCAACTATCTTGCCATCGACAATTCGTTTCGTTTTGGCTGTCCAGAAGATATTGCGCCGTTCGAGGAGTTCGGGCAATGCCCAACCCGCATCTTGCTTCAAGACTTTGTAAGTCAACCATAAATGCATTTCTCCCTGTCCTAACGGCGGAATGGGAAAGGCGCGGAGTCGGTATTGATGGGGACCAACTTGTTCTAGGAGAGCCGGATCGACGCGACGGCTGACTTCATTGTTATAAATCTCTTGAGCCGCACCGCGCGGAGCAATTTGAAAGACGTATCGCTTGGCACGATCGCGCGTTTCGCCCAACCACACGCCCGTGACGACGGCGCTTTCGGGCAAGGAAAAGTAGTAGAGAATTTCTTCCTGGTCGAGGGTCTGGTTGCGGTAGACTTCGTAAAGTTCCACATCTGCCCAGTTCCCTTGAGGGTTGACGGTAATTTCCTGCTGGGCTAACCAAACCCGCTCTTCGTTAATGTCTAACAGTCCTGCTTTTGCCTCGCCTCGGTTGAAGGTAGACTGAAGCGCCTTCTGAATTGCCGCTAGCTCTCCGCGCATAATCGGCGTATCGAAAAACTGGGCATACAGTTCGGCTGCTTTTGCCTCGTCTGCTTCGGTTCCCTGATAGGCAAAGGGAGCAGTTAAGGCACTGTAGAGATTTTGTAGGATTTGGGCAGATCTGTCGGAGAAGGCAAAGGTGTTACGGTAGATGTCGTAGATGTGGCGATCGCTCTCAAACCAAGGATAGCGGTATTTCGCTAGGTAGGCGTTCAGCAATCCCCGTCGAATCGCCTCCGATTTTTGCACTAACGCTTGACGAGCTTGTTCGGTTTGCGGAGGGGTTTGCAGCAAAGCAAATGCCTGATGTTGGGGCTGATGGGCGACAGCAATGAGAATTCCCAGCCATCCGGCTAACACGGCAACGATAAATCCCCCGACTAGAAAATTGCCGTGGCGGTTGGCAAGTTGTTTTAGGTTCTGCTTCCAGGCTAGCAAGTAAGCGATCGCCATACCAATTGGGAGCGTACCAAATCCAATCGTTAGGATGCCAAGGGGAAACAGATACAACAAAATAATCAGGATGACGAGGATAAAACTAATGAAGGGCACTGCATAAAATGCAGATATTGTCAAGAGGTAAAGAGCGATCGCCAGCATCACCGTCTGCCCTGCCAGATGCCACCAGTTAGCATTGCTAGAGTTGGAACCCCTCGCGCTCAAGAGCCAGTGGGTAAATGCCAGCGTCCCTAGCAGTCCACTCGCCAGTAGTAAGGTTGTGAAGGGCGTTAAATCGCGCAACCAGAAAAAGCGAGCCAGACACAGAATCAATAGCGGCGCTTCTACGCCGTAGAATAAGTGAAATAGGGATATCGATCGCTTTTGTTTGGGGATTGCGCCGATCGCGGTGCAGGTGGTTGGAACCCCCACCAATCCGACGAAAGGAATCAGGAAATTCAAGGGAACCTTTCCGGCGATCGCATCGGCGATAATGGCAGGGGCTAAAAAGGGTAAGAATCCCAGATAAACGATTAATAGCAGCGAGCCGTTGAACAGCCAGAAAAGAACGCGAGACAATTGGTTAAATTGAGTTGGCAAGTTCATCGCTTTATTCCTCCAAACGGCGATCGATAGCCTGGTTAAGACTGGCAATTAGGGTTTGCACTGCCGAATCGTCGGGACGGCTAGCGCGATCGAACAGAACCGATACCATCACCCAGATCGGTTCCCGACGGTTCATTTCTCCCCACAGACGAACGAGGTATTCATCGGTGGTTCGCTTGGATGACTGAAACCAATAAGCAGCCGATCGCTCGCCATTATTGAGCGATAACCAGCGTCCGAGCGTATCGGGGGCGAGCTGCCGCCGCTCCATTTTATCGACTTGAAATCCGCTCCCAAGCAAGCACAGTTCGGGCGAGTGGTGCGCTTGCCAGGTGGGGCTAAATACCAGGATCGCCGATCCAGAAAGCCCTCGTACCTCAAATCGCAGCTTGTGAGCCTCTACGCCGGGATAACCCTGAAAAAAATCTTGCTCGTAAGGACTCGGCGAGATCTCCTGCGTTGCGATTGACGATGGCAGTTGCAAGTCTGCTAGAATTAGCGATCGCGCCGCGATCGATGGAGGCTGGGGCAGCAAAGTCAACGCGAGAACGCAGATCGCGACGAGGGCTTGAGGAACTAGGGATTTAAAATTTTTCTGCTTTTGAATTCTCGATACTTCTTCAGTTCGTTTTTCCGAGCGCTGTTTGGGCACAAACCGCAACAATCCCCACGCCAACAAGCAGCAGGAAAGAAAACCCATTAAACCCAGAGGAATATGTAGCATATTGGCAATTTCTGGCTGTTTCAGTCCATCGACGAGGATGACTAACGCTAGCACTCGCACGATGTTGGCAAGCATCAACGAAACCAGATTGACGATGCTAACTAACAGCCAGCGGATATCAATGCAACGACCTTCTAAGCATGTTAATGCCAGCAGGAAGAGGGTTCCTATCCACAAACTTCTCAACCCGCTACAGGGCAGATCGACTTGGGAAATGCCATTCTCCAAAACGATGATGTCTTGGGAAGAAAGGGCGGAAACGTTTGCTCTTGCCAGGATAAATTCAACGGCGCGAGCGGTAAGCATGCGGACGGGAAAACCTAAACCCGTACCAAACTTAAGGCAAAATGGCAGGAGAGTTGCGATCGCGACGGCGATCGATAATCTTCTCTGCCAGATCGCACTATCTAAAAATAGCCCCAATAGACCGTAGCTGCCCAGAATAAAACAGATTGCTGGCAACCGATCCAGGTCGAGAAACCAGCGAAAAGCATTGGCGGCGATCGCGCTGCCAAACATCAACGCCAGTGGCAAGGGACGCAACACCGGAACTGCCGACCAACGAAGCTGTTGGCGGTGCCGTATCCCTTGCACGCTAAAAAATAACCCCGCCAATCCGAGCAGGACGAGGTTAAATAAACTCATCTCCCGAACTGCCCGTGCCAACCATTGCAGCGTCAGCAAGTTTAGATAAAGCCAGCTCAGCGCGATCGCGCCACTGACTGCGATACCACTCCATAACCCGCGCCCCGAACTGGCATTGCAGCCAATCGAGCTTTCTTCATTCGTCATAATACTCCTCGGCGGTTATTGCCAAAACCGTCGCTTAGACCTAAGTTATGCGCTCGAGCGACGGAACATTCAAATAGCCCTATCTGCTCAATTCCTTTGGTTTACTGCCACCCCTCTTATGCAAAACTCATACCATTTTGGATTTTGAAAGGTACTTCTAATGGGCGTTTTAGAGATCTATCTGTCGCCAACATTTTTTAAACCGAGATCGGGTAGATAGTAAAAGCAGAAACTCGAACTTGTATCGTCCCAGACTTTAAGAGACAATCTTTGCAATAGCGATCGAATAAATAAATGTCCGATAACACTGGTCTTTTAACCGATCTCCGCCAGCAGTCTGAGGCTGTATTCCTAACTGCGCAACCTATTCCCAGAATTAGGAGGGCATTCATAGAAGCCTCTCGACAGCTAATCGAGCGCGTTAAGCGAGTTCAGCATATTTCTATATTAGATTGGTCAAAAGCCAGTCTCTGTAAAGATTTTGCAAAGATTATGGAGGCGGCGCTCCTCGCCGAAATTTCTCAATGAAGAAATGGCGTTTTCTATTGATAACCTTACTGCTTGCCTCGTCCCTAAGCGCTTGTGCAGGAGGCGAAGCAGAGAGTGAAAGTCGCTTGGAAGTCGTGAAAAACCGAGGGACTCTCATCTGCGGAATCAACGGAGACGTTCCAGGATTTAGCTTCGCAGATGAAAAAGGCGAATACTCCGGTATGGATGTCGATTTATGTCGCGCCGTTGCTGCGGCTTTATTTGACGACCCTAAAAAAGTTGAATTCCGTACTGTCAGCGCCCAAGAACGATTTACGGCGGTACAAACAGGAGAAATTGACATACTCAGTCGCAATACAACTTGGACAATTAACCGAGATACAGCCGTTGGTATGGAATTTGGACCTACCCTCTTCTACGACGGTCAGGGGATAATGGTTGCTAAAGTAAGCGACATAACTGGAGCAAAAAACCTAGAAGGAAAATCTATTTGCGTTCTTTCTGGAACGACAACGGAACAAAACCTGGCAGATTGGTTGCGCAAGGAAGGAGTAAAGACTTATACTCCCGTTACCTCCGATAATGACGATGCTCTTTTTACCGCTTACGAGCAAGAACGTTGCGAAGCCGTTAGTGCCGATCGCTCCAAACTGGTTAGTCGGCGCACCCTGCTGCCCAAACCAGATAACCACGTGTTGCTAGACGCGGAGATCTCAAAAGAACCGTTGGGACCGGCGGTTGCCGATGGTGACTCACAATGGTTTGATGCGGTTAAATGGATTACCTATACGCTCATCCAAGCGGAAGAATTTGGCATCAACTCTCAAAACTTGTCCAAATTTCAAAATAGCCAAGATCCCAACATCAGACGTTTCCTAGGTCAAGATGGAAAACTGGGCGAAGAGATGGGATTGCCCAATGATTTTGCCTCTCGCGTCATCAGACACGTCGGCAACTATGGCGAAGTCTACGATCGCAACATCGGCAAACCTTTCCAGCTAGAACGCGGACTCAATAACCTTTGGACAAAAGGCGGACTAATGTATTCGCCACCTTTCCGTTAGGAGACTGGGGAACTGGGAGGAAGTGGGAGGGTGGGGAGAACCGGGAGTGTGGGGAGTGTGGGAAGTGTGGGGGGAGACGGGGAAATGGGGAGACAATTAACCACTAACCACCAACCACTAACTACTAACTACTCCTCAATCCTTGCATCCAAAATCAAAGGACTAATGACAAAGGACAACTGACCAATCCCCAATCCAAAATCCGCCGTTCTCCCGGAAGCGGTTCCGGGAGCGTGCGGCAGCTTCGCCAAAATCTAAAATCCTTTCATCCAATGACCGATAATGAAAAAATTCCTTTTTGGCGGGACGATCGCTTCCTAAAAATCCTTGTTCAGATAGTAATCGTCTTCATTGTCGTTACTATCTTCGTTATTCTGGGAAATAATCTCGCTCGTAACTTTCGCCGCAGGGGTTTAGATTTTAGCTTGGCATTTCTATTTGATGCCGATCGCCCCGCTTCTTTTAAAATTGGCGATTCCCTCATCCCATACAGTCCTACAGATCCCTACTTTCGTGCTCTTTTGGTAGGTTTGCTCAACTCGTTGCGAGTGATGTTAAGCGGGATTATTCTTGCCACCATCCTCGGTATTACCGTTGGCATGGGCAGATTATCGGATAATTGGCTAGTGCGAAAAATTGCCGCCGTTTATGTAGAAACATTTCGCAATACGCCTCTGCTATTGCAACTTTTTTTCTGGTATTTTGCCATTTTTCTCAGATTGCCGAAAATTGACAATCCACTCGTCGTTTGGGATTCCATTTTTCTCACCAACCGAGGAATGCAGATTCCTTTTCCGGCCGGAACTTTACAGACCTGGCTATCTTTAGGATTTCTGGTTTTGAGCGCCATTTTAGCCGCTATTATCTGGCGCAAACAAACCCAGGCAATCGTAGGACAAGGGTCGTCAGGACGAGTTTTCCAAGTGGGATTGATTGGGATTGCGATCGCTGCCATTCTTACCATAATTTTCGGTCTCGATTGGCAGCAACCTCAATTCGATCGCGCGACTAATAGTATTGAAGGAGGATTGAGCCTTTCTTCTGAATTTGCCGCCTTGACGTTCGGACTGACAGTTTACACGGCGGCATTTATTGCAGAAGTGGTTCGCGCGGGGATTCAGTCCGTAGGCAAAGGACAATGGGAAGCAGCGAGGGCATTAGGACTAAAACCCTCTCTAATCATGCGTTTGGTGATATTTCCCCAAGCCTTGCGGGTCATGATTCCGCCCCTAACTAGCGAATTTCTCAACTTAGCCAAAAATTCTAGTTTAGCGATCGCCGTTCTCTACAGCGATATTTACGCGGTATCTTACACGATTTCCAATCAAACGGGAAACGCTGTAGAAATGTTGCTAGTCGTTATGGCGACCTATTTGATTTTTGACTTAATTATTGCTTCGCTCATGAACTGGTTCAACCGCTCGGTACAAATCAAGGAAAGGTAATCGATATTAGGGCGCATCTTGCCATTCAGGGGTCAGGGTACGATAGTCAAATTGAGCCACTCCTGGATGACATTTAACGCAAGCATCGGCAGTAACGGGTTCGGAGAATTGAACTCTGGGATGAAGTGCCTTGAAATAACGGGATTGCTCTATCAGCAAAGGAATGGGTTCGTTTGTTGTTAAGGGACGGGAATAAGCACTCAAGTAATCCCAGATTAGAAGTTGGGTAATCCTAATCAAATTCGTCAGCGATCGACCGTAATGGTCTTCAGGGTTTTCTAGAAGTTGTTTCCAGGTTTGCGTTGGCATAACTTCTGGAGGAATGGCGATATGACAGCCAGAGCAATTTTCTAAATATAAATCTCGTCCGTTTTCGTAGCGACTGGGAATCGGATCGAGGGCAAATGCCATTCCCCACCCCAGTCCGACGCACCACAACGCGGTCGCCAATAACAAAATTAACGGCGAAAGAGCCTTTATGGTTTTGTGTCGAATCAGTTTTTGTCGAACTAAGTTGAACATTTGGTGTTTCAAGTGGCAACGATTTCCACCGGGATGGTACGCAGCAACCTTTCGACAATTGTCTTGGCTTGTCGTCCGCCTGCGGGAATAAGACGGTGCGACAAAACGTGAGGTGCTAGCAATTTAACATCATCAGGAATAGCATAATCTCGTCCCTCTAGGAAAGCCAGTGCCTGAGTTGCCTTTTGTAAAGCGACGGTGCCTCGCGGACTCACTCCTAACGTAATTTCGTCATCGCTGCGGGATGCTCGCACCAAATTGAGCATATATTTCTGTAAATCTGCGGTCACTTTTACCTGACTGACGAGATGTTGTAATTCTAGAACGTCTTCTAGGGAAATACAGGGTTGCAGTTCGTCGGTGCCAATTCTCTGGCGTTGTTTTTGCAACATTTGCAGTTCTTCTTGTTCAGTCGGATAGCCCAGACTCAGAGAAAGGGTAAAGCGATCCATTTGTGCTTCTGGCAAGGGAAATGTCCCTTGATACTCGATGGGGTTCTGCGTGGCAATGACAAAAAAGGGTTGGGGAACGGGACGGGCTGCGCCGTCTACCGTTACCTGTTTCTCTTCCATCACCTCTAGCAAGGCGGACTGGGTGCGGGGGGTTGCTCGGTTGATTTCATCGGCGAGCAGAACGTTAGCAAAGGCAGGCCCTGACAAAAATTCAAATTCTCTCGTATTGGGATTCCAAATATTCGTTCCCGTAATATCAGTTGGCAGCAAGTCTGGGGTACATTGGATGCGCTGGAAGCGACCGTTAATCGATCGCGCTAAGGATTTTGCCAGCAGAGTTTTACCCACTCCAGGAACGTCTTCCAAAAGGGCATGACCGCCACTCAGCAGGGCGACTAATACTAACCGAATCGCATTCACTTTTCCGACAATCGTGCGACTTAGGTTTTCGGTCAGCGTGTCAATTTTTTCTCTCATAGTAATCGTCAAATTCTAATTATTAACTAACTTTCCCGATTCCCCTGCCAGATTTCACGTCGCTCGCTCAAGAATTTTTCTAGCTAAGTCGCAGTCGAAAGCAATTTGGGCTTTGAGGGCATCGATTGAAGGAAATTTTTGTTCGGGACGCAGAAACTTTTCTAAGCTTACGGTAAGGGTTCTCCCATACAAATCCCCTGCCCAATCGAGTAGGTGTACTTCAACAGTCGGTGTATTGCCTGCTACTGTTGGACGGCAGCCAATATTCATTACACCTTTGATTGAGGACTGGGTAATAATATTCTTCCCCTCTGGGAGTCTCCCCGTCTCCCCCTCCTCTCCTTCCAGGAAAACTTTGACACAATAAACCCCATAGCGGGGCAATAATTTTGTGGGGGGAAGTTGTAGGTTAGCCGTCGGAAAGCCAATCGTTTTGCCTAGCTGCTGTCCCTTCACGACCGTTCCCATCAGGGTATAAGCACGTCCTAACATGCGGTTGGCTCGAGCAATGTCTCCTTCTGCTAGGGCTTGGCGGATCGCAGAGCTACTGATGCGGGGAGTGGGTTGCTCGCTTTCATTGCCTTGACAGGTTTGGAGGGAGGTAATGACAACTTCTACGCCAAATTTCGCCGCGATCGCTCTTAAATCTTCTGCCGTTCCTGCCCGTTTGTGCCCGAAGCGAAAATCTTCTCCGACGCTAATCCGAGTCGCCTGCAACTGCCGCATTAAGATCTCTTCGACAAATTGTTGCGGACTCAAGGCAGCCAGTTCGCGATCGAAGGGCAACAGAACTAACTGTTCTACGCCTAACTGTTCTAGTAGCTTAACCTTTTCTGGGAGTGGCGTTAGTAGTTGTTTGCTTTGCCCCGTAAAAAATTCTTGGGGATGGGGGTTAAAAGTAACTACTGTCGCATAAGGACATTGGCTATCTCTGACAACTTCTTGAGCAGAAGCCGGACAACCAATGACAGCCGAAGCCTGTTGTAAAATTGGCTGCAAGACTCTCTGATGCCCTCGGTGAAGGCCGTCAAAATTGCCAAGGGCGATCGCGCTAGGCGTTAAAACTTTATCGGTCGAAGATGTTACCCACACGCTTTACATTTTGACACAATTTAGTCATTGGTCATTGGTCATTGGTGATTTGTTTTGGAATCGAAAATCTTTTAGTTGTTTCCATCAACTCAATTGATAAACCTTCCCGTGCCAAAATGGTATTCGGATAAGCTAGGGCAGCTCGTTCGCCGAGGCGATCTAAAAAGTCATCGTTGTGAGAGGGATCGTGGTGGAAGAGAATCAACTGTTTCACCTTGGCAGCTTTGGCGATTTTTACGGCTTCTTGCCAAGTTGAATGTCCCCAACCGACTTTGCTACATTTGTCATCGTAATATTCTTCGTCAGTGTAAGTCGCATCGATAATGACCGCATCGGCTTCGCGAGAGAGCCAGAGAACATTCTCGTCAAGGCGATCGGGGAAATGTTCCGTATCGGTGATGTAGGCGGCTGAAAGCCCTCTCCAATTGACGCGATAGCCTACTGCTACGCCGGGATGGTTGAGTCTGGCTGTTTCAACAACTAGCTCGCCAATTTTGATAGTTTCTCCGATTTCGAGGTCATAAAATTGCAGATCTGCCTGCATGATTTGCAAGGGGACGGGAAAGTTGGGATGAAGCATTTGATCGTGGAGGCGTTGTTCGATCGTTGCTCCATTGGGAGCAGGAATCGCATAAATCCTGAAACGATTGCCTTTAACAAACGCTGGTACAAAGAAGGGAAATCCTTGTATATGATCCCAGTGAGTGTGAGTAAAAAATAAATGCGCTTGCACGGGCATTTCGGCAAGCATAGATTCGCCTAAAACTCGCAGTCCCGTACCGCCATCAAAAATTAGACGTTCGCCTCCTATCTGCATTTCTATGCAAGAAGTATTGCCGCCATAGCGAACGGTATCCGTTCCCGGACAGGGGATACTTCCTCTAACGCCCCAAAATTTGATGTGAAATTGGTTCTGCATTGTTGAGTTTCTGGGTTTAAAAATTGCTGTTTAAATCTTTCATTAGTCAGACTAACAAGAAAATAGCGGGGTGTCAGAGAATTCGCTCAATCTCTAGCCGAGATCGCGGTCACTCAAAATTTTGTCAAGGTTTTAGCTGGCTTTTTTAACAAAATTTTATATTGTGTTATAACTCTTAATGAAAAGCCGCTTAATTCCTCGTCTAGACCTTGGTAGACTGAATTCTAGCCTCGCATAAGACAATTTAGACTTACCCAATTGTGAGGAATTCAAACCTCGCTACGCCACCAGGCAGCCCAATCAAAGAAAAAAGCACTATAAACAAGCCATGGTCAATACCCTCAAAAAACCAGAATTTGAAGAACTGCGTCCGGGAATCAAAGTCCCTGCCAAAGAAACAATCCTCACGCCTCGGTTTTACACGACCGATTTTGAAGCAATGGCGCAAATGGATATCTCTGCCAATGAGGACGAGTTGAGAGCGATTCTAGAAGAATTCCGCGCTGACTATAACCGCCATCACTTCGTTCGGGATGAAGAATTTAATCAATCTTGGGATCGTATCGATGGGGAAACTCGCCGCTTGTTTATTGAGTTTTTGGAACGATCTTGCACGGCGGAATTCTCTGGTTTCTTACTCTACAAAGAATTAGGACGGCGGTTAAAGGATAAAAATCCAGTCCTAGCAGAGTGTTTTACGCTGATGTCGCGAGATGAAGCCCGTCATGCTGGTTTCTTGAATAAAGCCATGTCGGATTTTAAACTCTCGCTGGACTTAGGATTTCTGACCAAAAATCACAAGTATACTTTCTTTAAGCCTAAGTTTATTTTCTACGCCACTTACCTATCCGAAAAGATCGGTTACTGGCGCTATATCACCATTTATCGCCATCTAGAGCAGCATCCAGAAAATCGGATATATCCGATCTTCCGCTTCTTTGAAAACTGGTGTCAGGATGAAAATCGCCATGGAGATTTCTTCGATGCGATCATGAGATCGCAGCCCGACATTTTGAATGATTGGAAGGCAAGACTGTGGTGCCGTTTCTTCCTGCTGTCGGTATTTGCAACGATGTATCTCAACGACATCCAGCGTGCTGACTTCTATGCTTCTATCGGTTTAGAAGCTCGGTCATATGATAAGTACGTGATTGAGAAAACCAATGAAACGGCAGGGCGAGTTTTCCCAGTCATTCTGGATGTAGAAAATCCAGAATTTTACGATCGCCTGGAGATTTGCGTTAAGAATAACGAGCAATTGCGGGCGATCGATGAATCTAGCAGCCCCAAATTCTTAAAACTGTTGCGCAAGCTACCTTATTTCGTCTCCAACGGTTGGCAGTTCCTGAAATTGTACTTAATCAAACCCATTCGGGTTGACTCCTTAGAAGGAACAGTTCGCTAAAATCCCACAACTTTCCCATCGATCTGGCTCTGCGTTGGGCAGAGCCATTTTTCTATTGCATCCCGACTACGACAATAACTGGATGGTAAAACCTGCCCCTGCTAAAGTGCTAACTTAATTTTGAGCATTTGCGTTAGTTCGGGTAGAGATTTGCGATCGCTGAGCGTCAAAGCTTTGACTCCTGAGAGTTTTTCTACCAACTCCACGCCTGCTGTCGTGCTGGTGGCTATTCCACTAATCAAATCGGGAGTTAAACCAAAACTGCGGCTAACTCCGACGACTGCATAAGGATCGGACGCGCACAGCACGGTACAGCGAATCTGCTCTTTTAATTCCTCTAACACGACAGAACCGTTATAAGGCTCGAAAGGAGAGGCTCCCGCTTCTGCGACGACTACATCGGGTTTTTCAGCCGCGATCGCACTCAGCAATTTGCGCACGCAGACGCGAAACTCTTCGGGAGGAACGATAGAAGACGGAAGACCGACATCGACGAAATCGAAGATTTTATCGGCTCCAGCATCGCCCATTGACAAAATATCGCGGTAACGCCCAGCTCCTGTTAACTTCGCGCCAACCACCTTCAGATCCATGCGCTTGAGCTGATGGATAATAGCCCTTGCCGTCGTCGTTTTTCCGGCTGACATCGATGTGCCGATAATAATAATCGTCGGACAATTGTATTGAAGTGCTGGCAGGTCAGCAACAAAATCTTTCATACAGACTTTCTGCCCATCTCGAAGGACGTGACCTCGGTAAAGTAGAGAGGTAAGCGGGGCTAGCAGGAAAGACTTAGAAGTGACTCGCCCGAAAAGCCCTGCTGTGGTCATGTTCTCCATGCGATCGTCGGATTCGATCGATTGCCAGTCTCCTACCGCTTCCAAAGTCGCTCGACGAATTCCAAAAGCACCGATAATTAAGTCTCCTTCCAGCAAATACGCGATGCGTCCGTTAGTTAACTCAACGCTTGAGGACTGGTACACTGGAGGAATGACTTCTCCGACGACGTAATCTCCCGTCGCCCATTGATACCGAGGCAGAGGGCAAACCGAAAAGGGACGGGATTCTAGATCGGAGATCCGGGTCAGAGAAGCGAAGAAGTATTTATCAGACATCGTTTTTCCTCCGATTGCTAGGGAAAGGAGAAACTCCTAAACCAATCCCCAGCACTAATCATCAATCGCTAATTGCTGGCTCTAACAACAGTCGCGATAGGAGTGCGGCTCGTTCTACCAGCCGATCCAAGTAGACAAACTCTCCTGGCGAATGGGCTGCGTCGCCTACTGCGCCCAGACCATCTAGGGTGGGTGCGTAGAGGCTGGTTGTATTGCCGTCGGAACCGCCGCCAGCGGTTTCTTCCTCAAGCTGCCATCCGAATTCGGCGGCGACTTGTTGCGCTTGCTGCCAGAGTTTTTGGTTGCCTGGGGTTCTCTCCATTGGCGGTCGTCCAATACGACCTTCGATAATAAGTTGCGTGCCCGGAGTGGTCGGTTGCAATCCCAGGATGGCTCGTTCGATTTCCCTGGCATCCTCTTGATGCAGAACTCGCACGTCTACAACGGCTTCGCTTTCGGGAGCAATCACGTTGGGGCGAATCCCTCCGTCAATCGTACCGACGTTAACGGTAATGCCTCGTTGTGGGTCGTTGAGGGCGAATAACTTCTGAATGACAAAGGATAGCTCTAGGATAGCGCTAGCCCCCCTCTCCGGCTCTAAGCCAGCATGAGCCGCTTTGCCAACGACGCGAATGGTAAACCGACCGACACCTTTGCGACTCGTTTTTAGTTTTCCCGTTGGACCGAGAGATGGTTCCATGACAAAAACGCGATCGCTGGTTTTTGCCAGCCGTCGGATATAGGGAGTCGATTCAATGCTGCCGATTTCTTCGTCGGAGTTGATAAAAATGACGGGGGCAACTTCCGGTTCGAGTCCTTGCGCCCGAATGGCTTCGATCGCCGCCAGACTCAGAACCAATCCGGCTTTCATATCATAGGTTCCGGGACCGTACAGTTTGCCTGCCTTTTGTAATAGGGGCATCTTGTCTAGGGTTCCCAGGGGCCAGACGGTATCGCAATGTCCCAGCAACAGTTGCGTCGGTTGATTCTTTGAGCGATCGCGCCCAATGGCTAACAGGTGTCCTCCCGTCCGACGACCGGGAAGGCGACGGACGCGATAGTCTAGTTTTTGCAAAGCTCCCTCAAGCAGTGCCAACACTTGCTGTTGTGCCGCCGGATCGGTCGAAGGAGATTCGGCTCTTACCAGTTTTTCTAGCAATTCGACCGTCTCCTTCTGGCGGCGGTGTAGGTAGTCGAGCAGCCGCCGAGACATTTGGGGCGATCTTGTATTCGCGAGCATCATTGCTTGAAACCAGAATGGAAGGGAAAGGAAAAGCTGCGCTCGACCGTGGCGTAGCGTCCCGGCGGAAGGTATACCAGTAGAGGCATTTGCACTAGGAGATCGCCGTCGTCGCGATCGGACAACCGCGCTGCCTCTTCCCGAACGCGAGCAGCTATGATTTTGCCTGCAATCAAGCTATTCTCCCCAAATCCGTCTACAATTCGGTCTAGTTCGCATTCTAGAAATAGATAACCATTTTGAAAAAAGACTCCATCGATAACGGAAGCGGGAAAGGTCGGTAAGGCAGACAGAGAAGGCTTAGAATCGTCATCGCAGCGAGGAGCAGCAGCTAAACTTGCCAGCACTACGCGCTCGGGTTGCGGGAAGCTAACGGTAAAGACTCGCTCGCGGCAAACGTTTTGATAGGTGTGGTGGCGAGGGGTGCACATAAAACCAAAATAGTTTCCCCAGCCTAGCGGCATCGCCATGTGTTTGGGGGCAAGGTCGTAGCCGCCTCCTTCTTCCCGCGTTCCAATGAGAACTAGGGGAGCAACGGAAAAGAATCGCTCCCATACGGGTTGAGAAAGATCGAGGTCGATGAGTCGCTCAAAATTCATGGGATCTTGACATTTAAGGGTTGAGTAAATCTTTTTGCCATTTCGCGATCTCAGAAAAATTAGCCTCCTACCTCAATTATCGTTCGCGCTCTGTCCAAACGACCGAGCAGTTGACTAATTGTAAAGCTTGTAGTACAAGCATGCGAGCGAATTTGGGGTTTGGTCCGATCTGGGCTGAAGAGTTTTCAAAGTTCTATTACCTCTCGCGGGATCGCCATATCTTTAAAACCCTTTCGCGATCGCTTCTTTATGAAAGATCCAGCACAATAGCAGACGCACTAGACTGGTTGACGAATGCCAATCGTTCGCTATTATTATTGGGTATAGTTATATATGTAGAAATGTAAAGTTGCTGCTGAGCTGAAACTATCTTGCTTTTTCTATGCAAACGATTTCTGCCGCTAGGACTAGAGCTATCGAACAGCGCTTGCGCTCCTCTTTAAAAGTAATTGCGCTTGGGGATAGTCTAATTTACGGATATGGCGACCCTGAAGGCGGAGGGTGGGTAGAACGGCTGCGAAGACAATGGATGGCAGCAGAGCAACCAGGTCACATTTTGTACAATTTAGGCATTCGCGGCGATAGAGTCTTTCAGGTTTCCGAGCGACTCGAACATGAATTTCGCAATCGGGGAGAGTTGCGCAATCAAGTTCCAGACTTAATCATTCTTTCAGTGGGAGTTAACGATTCAGCGCGTTTGGGTCGCCCCAACGGACGATTATTTACCGAATTTGAGACGTTTCAAGAACAAGTCACTAACCTGCTAGAGCGATCGCGCCTGCTTTGTCCCGTTCTTTTTGTGGGGATGGCACCCGTCGATGAAACCAAAATGCCTTTTTTAGATTGCCTGTATTTCAACCATCAAGACCAATATCGCTATAAAGAATTTACCAAGCAAGCTTGCCAGGCGCGGCAAATTCCCTATTTAGATATTTTTGACCTATGGGTGAAGCGGGGAGATGCTTGGGTGCGATCGCGCCTCAATCCCGACGGACTTCATCCCAACACTCAAGGTTATAAAGCCTTACTGCAAGACGTACTTGACTGGGAACCGATCGCCCAACTCGTATAGTAGTAAAAGTTTTAGCTATTTTTTAAGATTCGCGCCAGTAGGGTTTGCCTAAGCTGAAGGAAAACCATAGGGCGGAATCGATCGTGGAAATTAAACAAATTCAAGTCACGATAGAACGTGCTTTAGCTGATGGCAGGCTCTCTCGCCTAGAAAGCGAAGCAATCAAAACTGCGATCTATGCAGATAAGAAAGTTACCTCCGAAGAAGCCCATTTATTTAGCCTTCTTCAAGAAAAAATCTGGCAAGGGGAAGTTCTAATTGACGATCCCGATTAAAAGTGACTAATAGAAGTCGGAAGTAGGAGGAGGTGTGGGGAGAGTTGGGAGTGTGGGAAGACAATTAACTACTAACTACTAACCACTGCTAAAGATTATGAATCGCGATCGCCAGGGCATAGAGTTTGTTATAGATTTAACAAAATAGAATAGGATGGAATTAGAGAGATAGGGCTAGAGTATGGAGATCCTAGAGCTTCTAAGGCAATATGCAGAAGGAAAGCGAAACTTTAGCCAGTCTAAACTGAATCGCGTTTCCTTAAATGGAGTAATTTTGCGCTCGATCGACTTAAGTGACGCTGACCTAACGCATATCAACTTAACTGGAGCCGACCTCAGTGGCGCTTTTCTCAAGGGAGCCGACCTGAGCGAAGCGGATTTGAGCGGAGCTTCTCTAAAGGGAGCTAGCTTAATAGAGACCAAACTCATGAGCGCTATTCTGTGTGGAGCCGACTTAAGCGGAGCCGATTTGGTTAATGCGAATCTAAGCAAAGCTAACCTGCGCGGTGCCAACCTGCGGGGAGCAGAACTATGGGGAGCTAACCTCGCTGAAGCCGACTTGACGGGAACGGATTTGAGCGGCGCAACGATGCCGGATGGCAGCATCCACGCTTAGTTTCCCAAGCGGGTAACGTCCACCTGGGTCAGAGTTGGTCTCTATAACTCTTTCACCTCTGAGCGCTAAGCCAGCAAGGAGTGAATTTTATGAAAAAGACCAACTTTTCTGGGGCAGGTAATCCTCCCCAAGACCCGTGGAAAGATTCTTCTAACGAAGCGCTGTTTGGCGATCCGATCGCAGCAGAAAACGCTGACCCAATGAGTGAAGGCTTAGTCGATCGCGATACTGGCATGGGACGGATATTGGCGAAATTAAGAGCTTCTGGGCTTTCTGGCGCTGACGCGACGGGAGGCGATCTCGACGACGATTGGTATCAAGCTGAGGTAGTGGGAGAAGAAGCGGTTGGAGGAGATAATCCCACACCCGATCAAAACGTGACCGATGCCCTGCTTCAGTCGATGGGAATTGACGTTGCCGATGGCGAACCCGTGCATACGCTAGACAAGTTAGAGTGGCGCGACAAAAAGCGATGGGAGTTAGATCCCGAATCTTCTGAAGATTATCTAGATCGCCCATATTAATTTTTAATCCAAACAATCCTTCAAACTATAGACCACTTGCTGCTGTTCTTCAAAAGAAAGGTCGGGAAACATGGGCAAGGATAAAACTTCACGGGCGGCTTGTTCGGCTACTGGGAGTTGCCCTGTTTGATAACCCAAATCTTTGTAAACGGGCTGCAAGTGTAAGGGGATGGGATAATAAACCATCGAGATTATCCCCATTTGTTGTAGTTTGGCGCGCACGATATCTCGGTAAGGTTGAGAATCTTCTCCCCTATCTTTTATCCGGATCGTGTATTGATTCCAAACATGCTTGCTGTTAGCTAATGTCTGTGGAAGCTCGATTCCCGGCAGGAGAGAGAGCAATCGATCGTAAATAGCAGCTATTTCGGTTCGTTGTTGATTCCAGCGATCGAGATAGCGCAGTTTGACTTGTAAAATCGCTGCTTGAATCGTATCGAGACGGCTGTTGAGTCCGATCGCGTCGTGACGATAGCGATCGCTCATGCCGTGTTCTTTAAGCGTGCGGATAGAGGCGGCAATCGCGCGATCGTTAGTCGTTATTGCCCCGCCGTCTCCGCACGCTCCTAGATTTTTTGTGGGAAAAAAGCTAAAACATCCAATATGTCCGATACTGCCTACTGGTTTGCTTTGCCATCGCGCCCCCGTTGCTTGGGCACAGTCTTCGATGACAAAGAGATTGTAGCTGCAAGCGATCGCCATTACTGCGTTCATATCCGTCGGTTGCCCGAATAGATGAACTGGAATAATGGCTTTTGTTTTACTGGTAATAACAGATTCTATGCGATCGACATCGATATTAAAAGTTTGCGGGTCGATATCGACAAAAACGGGAGTAGCCCCGGTTCTCGTAATCACTTCTGCCGTGGCGAAGAAACTGAAGGGCGTAGTGATGACTTCATCCCCCCGTCCGATATTTAGCGATCGCAGTGCCAAATAAAGCGCGTCCGTACCCGAATTACAAGCGACGCATTCAGATACGCTAACGTAGCTAGCAAACTGTTTCTCAAACTCGCTGACGACTGCACCGCCGATGTAACGACCAGAACTCAATACTTCTAAGACAGCAGCTTCCGTTTCCTCACGAATTAATTGATGCTGACGGGCTAAATTGACAGGTGGAATCTGATTCACTCGTTTTTTTACCCAGAATTTATATCGATCAAAGCAAATTTTTTCCAAAAAAGAAATATATTAAGTTGGAGAGCGGTAATTGTACGAGCAAGGTAGGGCCACGTACTAACGAATATGAATGAATTAATCACACTCGATTTTATCGACTTGGGTTGGTCGTTAGGCATTATTGGCATAGCAGTGGTGCTGTCTAGCTGGCAGCGATTGGGGTTAGAAGGACAACTAATCTTTGCTGCCGCGCGATCGCTGCTACAACTTCTGGTAGTGGGCTATATCATAGCGATTATCTTTGCTTTGAACAATCCGATCGCCGTATTGGGAATTTTAGGGGTTATGGTGACAGTTGCCGCGATCGTTGCTCGCAATCGCATTGGCAAAAAAACAAAAGGCATGTTACCGATTATTTGGGGTTCGCTGTTTATCAGCAGCGCTCTATCGCTAAGTTATATTATTATCCTCATCGTTCGACCGGTTACTTGGTATTCTCCTCAGTATTTGATTCCTTTAGCGGGGATGGTGTTGGGAAATGCGATGAATGGGGCTTCTCTAGCAGGAGAACGCCTCGCCAGCCTCATTTCGCACAATCGCCTAGAAGTAGAAACTTACCTGTGTTTGGGGGCAACGCCGAAACAGGCGATCGTGGCTTATCGTCAAGAAGCCATTCGCATCAGTCTCATTCCGACGCTCAATCAAATGCTGGTAGTGGGAATCGTCAGTTTGCCGGGAATGTTCACCGGACAAGTCTTGGCGGGAGTCGATCCCGTCGATGCGGCATCCTATCAAATTTTAATTTTGTTTGCGATCGCCTTGACAAATTTGCTGGCGGCTTTACTGGTCGCAGAAGGGGTTTATCGTCGGTTTTTCAATCAAAATGCTCAGTTGACGTTACCTTAATTCGATATGCTGCATTAGCGACTCAATCGATCTAATTGGGAAACTTTAATCGGTAATTAAGTTTATTTTCAGTTCCGGATGTCATATATAAAAGTAAGCGATAGCTAGCCTAGCGCTTGGCAGTTAGCTAGTATCTAATTGCCGAAAAATCGACTAAAAACTGTCAATGAAAAATCAATTCAGGCTCGAATTAATGTGGTAACCAACTCCAGGAGTCAACGCCACGGAGCTTTATCCCATTATGTAAAGCCGTCAAGCGAGGGACGGAGTTTCAGACCCAAAATTTTCGATGAACAAAACACAAATTCGAGATCGACATAGCCTCACCAATTTAGCAAAATGTCTCGCATTAATCGTTATTTTCTGCTTGAGTGCAACGCTTCCCGCGCTTGCTCAGGAAGTAACCGAAAGGGGAGCTATTAATCCTCAACAACTACTGCAAAATGCCCTAATACAAATTCAAAATCTGGGTTTTATAGGCGCGATCGCCTTTATCCTAGTCTACATCGTCGCTACAGTTGCTTTCTTGCCAGGATCGATTCTCACCTTAGGGGCTGGTGTCGTCTTTGGCGTAGTTCTCGGTTCTATCTACGTTTTTATTGGGGCGACTCTCGGCGCAACTCTTGCTTTTTTAGTTGGACGTTACTTGGCGCGGGGTTGGATTGCCAAGAAAATTGAGAGAAGTCAAAAATTTTCAGCGATCGACAAAGCAGTCGGAAAAGAAGGGTTTAAAATCGTTCTGCTAACCCGATTATCCCCTATATTTCCCTTTAATTTGCTCAACTACGCCTACGGACTCACGGACGTTTCCCTCAAAGATTATTTCTTAGGTTCTGTAGGAATGATTCCCGGTACGGTGATGTATGTATACCTTGGTTCTTTAGCGGGGAATCTCGCTACCCTAGGAGTTGGGGAGCAACCAACCAATCTTACCGTACAGTGGGCAATTCGCATTGTTGGCTTAATCGCTACAGTTGCCGTTACCGTCTACGTAACTCGCATTGCCCGCAAAGCACTCAACACAGTGACCAGCGAACGGGAAGACTTCTGAGACTGGGAGAGGAGGAGATGGGGAGAACCGGGAGTGTGAGGAGTGTGGGGAGTGTGGGAAGAGGAGGAGACAATTAACGACTAACCACTGTAGGGGCGGTTTTTTTACAGTAAGTGTGGGTAAATCTCTCGCGTTTTTAGATCAACCCGCCCCTACTAACTAATCCAAAATCCGATCCCCCCAACCCCCCTTATCAAGGGGGATAAAGGGGGATTCCAAAATTCTTTCATCAAATAACCAATGACAAAGGACTAATGACTAATGATTAAAATCCTACATTTGAACGAGTAACCGTCTTACCGATGGACGAGTATAACCAGCAGTTAGTTTCTTACGTCCATCCTCCCGGTTGGGTAAATCCCACTCCTGCCGCTTTGTACGATTTAGTCGTCATTGGTGCGGGAACGGCCGGATTAGTCGTGGCAGCGGGTGCGGCTGGTTTGGGTTTGGGTTTGAAAGTGGCGCTAATCGAACGATATTTGATGGGAGGAGATTGTTTAAATGTGGGCTGCGTTCCCTCAAAGTCTATCATTCGGTCATCTCGTGTCGTCGCCGATATTCGTTATGCTCGCTCCTTTGGCATTAATCCGCCAGATAACATCGATATCGACTTTGCGGCAGTGATGCAGCGAATGCGGAAAATCCGTGCTGGCATCAGCCATCACGACTCGGCAGAACGGTTCAAAAAGTTGGGAGTTGATGTCTTTTTGGGCAGTGCTGAGTTTGTTAGTGACGAGGTTGTGACGGTTGCAAATAAAACGCTGAAATTTAAAAAAGCTGTCATTGCCACGGGTGCAAGGGCAGTTCAACCTCCGATTCCTGGGATTGAAGAAGTTGGCTATCTAACAAATGAAACGGTATTTTCTCTGACTGAATGCCCCAAACGATTAGCGGTTATTGGAGGAGGACCTATTGGTTGCGAGATGGCACAGGCATTTCATCGCTTGGGTTCGCAAGTGACGTTAATTCATCGCAGCACGCACTTATTAAACCGCGAAGATGGCGATACGGCTGCGATTATTCAAAACACGTTCGTCCGGGAAGGCATTAATTTAGTACTAAATTGTTCGCCAAAACGAGCAGAATTAACTCCAGAAGGAAAAGTAATTTACTGCGATCGCAATGGAAAAGAAGAAGCAATCGTCGTTGATGAAATTCTAGTAGGAGTGGGTCGCGCCCCGAATGCAGAAAGCTTAAATTTAGAGGCGGCAGGAATAGCCTACGATCGCAAAGGAGTTAAAGTCAACGATTATTTGCAAACGACTAACCCAAAAATCTTTGCTGCGGGCGATATCTGTCTACATTGGAAATTCACCCACGCTGCCGATGCAACGGCGCGAATTGTCATTAAGAATGCTCTCTTTTCTCCCTTGGGTTTGGGCAAATCTAAAGTTAGCGATTTGGTAATGCCTTGGGTGACTTATACCGACCCAGAAGTGGCTCACGTCGGCATGTACGAGCATGAAGCCCAAGCCAAAGGAATTAAGACAAATGCAATTAAGATTAACTTGAATGAAGTCGATCGCGCGATCGCCGACGGAGAGGAAGAAGGATTTGTCAAAATTCTACATCAGGCAGGAACGGATAAAATCCTAGGCGCAACCATCGTGGCGCGTCATGCTGGAGAAATGATTAGTGAAGTGACGACAGCGATTGTAGGCGGAATCGGTTTGAGTAAGTTATCTAGCGTCATTCATCCCTACCCTACTCAAGCAGAAGCAATCAAGAAAGCAGCAGATACCTATCGACGCACCTTACTAACTTCTCGAACGAAGCGTTTATTAGGTTTCTTGACCAAACTTTCGTAGCGATTAGATGGCAGTCCTAGATAAATTATGAGTGTTTTCTGGAGTGCGAAAAATCCTTCGCCCTTCGCTGGCTAACGCTTCGCGTCTCGCTCGCTTTTAAGCATTCGCGAGCGAGATGCTCGCACTGCTGATGAACAATCTGGCAGAAGCTGTAGCCATTTAGGAAAAGCTAACTAAATCTTTTCAGTAATAATTTATCTCTCCAATTTTTGTCCCATTCTTTAATTTTGTCTGGAGAGTTAGTACTGCCTATTGGCTAACATTTATTAGCGATCGCGCCAACCGTTCTGTTTATAACTAGACCACAGAACCGCAGAGAAAAAATATCCTAAAAACTCAACTTGAAGCTTGAAGGACGATTTAAATAATACTCCGAGCGCGGAAATAAATCGGTATTAATAGCTTTGGGCTGACCGTCCTTCGCATGGGAATATATAAAGACCCCTGCGGCTTTTATATCTGTGCGGATTGCTTCTACATTGACTCCAGCTTTTGCCAGAAAACTTAATACAACTGGCGAATCTAGTCTTGTCAGTAACGTCTCTCGGTTAAAATCAACAGGACGCTCGCTCCCTATTAAAACGCTCAACCCCCCGCTCATATCCAACCTAGTAACGTAGGGAAAAACATTGCGAAAGGTTTGTTCTGCCTCCGATCCGACATTCCATTGTGCGAAGAATCCTCCAGGTGCTAAGCGCGATCGCACTTCTTGGAAAAATTCTTGCGAATAGAGCATCCCCGCTCGCGATCGCCAGGGCTGAATCGCATCCGCCTCAATAATATCAAACTTGCGATCGGCAAGTATCAATTCTCTGCGTCCATCGTTAACGACGATATCGTAACGCGGATCTTGGAAGAGGAAACTGAGAGGCTTCCCGACAGTCGTTTTCGCATACTCTTGCAACACGGGCAACTCAGCGCCCAGAATTTCAACCACTCGAACCCGCTGAGTTAAAGGGTTTACACCAATAGTGTGGGGTGTTCCTCCCGAACCCAGTCCAATAATCATTACCTGTGCCGGATTGGGATGAAGTAGGGCTGGTATGCTGCCTAATAGCGCGTGGACGTGCATGTAAGGGAAATTTGCCTGAACTTGTCCGCTAGCCAATAAAATTCCCTGCCGATTGTCCTGTGCGATCGCGGCTGTGCCCGTCGAATCCTCAGCAACGATAAAATATTTTTCTGGCTCAATGCTGTGCAGTGATGCCCAGAGGCGAGTATTGTTGGGGAAAAATACCACGGCAGCCAGCAAAACTAGCGCTAGGGCACCAATAAACTTCGCTTTCATCCAATTGGGACGGATGGCGAGGACAAATCCCAATCCTAATAAGAGGATCGATCGCAATGAATTTGCCGTTCCCAATTTATCGAGTAGCACTAAACCCGTAAGCAGGCTTCCCGCCGTATTGCCGAGGATATTCGCAACCAGAATCAGACCGACTCGCCACCCAATAGTGCGATCGTCGGTTTGAACCGCCTTTTGTACCAGTGGGAAATAAAACCCCAGCAATAGATTGGGCAACACTATCATTATCGAAGGCAAAACCAGATACTTGAATACCACTGCCGCAGTAATATTATTGGGATCGATGTAGCCTATGTCCGATCGCAAGTCTGGATGAGATTGCCAGTAAAGACCGATGAGCCAGATAGCGATCGCCGAGTAAGCGGCAACAAATCCCTGAATCGCTAAAAATACCCGTCTTGGTTGGCGAATGTAGCGGATAGCTTTCGCTCCCATTAAACTGCCCAGCGCATTGCTAACTAGAAGAAAAGCCAGCAGATGGGCGTAGGTATAAGCATTTGATTGCAGGGCGATGTCTAGAACGCGAAACCAAATAATTTCTAAAGAAATCGCGACAAACCCAGAAAGGAAGACTAAAAAACACCACGTTTTTACAGAGCGATCGACAGGCTGATGCAGCAAAGGAATTGTCGGTGTGTCTGCATCCCGGAGGAGGCGATCGCGCTCAAACTGGTAGGCACTGCCCAGAGCAACTATCCCAACCACAGCATTTAAAGCTGCCCCTACATAAACCGTTCCTTCGTACCCCAAGGTTCCGATAATGTACCAGCCGCAGATGAGCGATCCCAGTCCCGAACCGAGCGTATTAACGCCGTAGAGCAAACCAATCCCAGACGCAGCTTTATCGGCACGGCGAGCGATCGCCTTGGATAATAAAGGTAGGGATAATCCCATCAAAATGGTTGGGATTAACAGGCTAATGAAAGCAATAAGTAGCGTCGAAACAGGCGATCGCGCCAGGTATCGCAACTTGAGGAAAAGCAAGTCATAAAATAAAAAACGACTCAAGACTGCGAAGGCAGCGATCCCCAGATTGCACAACCCGTAAGTCTGGACGCTCTGGCGACTGCTGAGGCGATCGCTCAAAAAGCCACCAATTAAACCGCCCAATCCCAGTCCTGCTAAGTAGGAGGCTACCACAATCGTTACGGAGCGCACATCAGAACCGGAAAACAACCCCAGCATTCGCTGCCATACAACTTGGTACAGAAGCGCAGTAAAACCCGAAACAAAAAAGATAGCAAGTAGAATGGGTAGCGCCCAAGCAGTCTTAGCGGTAGAAGTTTTGGGAGCGATCATTACCGATGCAGGGAAATTAGCCTTTTTAGTATATCTTTCCGAATTTGCAAAGACAACACACTCTCTTCAAAGGATCGGCATCGCCATTCGCAATTAGTCAGCAGCTCTGTATGTAAGGCTTTTTCCTTGAGTATTTGTAGCGTTCTTTTTTAGAAATGGTATAAGTCCTACTAGAGGAGGACGTAAGAAATTCACTACTAAGCTTTTTGTTGGGAAGGAAAGCTCGCACTGACCTTCTAGGGCAGTGTAGGTAGTTCTTTTTCAGAGATCCCGCGACCCTCAACACGCGCAAGTAAGCTTTCTGATAGGTGGATTAACCGATCGACTGTTGTCTGTCTGTATCCCAATCTCGCTGACTTATCTAACAGTTTTCTGGCGCGGGCAGAATCGCGCTGCATTTTGGCAACTATTGCCAGATTAAAAAAAGGAAGTGGATACTTGGGATCGATAGAGATAGAGGTTAGTAGAGCGCGTTTAGCCTTCTTAAAGTCGCCGAGTTCCATATAAGCTACGCCAATGTTATTGTGCGTCATCGCTTCGATATCTCTTGAGTAAACAGCCCAGCTCAACCAGATTGCCCGCTTTAGAATTGGTTTTTCTTTGAGACGTTTGAGAAAATTATAAAAGTACGCGAGAGCGCGATCGCACTGCCGCCGTTGCAGAAGTCGTCTACCTCGGAAGAAATCTCGCCAAAGATGCCCTTGAATTCGTCCGGGAACGAGCAGAAGAAGGCTAGTGGCTAGCAAAAGGCTTGGCTGTTGTCTGAAAAAGTAGACGATCGCGCCAATAGCTACCACGATAATCGAAAAATAAAGCCATTTCAATCTCGTAGTTCGGCTAATGAACATCGCGATCGCGAGTGGAGTCTACTAAGGATTTAACTTATTTATATCATCTTAGAAAGGCGCGATCGCGATCGCGCCAGTTTCAAATCTGAAAATAAAAGCATTCCGCCTCTTTTAAGGACAAGAAACTCGTTAAAGCGTTTTTTATACTAAGAATGCTCAAGCCAAGACCTGAAAGGCATAAAATCTTCATTCCTAATGGCGATCGCGCTCAATCGGGCTTTAAATTGGCAAATAAACTTTTCCAATCAATCGAATTCGCTACTGTTTCCTCTTCTCTCACTTCAAAAGTTTTATTACAGGCTTCGGGAATTTGCAATGCTTGAATGCAAAGTTCGGCGATCGCTTCTCGACTGACTTGGCCTTTCATATTATCGCCTTGGTCGAAGACTAAAACTTTATTGCCTGGTTTTTCGGTTAAAGCACAAGGTCTTACAATTGTGTAATTTATGCCACTCTGACGAACGGCTTCTTCGCCTTGTAATTTCCAAGTTAGAATTCCTCCTAATTGGTCGTTTAGGCGCACTGCCGGAGGTTCTTCCTCTAGGTTAAGTCCCGGACGACCTGGACGAGTAACGCCAGCAGAACTGACCATAATAAATTGCGGTTTTGCTTGACCGCCATAGGCTTTAATCGATTCAATTTCTAAGCTAAATAATCCGGGCGAAAAGTTTGGATTTAATGCGCCATCGTATTCAAATTTACTCAGTATTAGCTGCATTGAATAGACTTTGCTTGCCTCAAAAGCACCTGCATTGGGAACGGTTTTTGCACGAAAAACCGGGATGAGATCGGTAAAAGGAATGCGAATTGTCGTCCAACAATTATAGAGAGTATCAAAGGAATAACAATAGCCGATTCCATCCCATTTATCTTCAGCGCGAATGATAAATTTATATCGCTTTCCGTCTCCTTGAATTCTTAATTCAATTCCTTGATAATCTGATAGGTCTAAAGGTAGATTAAAATTGCGCGTTCTAACTGAAGCAAACCCGCCATTGTTGGCCGTACAAACATTGCCAGAAAAGATAGCTCTACCACCTACGAGTCTAATATTACTTTCACTAACTCCTCCCATGACGACATCGTCAACCGCACCCCAAGTTTCTTTTAAATCGGCTAACGGGTTAGTAAAATCAAACAAAATTTTTTCTCCCGATCGCAGAGATTTCTTGACAACTTCAACTAAGTTTTTAATGCCTCGATAGTCTACCAGTTCGGGACTATCGACTACTTCTGGCAGATAAAATTTAATCCCTTGATAGTATTTTTCTCTCGTTGGCGTATCGCCTTCTACGGGTTGAACTCGGACTCCACTACAACAAATTACGGCAGAAATGCGATCGGCTAATTTTGAAGTTAGCGTTTCAGGGATGGTAAGATCTGCTTCAAATAGTTCGACTTTATCGCCTAATAATTCTCTCGCTCTTTTAGCATCTCTAACCAAAGCGCGAACCTGATAATTTTTCTCCAAAAGACGACGGACAACTCGTTTGCCAACCCCGCCGGTTGCACCAACGACTAAAATTGTTCCCACTATTTTCTTTCCTTCTCGAGTTGCTGTTTCTTCACTCGCGCGCTCGGCGAATAGTCGCTTGAGACAACCAATAAATGGGATAGCGTCAAAGTAAGTCAAAGTCTCAAAAAAACGACCCACATTCCAGGGAGAACGAGTTTTTTCCGTCACGACTGCCTCCTCATTATTTTCTTCTAGTCTATCGTTCCAGGCGATTGGGAGCAGGTAGACGGGGAGATGAGAAGCGCGGGGAAGTGGGGGACGGAGAGGCAATTAACGACTAACCACTACGATTGAGTTTCCTGCTCTTCGGTGTAAAACAAAGCTTCAAAAAGTAATGTCAAGCCGACAGTCAAAATAATGAACAATATTAACAGTAATTGCATCATCTTTCGCACCTCCTTGAGAAACTCTCTATTTTCTAGATAACTTCTGTTGCTCAAGGACAGGTTAAATTTGATTCAATTCTTAATCTAGCAATAGAATTCAGCAAATATTTTTACATTATTTAATAATCTTCTAGCTCTTCATGGAGCTTTTCAATTGATTGACTATCATAGAGATCTTGCAGGGCTTGATGTTTTTCTCGCCGCGATCGCCGACGATATCTTTTGGTCTCTAGCTTGGGTTCGTACTGATGCTGTCCTAACGCTTTAATTTTCAGTTTTACGGTCGATTCTTCATCGCGGGTTTGTTGAATTGCTTCTTGTCTAGCGATCGCCTCTTCTAAAAATCTTAAATAATGTTCGTATCGTTCCCAATCCCCGCGCACGGCGCAGTTGGGTTCGTCGCGATGCAGGCAATCGTTGAATTGACAATTCCCTTGGGCGAGTCGCATTCTCGCTTCGGGAAAATATTGGGCTAATTGCGCGGGATCGCAGTCGAGATCGGGTTGATTGAAGCCAGGGGTATCTGCCAGCAAACCGCCGTCAGGTAATTCAAATAGTTCTACGTGGCGAGTCGTATGGCGACCTTTTTGGAGTTTGCCGGAGACTTGGCTAACTCGTTGCTCGACCGCAGGAATTAACTTGTTAATCAAGCTAGATTTGCCGACCCCCGAAGGTCCTGCCAGAATCGTAATTTTGTTTTTGAGGCGATCGAGCAATTGCTCTAGACCGCGATTAGCAGCAATACTAATAAATACGGGACGATAACCCCACTCGCCCAAACGCTCTTCCCACGACTGCTGTTGTGTTTTAGTGACGAGATCGGTTTTGTTGAGGCACAGACACAAATCTAAACCTGTAGACTCGGCTTTGACTAGAAAACGGCTCAACTGCCAAGCATCTAAACTAGGTTCTTCTAGGGCAAAAACCAAGAGAATTTGGTCGGCGTTAGCAACGGGAGGGCGATTTAACTCGGTTTTCCTCGGAAAAACTTCTGCGATCGCGCCCCGTTCGTCTGCATAATCCGGTTCTTCAATCGCAACGCGATCGCCCACCATCACTTGCTGCCCAATTTTTTTCAGGCGCGTTCTGCGCGTACAGAGCAGATATTGAGGATAATTCTCCCCTTCTGGGCGTTCTAGACGCACTCGATAAAAATTTGCCTGTACCGCTACAACCGTGCCAAGAAGTCCAGACGAATTCTGAGTTTGGGTAACGACAGAATTCCTCACGAGACCACTGGGCGACGCACCTTGAGCGCAAAAAACTCACTCCGATTTTCGATGGCTTCTATCTTATAACCTTCCATTGCTAAACTGTCTGGCACTTGTTCGATTGGTTCTCCCGGATCCAGCCAGACTTCTAACAAAGAGCCAGGAGACATTTGCTCCAACTTGAGCTTAGTGCGAATGAAATTGATCGGACAAGGCGTGTCGCGTAGGTCGAGAAGCGAATCGGCGGTAGCATTCATTTGTGAAACAGACCCCCTAAAAATCCTTCTATACCCCCTTTACCGTGACTTTCTCCCTTAATTTTAGCGAGCTTTTCTAACAACTCCCGTTCCTCTGCATTGATGCGCGTAGGAATAGCTATTTTAACCGTTATCAAATGATCGCCGCGACTGACGGGATTGCCTAGCTTAGGCACGCCTTTATTTTCCAGGGTCAACACCGTATTGGGTTGGGTTCCGGGAGGGATCGTTATCTCCTCGCTTCCATCCACTGTATTGACCTTGAGGCGACAACCAAGAATCGCTTGCAGGTAACTAATCGTCACTTCCGACTCGATATTAATTCCATCTCGTCTAAATTCTTCGTCCGGCTCGACAAACAAATAAACGTAGAGGTCGCCGGGAGCACCTCCTCGCGCTCCTGCATCGCCTTCGCGGGCAACTCGCAGGCGAGTTCCGTTATCTACTCCGGGCGGGATAGTAATTTTCAGCTTTTTGGTTTCTTGTTTGCGACCGACTCCTCCGCAAGCTTCGCATTTCTCTTCTATAACTTCTCCCGCGCCATTGCAAGTCGGACAAACGGAAACTTGAGCGAAGCTACCGAAAGGCGTTCTAGTAGCGCGGCGAACCTGTCCCGACCCTCCGCAGGTCGAACAAGTACGCACCCCGGTTCCTGGCTTTGCTCCCGTTCCCTTACAGACTTGACAGGTTTCCAGATGGGGAATGCGAATTTCCTTTTCGCCGCCAAAAACAGCTTCGCGAAACTCCAGCTTTAAATCTAATCGCAGGTCGTCTCCTCGTACCGGACCGGTGCGCCGACGGGCCGACGTTCCTGCGCCCATCCCGCCAAAACCACTAAAAATGGTTTCAAAGATATCGGCAAACCCGCCGATGTCGCCATAATCGAAACCAACTCCCGCACCAGCACCAACTCCGGCTTCGCCAAAGCGATCGTATCTCGCGCGAGCGTCTGGTTCTGAGAGGACTTCGTAAGCGCGATTGATTTCTTTAAAACGCTCTTCTGCCCCCGGTTCTTTATTTACGTCGGGATGGTATTTTCGAGCCAGACGGCGAAAGGCTCGTTTGATCTCTTCTTTGCTAGCATCGCGGGGAACCCCCAGGATTTCATAGTAGTCGGCTGGCATAAAGCGCTGATCTCGTTTTTTAGTGGTTCAGTATTAATATTCAGGTTTAGTTGTACTGTAGCAAACTATCGCCTTCAGTGAACGGGATTGATGACTGGGAGTTATTCTTTCCTCCGCTTTGTGTCCTTCGTTCTCCGTCCTTATTCCTAGTCTACTGCTTCATAATCGCTGGCAACCGTTTCATCCTCATCAAAATCGAAGCTGTACTCTTCGGTTCCTTCCGTCGTATAATTATAGTCTTCTTCTCCTTGCGCGATCGCGTACTCTTGTTCGTCTAAGGCGAAAGTTTGAGTTTGTTCGCTGAACTCAGTTTCGCCTTCACTGTAGGTTAAATTTGGCGAGCCGACGGTTTCAAAGTTTTGAGCGACTTCTGGATTACCTTTTTGATAAATTTGAGTCCCGATTGTCAAGAGAACTTGCCGGAATGCTTCTATAGCGATCTTCAGCCTTTCGGGATTAATGGGAACCTCTCTAAGAATGACTTCCAACTGTTCCTTTCTCTGCTTGCTTTTGACTTTGAGGTCTTCGCTAATGTAGGCAGCGTTTTCTTCTAGAGTGGTTTCGTAGGTGTGGAATAAGCTATCTGCTTGATTTCTGAGTTCGATCAGTTGCAGTTGACGGCGGTCTTGTTCGGCGAATCTTTCGGCTTCTTCCCGCATTCGCTCGATTTCACCACTTTTGAGTCCGCCCGTCTGATTGATGGCAATGCTTTGTTCTCGACCTGTCCCCTGGTCTTGAGCTGAAACTTTAAGAATTCCGTTTACGTCAATTTCAAAAGATACTTCGATTTGAGGTATGCCGCGCGGTGCTGGCGGAATTCCCGTGAGAACGAACTTGCCCAGGCTGTGGTTATCCTTAGCCATCGCCCGTTCTCCTTGGAGAACGTGAATTTCTACTGAGGTTTGTCCGTCTGAGGCAGTAGAAAAAACTTGGGATTTGCTAGTGGGGATGGTAGTGTTGCGATCGATTATTTTGGTGAAGACTTCGCCGAGGGTTTCAATTCCCAGCGAGAGGGGAGTGACGTCTAGGAGCAGTAAATCTTCGACTTCGCCGCCTAAAATTCCCCCTTGGATGGCTGCGCCCAAGGCAACGGCTTCGTCTGGATTGATAGAGCGATCGATTTGAGAGCTACCGAACAAGCGCTGGATCGTCTTTTGCACCGCGGGAATCCGAGTTGAACCGCCAACGAGAATCGCGCGATCGATCTCGCTCGGTTTGAGTCCGGCATCTCTGAGCGCTTGCTCGACTGGTCCGACAGTTGCCTCGACCAGATGGTTGGTTAGTTCTTCAAATTTTGCCCGCGTGAGTTCGGTTTCTAGATGCTTTGGACCGCTTTCGTCTGCCGTGATAAAGGGAAGGTTAATCGAGGTGGTGAGCATGCTGGAAAGCTCGATTTTAGCTTTTTCAGCGGCTTCTCGCAGACGCTGTAGCGCCATTCTATCGGTTGCTAGGTCGATCCCCTCTTGGGCTTTGAATTCGTCGATCGCCCAGCGGACGATGACGTTGTCGAAGTCGTCGCCTCCAAGGTGATTGTTGCCAGCGGTGGCTTTTACTTCAAACACCCCGTTCCCAAGTTGAAGGACAGAGACATCAAACGTTCCGCCCCCTAGATCGTAGACGAGAATGTATTGTTCTTCTTCTTGTTTGTCTAAGCCATAGGCGAGGGCTGCGGCTGTGGGTTCGTTAATAATTCGCAAAACTTCTAAGCCCGCGATCGTTCCCGCATCTTTAGTTGCCTGTCGTTGGGCATCGGTAAAGTAGGCGGGAACGGTAATGACGGCTTCTCTAACGGGTTCGCCGAGGAAAGCTTCGGCATCGGCTTTGAGCTTTTGCAGAATCATCGAGGAGATTTCTTGGGGCGTGAAAGCGCGATCGCGGATTTGCACGTTAACGGTATCGTCTCGACCCCTAACGCATTGGTAAGGAACTCGCGATCGCTCTTGTTCTGTTTCGTCCCACCGACGACCGATGAAGCGCTTGATACTGTAGACAGTATTTTCTGAATTGGTAACGGATTGCCGCTTTGCCAACTGACCTACGAGACGTTGATTTGCCTTCCCAAATCCAACGATACTGGGAGTTGTCCTCGCTCCTTCCGAATTGGGGATGACTACTGGTTTCCCCACTTCTAGCACGGATACACAACTATTAGTCGTCCCCAGGTCAATACCAATGACTTTTCCCATAGCGCTTCGGCGATAAAACCATCCAAGATCGGGAGTTAACTTTTAGAGAAGCTGTCAGTCATTTTAGTGTAAATTTAACTGACTCTTCTCCAAAAAAAGCTCCTAAAAGCTCTATTATCGTGCTTTTATTACAATCTCGCAAATTTAACTTTCCTTATTTTCGAGATTTTCTTTCTCAGTTGTCTCTTCTGCTGACGTTATCGTGGGTTCTTTAGGCGCAGCAACTTTGACCATTGCATGGCGAAGAACGCGATCGCCGAGAGTATATCCGCGAACCAGTTGTTCGAGTACTGTCCCTTCTGGATGTTCGTCCGTTTGTTCTCGAAGCATTGCTTCGTGGTAATTAGGGTCGAAGGGCTGCCCTTCTGGACGCATTGCCGAAACGCCGAGACGCTTGAGTCCATCTACCAGGTTTTTGTAAACTCCCTGATAGCTTTTGTGGATTGCCATCTCTCCTTCATTAGCTGGTTTGATCTGGGTTCGTGCCCGCTCGAAATTATCTACTACTTGCAAAAGTTCGCCGATTGTCTTGCACTTGACTTGAACTTCCAGTTCTTCTTTTTCTTTTTGGGTGCGCTTGCGGAAATTATCGAACTCGGCAGCTAGAGAAATATACCGTTTCTTTAAGGCATCTACTTGTTGGTTTTGCTGCTCGAGTTGCTGTTTGAGGCTTTCATTTTCCTGGCTCAGAGCTTTTATGACTTGAGCGGGTTCTGGCAATTCAGTGATTTTTTCTGATTCTGGCAACTCGGCTTCCCCTGCTGCGCCGATCGTGTCTTGGAAGGAAGTTTCAGTAGTTGCAGCGGCTTCTGGTTGGCTTGCGCTGGCATTGGGTTGACCGAACTCTTCCTTCTCGATTTTCTCAGAAGGGTTTAAATTTTGCTCGCTCTCTATTGGATTGTTTTCTGGCTGCTTTTGCTCGTCAATCATAAGGCACTTCTGTCTACTCTCAAGAGATTTTATTAGTTTTCTCTTGTGCTTACTTTACTTGAGTCTGTTTTCTCTGTGGGTTGATAAATTCATTAAACTCAAATGTAACATTTTGTGAGATGGGTTGACCTACTCTCTTCCTCATCCTTTTTCATAGCTCCTATTAAATTTTTGCCTGACTTTGGGAATACTCAGTGTTGTTAGAAGATCTCGTCGCGACACTATGGCTTACTCTTCATCTTCAAAGCGGACTAGAGCCGTTGCTTTACGCAATTATTTTTCGCCTTTTGGGAACAAATTGATTCAAGCGGGTCATGCTACGCCCGAACAAATGCAGCAAGCATTAATCGAAACTCGTAAGTCCGGTCGTACTTTGGTAGAGGTTCTCCAGTCGATCGTGGGTCGCGAACTCCCCGCCGATTTGGTTCGCCAGTATAAAAAACATCATTTATTTGAACTCAAAATTCTGTATGGAGTTGATTGCCTCGACCCAGAACTCGATCCCATCGCTAATAACGAGATGGCGGATCTCATCGAAACCTTAATTGCGATCGATGTTTGTCGCCGTTATAAGCTAGTTCCTCTCAAAAAGATCGATACTCAGCCCCCTAGCGTTTTAGTAGCGATGGTCGATCCGGATAACTTGGAAGCTCAAGACGACCTCAACCGTATCTTGCGCCCCAGAGACATCAAACTCCAGCGCACAGTCATTACCCAGGAAGATTACGAAAGATTGCTGGAACAATATTACGAGATACAGACTGAAAGAGAAAAAGAAAAAGAGCGGCTTCAAAAAGAAAAAGACCTCGAAAAGTTAGCCGATCTTAGCGGGATCGTCGAAAATTTAGACGTTAACCTTCAAGAAGCGCAAGACGAAATCAACGACGATCTGGGAGCTAACGAAGCCAATCAAGCCCCCGTCATCAATCTGGTCAACAAAATTTTGGCAAAAGCCTTACAGGAAAATGTTTCTGACATTCACGTCGAGCCTCAAGAAGAATATCTGCGAGTGCGCTACCGCAAAGATGGGGTGCTTCAGCAAGCCTTCGACCCCCTGCCCAAAAAGATTACGCCAGCCGTAGTCGCGCGTTTCAAAATTATGGCAGAGTTGGACATTGCCGAGCGACGCTTGCCCCAAGACGGAAAAATTCGGCGGATGTTTCAAGGTCGCAAAGTGGACTTTCGGGTTAATACCCTACCCAGCCGCTACGGAGAGAAAGTCTGTTTGCGGATTCTCGATAACTCGGCAACTCAGCTTGGTTTGGATAAGTTGATTACCGACCAGAGAACCCTAGATATCGTTCGAGAAATGGCAAGCCGTCCCTTCGGATTGATCTTGGTAACGGGTCCGACGGGTTCCGGAAAGTCTACCTCGCTGTACTCGGTTCTAGCAGAACGAAACCATCCCGGCGTCAACATCAGTACGGCAGAAGACCCGATCGAATATTCGCTGCCAGGGATTACGCAGGTGCAGGTCATTCGCGAAAAAGGGATGGACTTTGCCAATATTCTCAGGGCATTCATGCGGCAAGACCCAGACGTAATTCTAGTAGGTGAGACGCGAGATAAAGAAACGGCAAAAACGGCGATTGAAGCCGCACTGACGGGTCACTTGGTTTTGACTACCTTGCACACCAACGACGCGGCAGGCGCGATCGCCCGTCTCGACGAAATGGGGGTCGAACCGTTTATGATTTCTGGCTCGTTAATCGGCGTTCTGGCTCAGCGTCTCATGCGCCGCGTCTGTACCGAATGTCGCATTCCTTATCATCCAACCAAAGAAGAACTCGCTCGATTTGGCTTCTCGGCTTCTAACGAAGGAGAAGTTACCTTCTACAAAGCTAACACCTTAACCACCGAAGAAATTCAAGAAGCCAAAGCGAAAGGCACTCTCTGCGCTAAGTGTGGCGGTGGCGGTTACAAAGGACGGGTTGGCGTTTATGAGGTGATGCAAAACAGCGAGCGCCTGCAAAGCTTAATCAACCAAGGTGCAACCACCGACCGAATCAAAGAAGCCGCCGTCGAAGAGGGCATGACGACGCTGCTGGCTTACAGCTTAAATCTGGTGCGAGAAGGCTATACAACCCTAGAAGAAGTAGAGCGAGTAACGTTTACCGATTCCGGTTTAGAGGCAGAACTCAAAGCCAAACGCAAAACTGCTTTGACTTGTCGGACTTGTCATGCAGAACTGGTGCCGGAGTGGTTGGATTGTCCTTATTGCATGACCCCTCGCTTCAGCGATTGATTTTTTATTAGTTGCTCAATAACTAATAACCAATAACCAATAACTAATTTGGAGACTATGGCTATGGATTTAATGATTGAAGACTTAATGGAGCGTTTGGTGGAGATGGGCGGCTCGGACATGCACATCCAAGCAGGCGCGCCCATCTACTTTCGGGTGAGCGGCAAGCTAGCTCCCATCGACGACCAGCCTCTTAATCCTCAAGAATGCCAAAAATTAATCTTCAGCATGCTCAACAACACCCAACGCAAGGAATTAGAGCAGAATTGGGAGCTGGATTGTTCCTATGGCGTTAAAGGATTAGCACGCTTCCGGGTCAACGTTTATAAAGAGCGGGGTTGCTATGCAGCGTGTTTGAGAGCTTTGTCTTCTAAAATTCCTAACTTCGACCAGCTTGGATTGCCCGATGTCGTCCGCGAAATGGCAGAAAGACCGAGAGGGCTGATTTTGGTAACGGGACAAACGGGATCGGGAAAAACAACCACCTTGGCAGCAATTCTAGACCTAATCAACCGCACGAGAGCCGAACATATTTTGACAGTGGAAGACCCGATTGAATATGTCTTTCCCAATGTTAAAAGCCTATTCCACCAACGACAAAAGGGAGAGGATACTAAGAGTTTTGCCAACGCTCTCAAAGCGGCGCTGCGCGAAGACCCCGATATTATCCTGGTAGGAGAAATGCGGGATTTAGAGACGATTTCGCTAGCGATTTCGGCAGCAGAAACCGGTCATTTGGTATTTGGAACGCTACATACCAGCTCGGCTGCGGGTACGGTAGACCGGATTATTGACGTGTTTCCAGCTAACCAGCAAGCTCAAATCAGAGCAATGCTGTCTAACTCTTTACTCGCTGTTTTTAGCCAATGTTTGGTGAAGAAGAAAAACCCCAAACCCGGCGAATATGGTCGGTGTTTGGCACAGGAGATTATGGTAGTCACCCCAGCGATCGCTAACTTGATCCGAGAAGGAAAAGCACCTCAAGTTTACTCAGCGATTCAAACTGGAGGAAAACTAGGAATGCAAACCATGGAACAAGCGCTTGCCAATTTGATTCTCAGTGGCACCGTTTCATTTGAGGAAGCGATTTCCAAGAGCAGCAAACCCGATGAATTACAGCGCCTTGTTAGCAGTGGCGCGCTAACAAATCCTAAAGCGAAAGCCCGCGCTTGATGAATTGTCCAATTGTAAATTTTGAATTGACCTATTATGCCTACTTTTATTGCTCAAGTTATTGATTCTTCAGGGAAAACCCACCAAGAAAAAGTGGAGGCGATGTCTCCAGAACAAGTCCGCACCCTACTCAAAGGGAAATATACCACGATTGGAAAAATCAAAAAAGCGGGCATAAACATGGATATCGATCTATCCGGTTTGGAGTTAGCTCTTAGTAAAGTCTCCGTCAAAGACAAAGCTGTTTTTTCCCGTCAATTTTCGGTAATGATCGACGCGGGGGTGGCAATTGTCCGCTCCTTGGCAGTTTTAGCCGACCAGTCTCCCAATCCCAAGCTCAAAAAAGCCCTTTTGGCGATTAGTGCTGACGTTCAGCAGGGAGGTAATCTTTCTGATGCCATGAGCAAACACCCCGAATGCTTCGATGAGCTTTATATCTATATGGTAGAAGCAGGCGAAGCAGGTGGCGTTCTCGACGAGGTGCTGAACCGATTGGCTAAGCTGCTGGAGGATATGGCTCGGCTACAAAACCAAATCAAATCGTCTATGGCTTATCCAGTTGCAGTTGGGATCTTGGCAGTGGTCGTATTTTTCGCGATGACCGTCTTTCTTATCCCTATTTTTGCTAACATCTTCAAAAGTTTGGGGGCAGAATTACCTGCGTTGACCAAGTTTATGCTCTTTTTGAGCGACATCATGAGAAGTCCGAAAATTCTCATTCCCATCGTTGCCATCATGGTAACTGTCTTCTTGATTAGACGATACTATAAAACTCCCGCCGGACGCTTGCAGATAGATGCTTTGATGTTAAAGCTGCCACTTTTTGGGGATTTGAATGAAAAATCAGCCGTGGCTCGTTTCTGTCGGGTATTTGGAACTTTGACTCGTTCGGGCGTACCTATCATCCAGTCTTTAGAGATAGTCTGCAATACCGTGGGCAATCAAGTGATTGCTAACGCGATCTCGGCAGCCAAGGCGGAAATTCAGCAAGGTGGCATGATGAGTCTGGCGTTGCAAAAAGCTAACGTGTTTCCTCCTCTCGCGATTCAAATGATCAGCATTGGCGAAGAGACGGGGGAGCTGGATTCGATGATGATGAAAGTCGCTGATTTCTATGAAGATGAAGTAGAACAAGCCCTCAAAGCTTTAACTAGCATTATAGAACCTTTGATGATGGTCGCGATCGCTGGGATGGTAGGAACCATTCTGCTGTCTATGTATCTACCGATGTTCTCCATCTTCGATCAACTCGGATAATGAATGCCGAATTCTGAATGATGAATTGTGAATTATGAAAAGAATAGCTTCTAAAAACTTATTTTTCATCGTTCATCGTTCATCATTCACGAGTTTTCCTCCTTCTAATAACGTTATGTCTGTCAAGCAATCTGATTACGAAACCCTGCTGTCGGAGTACAGTAGCCGCGAAGGTGCGATCGCGCTCCTCAAACAGTATCGCTCTTATCTGGAGATGATTCCTAGCATGCGTCGCCCAGAGGAAAGCTTGATTACCATTCCTTTACCAGTTGCGAGAATTCGCAGCTCTCAATCTGTCGGTCAAAAGGGCGCGAGTGCGGCAAATTTAAGAGAAACGATTCATTTGCCCTGCGATCTCGCAATTCTTACCTGCGATCCGGAGTGGAAAATTAAAATGGAGACGGAAATCCTGATTTTTATCCATCGTCCCCAAGAAGATTTTTCTCAGCTGCTCGGTCGCTGGCGTAAGATGCAGGTTTATTTGGATAGGGATTATGAATGGCTGATGCCCCTCAGCGAGCAACACATGTTGAGCGAAGGAGTCGCCAAAACCTATCCTCTATTTATCGTTTTTGAAACAACGCCTTTTAGGATTAAGCGAGGATTGGCAGGTGCGGGTTTGCCCTTTTTAACTCAAACGCCAGAGTTAGATCTATCTGAAGAGATGACACAAGTACCTTCATGGGATTGACCTTCAATCCGCTAACGTCGAGCAAACGTATCGAAGTCAAATAGAGAAATTTCCAAATCAGCACGCGCGGCAACATACCCTTCAATCGCGCTAGGGTAAGAAATAGCGAACTACATAGAAATATAAATTACCCAAGCATGACTAACGCGACTGCGATCGATAATCCCTTACTTATCGGCAAAGGACTTCCTCCCTTTGACAAAATCCAGCCGGGACACATCGTTCCCGCGATGACTCAACTGTTAGCTGACTTAGAAACCGAACTTGCTAACCTAGAAGCCAACGTTACTCCCACTTGGTCGAGTTTAGTCGAACCCTTGACTAAAATTGAAGAACGCTTAACCTGGAGTTGGGGAATCGTAGGACATTTGATGGGCGTAAAAAATAGTCCCGAATTGCGGCAAGCTTACGAAATCGTCCAACCCCAAGTCGTTCAATTTATCAATAAACTCAGCCAAAGCAAACCCCTCTACGAGGCGTTTAAAGCGTTGCGCGACGGACAAGAGTGGAATGCGCTCGAAAGCGCCCAAAAACGCATTGTCGAGGCAGCTATCCGCGATGCAGAACTATCGGGAGTAGGACTCGAAGCCGAAAAACGGGAACGCTTCAACCAAATTCAGCTGGAGTTGGCGGAACTCTCTACTAAGTTTTCTAATAATGTCTTGGATGCAACCAAAGCCTTTAAACTCAAACTAACGGATAAGCAAGACGTAGATGGTTTACCCGCTAGCCTTCTCAGTTTAGCCGCCCAAACTGCCCGCGTCGAAGGAGAAGAGAACGCCACGCCAGAGGAAGGATCTTGGGTTATTACGCTAGACTACCCCAGCTATCTCCCCTTTATGAAATACAGTACCAATCGGGAATTGCGGGAAAAACTCTACAAAGCTTTCATTAGCCGCGCCTCTAGCGGCGAATTAAACAACAATCCTTTAATCGACAGAATTCTACGACTGCGCCAAGAAAAAGCCGCATTACTGGGGTATAACAGTTACGCAGAAGTCAGTCTCGCTAGAAAAATGGCTCCTGACGTGGAAGCTGTAGAAAACTTACTCGAAGAACTGCGCGGCGCGAGTTATGATGCGGCTGTAAGGGAATTAGAAGAGTTAAAAGCGTTTGCCCAAACCGACGATTTGAAACCCTGGGATATTGCTTTTTGGTCGGAAAGACAGCGAGAAGCCAAGTTTGATTTTAATGCCGAGGAGTTACGCCCATATTTTCCTTTACCACAAGTGTTAGAAGGATTATTTAGCTTGGTTAAGCGTATCTTTGCAGTCACGATTATTCCTGCGGACGGACAAGCCCCAGTTTGGCAGGAAGATGTACGCTATTTCCAGATTAACAATGAAGTTGGAGAAGCGATCGCCTATTTCTATCTCGATCCCTATAGCCGTCCTGCCGAAAAACGCGGTGGTGCTTGGATGGATGATTGCATCGGTCGGGCGAAAATGGTAGATGGCAGCATTCGTTTACCCGTCGCTTATCTGGTCTGCAATCAAACCCCTCCCGTCGATGGCAAACCCAGTTTAATGACTTTTGATGAGGTGACTACCCTTTTCCACGAATTCGGTCACGGATTGCAACACATGCTGACCAAAGTAGATTATTCTGGGGCGGCAGGAATTAATAATGTGGAATGGGATGCGGTCGAGTTGCCCAGTCAGTTTATGGAAAACTGGTGCTACGATCGCGCTACTCTATTTAGCATGGCAAGGCATTACGAAACTGGGGAACCTTTGCCAGAACATTATTATCAGAAATTACTAGCTGCCAAAAATTACATGAGCGGTTTTGCCATGTTGCGGCAGTTACATTTTAGTTTGCTCGATCTCGAACTGCACCATCGCTATCAACCAGGCGGCGAAGAAACGCCCTACCAAGTGCGCGATCGCATTGCTAAAATCACTACCGTTATCCCACCTTTACCGGAAGATGCTTTCTTGTGTTCGTTCGGACATATCTTTGCTGGCGGTTATGCGGCAGGTTATTACAGCTACAAATGGGCAGAAGTTCTCAGTGCCGATGCTTTTGCTGCCTTTGAGGAGGCGGGGTTAGAGAATGAAGATGCTGTAACTACAACTGGAAAACGTTTCCGAGATACGGTGTTAGGGTTGGGAGGAAGTTTGCATCCGATGGAAGTCTTCGAAGCTTTCCGAGGACGAGAACCCAAAACCGAACCGTTACTGAGACACAGTGGCTTGCTAGCAGCTTCTTAAGATTAGATAATGCGGGCAATATGCCCGCTAATTTTTTGGTGGAAAAAGTCAGCTTTATGCCCTAAGCATCTAGTTTAAGTCGATAGCTTCTCAAACTATGTCTGCCACATTTACTCCTCTCATCGAACAGATGCAAAAATCGGAATTTTATCCCCATCCGGTTCGAGAACCCATTCAATTAATTCAAACTCACTGTTCCTCTGTGTTGTTGGCTGGAGATCATGCTTATAAACTCAAAAAATCTGTCAATTTTGGCTTTTTAGATTTTTCTACTTTAGCCAAACGACAACATTTTTTAAATGAAGAACTACGATTGAATAAAGCGATCGCACCGGATATTTATCTAGAAGTTTTGCCAATTACTCAAGTCAGAGACAGGTTTATCTTAGATGGCACGGGAGAACCGATAGAATACGTTCTCAAAATGCATCGATTTCCTCAAGAAAATCTATTTATTAATATGATCGAGCAAGGAAAGCTGACAGAAATCCATCTTGAGGATTTAGGGAAAGTTGTGGCTCGCTTTCACCGTCAAACTTTGACTAACGATTACATACGGAGTTTTGGAGAAGTAGAAAAAATCAAAGAGGCAGTCGATGAAAATTACGACCAAACCGAGAAATATATAGGGATCGCTCAAACGCAAAAGCAATATGATGAAACTAAACAGTTTACCGATGATTTTTTCTCCCAAAAGAAAGCATTATTTAAGCACCGTCAAGACAGCGATCGCATTAGAGAATGTCATGGCGATTTACATCTGAAAAATATTTGTCTGTGGCACGATAAAATTCAACTTTTCGATCGCATTGAATTTAACGAACCATTTCGGTTTGTCGATGTCATGTACGATGTTGCCTTTACGGTAATGGATTTAGACGCGCGGGGAAGAAAGGACTTTAGTAATATTTTTCTCAACACGTATTTAGAAGAAACTGGCGACTGGCAAGGATTGCAAGTCTTGCCACTTTATTTGAGCCGCCAAGCTTATGTTAGAGCCAAAGTTACTTCATTATTATTAGACGATCCCGCTATTTCTGAGAAAGATAAACAAATCGCCATACAAACGGCAGCCAACTATTATCGATTGGCTTGGGAATATACTAGAACTACAAAGGGACAACTCATTTTAATGTCGGGATTGTCGGGTTCGGGAAAAACCACTGTGGCAAAACAGCTCGCCAAGTGTATTGGTTCGATTCACATTCGTTCCGATGCGGTACGCAAGCATCTAGCAGGAATTGAGATCTCCGAACGAGGAGGAGACCAACTCTATACCCCGCAGATGAGCCAAAAAACCTACGAACGTTTGTTGGAATTGGGTAAAATGCTTGTGAGCGAAGGATATTCAGTCATCTTGGATGCCAAATACGATCGGCACAGATGGCGAGATCCTGCTATTGACTATGCTCGCTCCAACAAGATCCCCTTGCGGATTATCCATTGTAGCGCTCCGATGGAAGTGTTGCGCGATCGCATTTTGCAGCGAACAAAAGACATCTCCGATGCGACTGTTGATTTGCTCGCGCAGCAGCAAGCGACAGCCGAACCCTTTAGCGAACTCGAACGAGCCTACATTACTACTATAGACACTACCGATCCAGACTGGATCTCCCAGCTAGACTCACTAGAAAAACCGAAATGAAAATCGATGCTGTCAATAGTTCCTGAGAAAGGTTAACATAATTTAACAACGAGTGAATTCAAAGCGAATCCCTAACATTCCAGGAGCATCGATCTCTAAGCTCAAAATAAATCCTCATAACGATGAATCTATCCTCATCCTCACATCCCAGGAGGCTTAAAGCGTGAACAAAAATAACAATAATAAAAAGTGGCGGAATGCAGGACTGTATGCCTTGCTAGCTATAGTAGTCATTGCCCTAGCGACCGCCTTTTTAGACAGACAACCCCAAAGTCAGGCAACTTGGAGATACGATAAATTCATCTCAGAAGTTACCAGCGGCAGAGTTGAGAGCGTCAAACTGACCGCCGATCGCACCAAAGCGATCGTTCCCGCTCAAGATGGAACGCAAGTCTTGGTCAACCTTCTGCCCAACGATCCTCAACTGATCGACTTCCTAACCAAAAACGGGGTAGATATCTCAGTGCTTCCCCAAAAAGATGATGGCGTTTGGTTCCGCGCTCTGAGCAGCCTTTTCTTCCCCATTTTGTTGCTGGTAGGACTGTTCTTACTCCTGCGACGCGCTCAAAGCGGTCCCGGTTCTCAAGCGATGAACTTCGGCAAATCTAGAGCCAGAGTGCAAATGGAACCCCAAACCCAGGTGACTTTCGGAGACGTAGCAGGAATCGAACAAGCCAAGCTAGAATTAGCTGAAGTCGTTGACTTCCTCAAAAATGCCGATCGCTTCACGGCAGTTGGGGCAAAAATTCCTAAAGGCGTACTCTTAGTCGGACCTCCCGGAACCGGAAAAACCCTCTTAGCTCGTGCAGTTGCCGGAGAAGCTGGCGTTCCTTTCTTCTCCATCTCTGGTTCAGAATTCGTCGAAATGTTCGTCGGCGTTGGTGCTTCCCGCGTCCGCGATCTGTTCGAGCAAGCAAAAGCCAACGCTCCTTGTATAGTCTTCATCGATGAAATTGATGCTGTCGGTCGTCAGCGGGGTGCTGGTTTGGGCGGCGGTAACGACGAGCGCGAGCAAACTCTGAACCAGTTGCTCACCGAGATGGATGGGTTTGAGGGGAATACGGGCATTATCGTCATTGCCGCTACCAACCGTCCCGACGTTCTCGATGCCGCCTTGTTGCGTCCGGGTCGTTTCGATCGCCAGGTCGTCGTCGATCGCCCCGACTATGCAGGTCGCCAAGAAATTCTCAAAGTTCACGCTCGCGGCAAGACCCTTGCCAAGGATGTTGACCTAGATAAGATTGCTCGCCGGACTCCTGGATTCACGGGTGCCGACCTCTCTAACCTCTTGAACGAAGCGGCTATTCTCGCCGCCCGTCGCAACCTCACCGAAATTTCCATGGATGAGGTCAACGACGCGATCGATCGCGTTTTAGCGGGTCCGGAGAAGAAAAACCGCGTCATGAGCGAAAAGCGCAAGACTCTGGTTGCCTATCACGAAGCAGGTCACGCGCTAGTGGGCGCTCTGATGCCCGATTACGACCCCGTACAGAAAATCAGCATCATCCCTCGCGGTCGCGCTGGCGGTTTGACTTGGTTTACGCCTAGCGAAGAGCGCATGGAAGCAGGATTATATTCTCGTGCCTACCTGCAAAATCAAATGGCAGTCGCCCTTGGCGGTCGCATCGCCGAAGAGATCGTCTTCGGTGAAGAAGAAGTGACCACGGGTGCGGCAAACGACCTACAACAGGTAGCGCGAGTTGCGCGTCAGATGATTACGCGCTTCGGTATGAGCGATCGCCTCGGTCCCGTGGCTTTGGGACGGCAGAATGGCGGAGTTTTCCTCGGTCGCGACATTGCATCGGATCGCGACTTCTCCGATGAAACGGCAGCAACCATCGACGAAGAAGTTCGCCTTCTCGTCGAACAAGCTTATCGCCGCGCCAAAGATGTTCTCGTCAACAATCGTCACGTCCTCGACCAATTGGCACAAATCCTCGTCGAGAAAGAAACAGTAGACGCGGAAGAGTTGCAAGCTCTCTTGGCAAACAATGACGTGAAAATGGCAGCTCTAACCTAGTAAGTAATTGTTTCTATTCAAATTGGGCAGCACCAAAGCGTGCTGCTTTTTTTGAGGGAAAAAAGCGATCGCTCTCAACTACTGCTGTTGTCATTAATTTCCCAGACGATCGAAAAAGTCTTCTAAAAAAGACCCAATAGGAATTTCAGTCGATTTTAATCGAGTTGAGCTTTGAGCCTAGAACTTTAGTTCTAGGCGTTAATGCCAAAGGTACAAGATCTGAGTTTAACTTCATCAAGCCTGCCTACAAGCTAGTTTGCCTGTAATGTCACTGCACCAACGACAGTTTGGGAATCGTTTGGAAAGTCGCATAATTTTCTACTATAGTAATTAGTCGATCGGGGATTTAATGACAAGATGAATCAATTAGCCGATACCATTACTTCTATCAATAACGAACTTTCCAAACGCCACATCGAACTCGATCCGGGCGGGTATTTTATCATTTATCTCGATCGCGAAGCCGGACTGATCTGCGCCAAGCACTTCACCAATATCATCAACGAAAAAGGCTTAGCCGTCGATCCAGAAACGGGTAAAGTGATTCCCGCCAAAGGAAAAGTCGAACGGACTGCCCAAACACTATACACTGGCAGAACGGCTAAAGAACTTTGCGTCAAAATTTTCGAGCAAACCCAGCCACCTCCCATCACGATGCTCGACCATGCAGCGTATTTAGGACGGGAATTCATGCGGGCTGAGTATGCTCTGATCGACGGGACAGAATACGTTCAGGATTAGCGTCCGGGTAAGCCGACGTACCAAAAGTAGGTTGCCATCGGAATTGCTGTTGCTAACACTAACAGCACCACAACCCAGACAGTTGCACTGCGATCGTCGGTTTCTTCTGCACTGGCAAAAGTACTCTCAATATTGAGTTCTTGTTGGCTGGGAGGACCGGGATCGGGTTGACCGGAGAGAACGGCGACCAAGCGATCGCTTGCCTCTAACAATGCCTGATTGTACTTGTTGCCTTCTCGCAGAGGAATGGCTACTGTTTCCGAAGCCACGCTCTTGGCAATTTCATCGGACATAATTGCTTTGACAGCTTCCCCAGTGCGAATGGCAGTACTATTTGTCAAAGTATCCATGACCAGTAGCGTCTCATTAGCCCGCTCCTCTGGAGTAGGATACCAGTTCGCAAACAGCTTGTCTGCGAAACTGTCAATCGTCTCGTCAAAGTCGAGGCGGCGAATAACCACCATCCTTACTTCATTGCCAGTTTTTTGGGCTAATTGCTTCAAAGCACTGCTCAGCTTGCCTTCATTGGCAAGGCTGATAACCTCCGCCGAATCGACCACCCAAGTTGACGACCCGACCCCCAAAGACGGCAGATCGTACGCTCCCGTAGCCTTGGCAGGAGCTGCCATTAAGCCTAATGCAAAAATAAAAGATAGCAAGCCAGCAAATAAACGCGCTAAAATCCGTTGTTTGCTATTGTGTGGAGTAAGACTCTGTTTCATTGTCCTTCATCCCAATATTAATCGATCCCAGATTATCATTGGTCATCGGTCATTAGTCATTTATCTTTCTGCCCTCTTCCTTAACCGAAGGATAGAGAAATTCATGAACTTTTCTAACGCTTAGACGAATTTTGACCGTGCGACTACCTGTCCATGCTTAAAATGGATTCTTGAGTTTTTCAAAAATTTCACTTTCTTAATAGAGAGGAGAACTCTAAAAAGATGGCTGATTACAAACAAGTAGTTCAACCTTATAACGGCGATCCCTTTACTGGTCATCTAGCAACCCCCATTTCTGCTTCCGATTTTACTAAAGCTTTTATCGGCAATCTTCCCGCCTATCGTCCGGGGCTATCTCCCCTCCTAAGAGGTCTAGAGATTGGCATGGCTCACGGCTATTTTATTATCGGTCCTTGGGTTTTACTCGGACCGTTACGGGATTCGGAGTTTGCTAGTCTGGGCGGTTTAATTTCAGGTTTAGCAATAATTCTCATTGCAACGGCTTGTTTAGCTAGCTACGGTCTTGTCTCTTTCCAAGGCGGACGAGCGATCGGAACCGGCGATGCATCGCTGAAATCCTCGGAAGGCTGGAGCCAGTTTACGGCTGGTTTCTTTGTCGGCGGCATGGGCGGCGCTTTTACTGCCTATTTCCTCCTAGAAAATTTAGGTGTTATTGATGCCATCATGCGCGGGCTTGTCAATAATTAAGTCTTTTTTGCATAGCAATACTCTTCTCGTAATCCTCAAACTTTAGATAGGAGAATTTGAAATGACAGGTACATATGCAGCTTCGTATTTACCTTGGATTCTGATTCCAATTGTTTGTTGGCTCTTGCCAGCCGTTGTCATGGGTCTGTTATTTATTTACATCGAAAGCGAAGCCTAATCTAGACTGCATTTATTGTCTGGTACCGAGTTAAAAATAACTAGGAGTAAGTACCCCACTTTCGTGGGGTATTTTCGCGAGATCGAGATAAAGTACGGACTTATAAATGTTTTTTGCCAAAATTTATCCTAAACTCTCAACTTTTCGCGTTCTTTTCCCTATAGTGTTGTTATCGGTCAAGCGAATAAGGAATTAAGTGTACTGCATTGGTTTAATAAGCGGCACCTCTGTCGATGGAATTGATGCTGCTCTAGTAGAAATTACTGGCACGGGGATCGAGCTACAAGTCAAGCTAATAGCTGAAGAAACCTTTCCCTATCCCATCGAGCTTAGAGAGCAAATTCTAGCGGTTTGTGGCGGACAATCTCTATCGATGGCAGAATTTGCCGAATTAGACGACGCGATCGCCACTCAATTTGCCCTAGCGGCACAGAAAATTCAAACGGGAAATCCCCCCGCACAATTAATTGGTTCTCACGGTCAAACGGTTTTTCATCGACCACCTTTTCTGGAAGAGAGAGAGAATCAATCCAAAATCGGTTATAGCCTACAACTGGGACGGGGAGAGGTCATTGCCAATCTGACGGGGATTCCCACCGTCTATAACTTTCGGGCGGCGGATATTGCAGCGGGGGGACAGGGCGCACCGATGGTTTCCAAAGTCGATGCTTGTTTGCTGAGCCATCCGACTTTGTATCGCTGCGTGCAAAATATTGGTGGCATCGGCAACGTCACCTATCTGCCAGCCCGCCAGCAAAACGACTGGGAGGAGTCGGTTTGCGGTTGGGATACGGGACCGGGAAACGCCTTACTGGATTTAGCAGTATCTAAACTGACTGGCGGACGGCAAACGTTCGACAAAGACGGCAATTGGGCAGCGCAAGGAATGCCAGCTCAGGAACTGATAGAGCGATGGTTAGCCCATGATTTCTTTCAACAATCGCCACCTAAGTCTACCGGACGAGAATTATTTAGCGAAGCGTATCTAGACACTTGTTGGCAGGAGGCTCAAATCCATCAACTCAGCGAGGCAGACTGGCTGGCAACTCTGACAGAATTCACCGTGGCTTCAATCGTCCACAGCTATCGCACATTTTTACCGCGAATGCCCGATGAAGTACTTTTATGTGGTGGCGGCAGTCGCAATCGTTATTTAAAACGACGTTTAGAAGAGAAATTAGCAGGCAAAGCGAAGGTTTTGACAACCGATGAAGTCGGAATCAGCGCAGATGCTAAAGAAGCGATCGCGTTTGCCGTTTTAGCTTACTGGCGCTTTTGTTGTTCTTTTCCCGGTAATTTAGTGCAAGTAACTGGAGCAAAACAACCCACATTACTAGGAGAAATTCATCTTCCCATCACGACTTAGATAAAACTCAAATTTTTTTTGTTGATTGTCATGGCGATCTTTTAAAGATTTTTGGGAATTCTATGATTGTAGATTTCTAAATTCGCCCCTCAAACCCGATCGCGCTATCGATCCATAATCCAATTCGAGTGAGGATTTTTGGCAATGTCTACCAGAACAGACCTTCTCGATCTAAACCTTAAAACCCAAGATGGGATAAGGAGTACTGCCTTGACGCACAGCTTTTTGATGGAAGCGGGACGTTGGACAATCGAAGGACATTGGCTAGAACGCAACGGGATCGTCTTTCCCGTTAAAGGTCGAACCATTGTTGCCTGGAATCAGGAAAACTGGTTCACAATGGTAACCAAAATCGTTTTTCCCGACAGCGATCGCCAAGAAATCTCCTTTGAGTATCGGGGTCGTCTCGACGAGGAGGAACGCCAGTACACCTATGTTCTACAGCAAAGTCTCTTGGGGCGAGTTGAAGGAGAAGGATGGATTGGGCCGGAATCGATCGTTCAACGATACTTGGTTTTAAGCGATCGCCAAAGGCGGAGCGGTTTTGAAACCTATTATCGAGTTAACGATAACACCTATCACCTTTCCGGTGGCATTCTAGCGGGGCATTTACTTGAATGTACCATAGAAGCCGTTTTGGAACGTCAGCCTTGAGACAGATTAATTAGCTATTGCTTTTAGAAACATTACTCACCATTCAGACAGTCGCCCGATCATGACGACAGATTCCAGACACCGCCGCTTACTCGCTAACCGCTATCAACTCGTTGACTTAGTTGGTAGCGGTGCTATGGGTCACGTTTATCGCGCCGAGGATAAAGTACTCGGAGGGGTCACTGTTGCCGTTAAATTCCTCTCTCAGGCATTACTCAACAACAA